>JBHLLJ010000005.1:0-58659 GCA_048885705.1 Candidatus Hermodarchaeota archaeon | reverse complement strand
TTATAATTTTACAAATTTAGAGAATGTGTAATTAAAGAGGTAGATTATATTGCTAAAAGGAATTCATTTTCTCTTAACCTATAGTTGTAACTATACATGTGATCACTGTTTTTTATATTGTAGTCCCAATTCAAAAGGAACCTTTACATTAGCACAAATTAAAGAAGTAATTGATGAAGCAACCAAATTAGAATCTGTAGAATGGATTTATTTTGAAGGGGGAGAGCCTTTTCTTTATTATCCAATAATGGTAGAAGGAGTGAAATTAGCAAAAAAGATGGGATTCAAAGTTGGAATAGTAACAAACTCATATTGGGCTACTAGTATCCAGGATGCGGAAATTTGGCTCAAACCATTTTCAGAGTTAGGAGTAGACGATTTTAGTATAAGTGATGATACTTTTCATTATGAAAATGAGCAAGAAAATCGATCAAAAATAGCAAGGAACGCTACTGGGAATCTGAAGCTACCAGTTACGACAATATGCATTGAAGAACCAACAATTAAAAAGGAACAGGAAAAAGGAGAACCTGTTATTAGTGGTGGTGCTATGTTTAAAGGAAGAGCTGTTGAAAAGTTGATTGAAGGATTGCCAAAGAGATCATGGGAAGAACTGAATGAATGTCCATATGAGGATTTTAGGGGACTTGGAAGAATTCACGTTGATCCATTTGGAAATGCTCACATATGCCAAGGTTTAAGCATTGGTAATTTCTGGGAAATTCCTCTTTCCAAATTGATTAAGAATTATAAACCCGAAGATCATCCTATATGTCGTCCATTAATTCAAGGTGGTCCTACTCAATTAGTAAAGGAATATAATATTGAGCATGAAGAAGAATATGTAGATGAGTGTCACCTTTGTTATCTTGCTAGATTAGATTTAATCGATAGATTTCCAAAATACCTAGCACCTAGGCAAGTATATGGTTTAGCTGAATAGAAATTCTTTTTTGATTTAAGTATATTATTTAAAAGAATTCAAATATTCAAACTCTATTATTTCTTTATATTAAAAAAAATAGAATATCACCTTAGAGAAAACCTTTAGTTGATGCTTAATGGTATATATAGATAAGGAAAAATTAAGAACCCTATTTAAATGGTATATGCAAGAAGTGGGAGATATTTTAGTATCTGTACTTGTAGTTGATCGTGAAGGGTTAATAATTGATATTTTAACAAGAGATAAAGAGAAAACAGATGAGGATAAATTTATTGGTGCTTTCAGTTCATTAGTAAAATTAGTGTTAAAAAAGTTAACTCAAGATTTTGATCTTGGTACTTTTGGTGCCGGAACTTTTGATACAGATAAGTATCGATTTATTTTTTGTGAATCTGGGTCAGACCATGTTCTTGTTTCTATACTCAATCACACGGCTTTAGTTGATGATGTGTTTCCGTATACTTATTTAACTGCGGATAAAGTAGCAAGGATTATCGATGGAGAGATACCTGTCAGTCCTGTAATTCCTAAAGTAAAAAGAGATACTGAACTTGAAAAGGTTAGGCGAAAAATGGAATATTACCAAAATAAACCTCATTCGCCCGAGTTGGTTTATAAATTATCTCTAATCGGAGATAACGGAGTAGGGAAAACAAGTATGGCTCAAAGATATGTTCATGGAATCTTTGAAGCAGATTATAAAGCAACAATAGGTACCTATATTTCTAAAAAGGAATGTAAATTTAAGGAATTAGGTACATCTGTAAAGTTTATGATATGGGATTTAGCGGGACAAAGTCAATTTGAGCGTTTATGGCCTGATTATTTAACCGATTCGCGTGCTGGAATCATTGTGTTTGATATAACCAATAGAGAATCATTTGAGCATGTAAGGAAATGGTATAATATTATTAAAAAGGTCGCATTGCCAAATATTGTATTGATTCTTGTAGGAAATAAAGTAGATCTTAACGTTTCTAGGGTTGTGTCAACAGAAGAAGGCATGGGATTAGCAAAAGAATCAGGAATTTATTATATGGAGACTTCAGCAAAAACAAATGAAAATATTAATGATGTTTTTGAGTGGATCGCCCTTCAAATCATCAATATGAATATTGAAGAAATAAAAGATACTTTATTTGATAAACAAATTGAAGAAGGTTCTAAATTTATAATTTCAAGCCCTCAATTAAAGATTTTCAATCAATATTTTACAAAACAACTAGATTATTGTATAGGAAAAAGCGATACTAAGGAAATTGTTAAATATCTAGATATTTTAAAAGCAATAGAAAAAAAGAAGTTATAGATTCAATAAGTTTAATTAACTATCAATATAGAGAGCTGGTTTGAATGGAATAGCTCTTATGGATCGATTTTTGGGATCATATTCAGAATTTATTATAATCGATAAGCTTACCCTTTTTTCTATATATTGTTTATATTGTTCTAATAATTGTCCTTCTTTGATTTGAGGCAAATTTTTCTCCCAAATCCTGTCCTTTAATTGATTTTTAACAAATGGAATTACTTCCTTATTATTAATTAACTTTTTTTCTTTTTTTAATTCCGATATTATATCATTGAAATTATCTTTTCTTGATAAAACCAAATCGAGAACTTTGTATTTCCACTCAGATGCTAAATAGAGGTATATTTTATCAGATTTTTGGGATTTTATGATTCTCTTTATATTGAAAATATCCTCAATAACATTTGAGACATATTCAAATTCAATTTCAAGATTCGTATTAATGAACTGTTTATTAAAGTCTTCCCAAACTACTTTCGAAATATATCCTTCATTTCCCGCCATTTCCCATAACTCTTCACATAGATGAGGCATTGTTAAGGATAAAACCTTTAACCAATCTTTATATACTAATTTAAATACTATTAGGAAGTCATCTATATTATCAGTATCTCTCCAATATTCCTGTATTAGATTAAAGATCTCGTAAAAAGCTGTTTGAAGATATCTCCTTAGATTATATTCTTCTAATGCTTTTTGAGCTTCAATAAATTTCTTAATAACTTTTGAAAGCATCACTTTTGAATATTTAGAATTAATATTTTTAAAGTTAGCTTTAATTTTTTTTGATTGCTTAATTTTTTCAAACATGAAAGTATAAAATTTGGTTATATGGCTTTTCACTGTTTCTATTGCTTTTTCTCTAAAATCCATATAGACACTAAAATCAGCACCATGAGATATATAAAATCTAAATAAATCACCAGAATAATTTTTTTGAATATCTGATAGAGGAATTAAATTCCCTTTTGATTTACCCATTTTCTGTCCCTCTACAATAACTGGCTCGATTAAAGAAATCACTTTTGGCCAATGTTTCTCTGGAAAAATAGCAACATGATGAAATATATAAAAACTCAAATGATTAGATATATGCATTATTGCGGTATGACGATGATCTACCGGATACCAATAAAGGAATTCATTTTGGAGTTCTTTAAGGATATGTTCGCTAATATTAGTATTTTTTGAAACTTTTTTTATATCTCCCTTCTCTAACAATACAAAATCAAAGAATTCTGGAGTTAATTGTTCCAGTTTAATTTTATATTCTTTTATTTTATGTATGATCGTATAAAAGGCCATGTATATTGTCGAATCGCTTAGAGATTCTATTATCCACTCTTTATTAAAAGGCAATCTTGTCCCTAGACCTCTTTTTCTTGCGCAAGGTCTTTTTTCAAGCCAATTAAAAATGTTTTCAAAATTTAATCGATATTTAGTAGGGATAATTTTCATATTATTAAGGCATTTATATGCATCCTTTTTCCAATCACCTGCATTAAAATTGAGAAACCATTGATCCTTTAGAATTGATACAATAACTTCAGCTCCACACTTACATCTGAGATTTTTAGTGACAGGAATAAATATTTTGTCAGCTAAATTTTCTACAATTAAATCTTCAGTGACCTGTCTAGCAGCATCACTGACCTTCATTCCTTGGTATTTACCACATTTATCATTAAGCACACCATTATAAAATTCATACTTATAATTCTCACTTGTAGCTAAATCTAGTTTCTCTTCATCTTCCTGAGAGTTAACAAAAAATTTCTCACAATATATTTTTGCAGGAAAATCTGTGAAGCCTTTTATTTCAATAATTTGAATAGGATAAATTAATTCAACCTCTCTTTTATTTAACTTGAATTTCTCAATTAATTCAATATTTTTCTGTAAATCAACTAAAGCTACATAATCATAAGGAGCATGGGCAGGAACCGAATAAACTATTCCAGTAGCTATAGAAGGGTCAACAAATTCTCCGGGTAAAATAGGAATTTCTTTAATTCCATACACATCCCTTGCATTTTTGCCAATAATTTTACTACCTTTGAATTTTTGTAATATTTTAATCGCTTTATTCTGATTTTCTAATAAATGGATTGCCTCCTTAGATATAAACCATATTTCATCATCAACTGCGACCTTAGTATAGTCTCCATTTGGTTTTATCCATATATTTGTGACTCCGTATATTGTTTCCGGTCTTAAAGTAGAAGCCACGAGAAATCCATCTTCAAATGGAAATTTAATACATATATATTCGTTTATGTTAAGATCAAGTTCATCTCCACTAGCTATATCATCCTCTCCAACAGCATTTTTATCTCTTGGACAATACAAAATTGGATATTCTCCTTTTTCAATATATCCTTTTTCTTTTAAGTGGAAGTATTGCCATTCAATAAATTTATTATAGATTTTATCTCCAGTAGTAAATTCTCTTCTCCAATCCAAACTCATCCCTATTGACTTGAAATCCAATTTAATTGTATTAGAAAAATAATTTACTATATTCCATGGATCTATAAAACTTTTAACAATATTATTCACAGCATTCTGATCTGAAGTGTGTAGTGCTACATATTCCTTCATTCTATGTATTTGTGTTTGTTCACCTCTTTCTATAGATGAGGAAATTGCTAGCACAGGAGTACCGGTAATATGAAATGCCATAGGATATAAAACATTATAACCTTTAGCCCGATAATATCTTGCAAATATATCTCCGTTAACAAAGCTTCTCCCATGTCCTATATGAGTGGGGCCTGAGGCATATGGATAAGGAGATGTAATAAAAATTTTTTCTCTTTTCTCATCTGGATTTGCATCGAAGATTCTTGCTTTTTCCCATCGATCTTGCCATTTCTTTTCAATTTCTTGTGGATTATACATTTATTTATACCTAACCTTATTTTTTTCCTTCTTTCCCAATCGAATTATTATTTGAACGAGCGAACAATTATGATCTCTTTCTACAAATTTACCAGCCAAGCGAACAAATCCGTGGAAAACCAAAAGAAAAAGATCATAAGGATTCGTTTCGCTTAAGATAATAATAAAACTGCGAGTAATTCAACTAATAATGATTTTTCTATTGAATTTATCTTTAACGCAGTCTTATTTGAAATCATTCTTATAAAAATATATCTGTTTTTATATTAAAATATTTCTAGATGTTTGAATTATTTTTCTATTTGCAGATTTATTCTTATTGCGATAACTCATTTTTAGAAAATAGTGCAAATTGTTAAATATATCCTCTTATTTCATTTTTTAGATATAATATATAAAGGAAAACAGGGAAAAGGATCTCATGAAAAAGATTACAAAACAAAAACAAGTTGGTTTTGAATCCAAAAATAACAATGAACTATGGCAAATATCTCTGGATGCTATGAATGATGCTGTTTTTATAATTGATGTAGAACATAAAATTCTCCAATGTAATAAGGCAACTTTAGATATTTTAGGAAAGTCTAGCTATCATGAAATCATAGGTCATTCTTGTGGGGAACTAGTGCACTGTGGTAGTGAACCAGATGATTGGTGTCCAGTGAGGAAAATGTGGGAAACTGGTCATAGAGAGACTGATGTTCAATTATTAAACGGGAAATGGGTTAAAATATCTGCAGAACCAGTTCTCAATGATCAAGGTGAAATCACAGGAGCAATTCATATCATTACTGATATTGACGCACGTAAAAGAGCAGAAGATGCACTAACAGAATCAAAACAGCAATATCTCACGATCTTAAATTCTTTGAATGATGCTATGCATGTCGTAGACAAAGATTTAAGAATAAATTTCCAGAATCCAGCAATGAATCAATGGTTAGAATTATTAGACTTAAATCCTGATAATATTGGCAAAACAGTTTTCGAAGCATTTCCTTTCATAGATCATGATAAAGTATATAATGAATATAGTAAAATCTTCAAAGATAAGGAGCCTTTAATCACTGTTGAAGCTACAAAATTGTCTGATCGATATATATATACTGAAACTTTAAAAATACCAGTTGTTAGTGAAGGTCAAGTAAACCAGATTATAACTATATTAAGGGATATCACTGATCAGAGGGAATTTGAGCGAAATTTAAAAGCATCCGAAGAAAAGTATCGATATTTGATTGAAAATGCGTTAGAAGGAGTTTGGGTTATAGATTCAAATGCTAATACAACATTAGTGAATCCTAGTATGGCAAATATTTTAGGTTATTCAGTAGACGAGATGATTGGAAAATCATTGTTCTCATTTATGGATGAAGAACAAGTAAAGATCGCTAAAAATCATCTAGAAAGAAGGAAAAAGGGTATTGCTGAAGAAAGAGATGCCGCGTTTAGACATAAAAGTGGTAATAAAGTTTATCTAAAAGTAAGAGCAAGTCCCATTTTCAATAGTGAGGGTAAGTATGAAGGAACATATGCCTTTTTGGCAAATTTAACCAAACAAACATTAGTAGAGAAGGAATTAAAGAAATCTGAAGAGAAGTTTAGAAATATCTTTGAAGCCATCCCAATTGGCATGTTTTTATACGAATATGCCTCTGATGGAGAATTAGTATTCCGAGAATCTAATCCCGCTTCAGATAAGATACTTAATGTTGATACAACTCAGTTTGTGAATAAAACTATAGAAGAGGCATTCCCTCCTCTTATTCATACAGATATCCCTCAACGATGTAAAAAGATTGCAAGAGAGGGAGGAACTCGGAAATGGAATCAAGTTGATTATAATTATAATCAAATTGAAGGTAAATATGAAGTTGTAGCGTTTCAAACAACTCCAGGTTTTATGGTTACTTCATTTACCGATGAATCAAATCGAATTGAAGCAGAAATTAAACTAAGAGAATCTGAAGAAAAGTTTAGGACTATTGCTGAACAATCTTTCATGGGAATTATAGTATTACAAGATGGAATTTTTAAATATTTTAATGAGCAAGCAGCAAAAATAAATGGATATCCAATAGAAGAAATCCAAAATTGGAAACCATATGAATTTAGTAAAATCATCTACCCCGAAGATAAGGAGTTTGTTATGGAACAAGCTCGAAAAAAACAGTTGGGTGATCCAGATGTTATTTCTCATTATCGGTATAGGATTATTAAAAAAAATGGAGAAGTAGTTTGGCTTGAAAATTTCTCAAAAACCATAAATTTTGGAGGAAAACCTGCTGATCTTGTGATGACAATTGATATTAACGATAAAATAAAAGCAGAACAGAAATTGATAGAATCTGAAGAAAAATATAGATTAATTTCAGAAAATACTGATGATTTAATTGTAGTATATAATGAAAGTGGAATAATAGAATATCTCAATGCTGAAACTCATTCAAGAGTGTTAGGTTATAATCCTGATAGATTCCTCGATAAATCTTTTAGAGATGCATTAGTACATAAAGATGATAAAGAAATAGCAGACAAATCTGGAAGTAAAGGACTAGAAAAAGGTAATTTTCAATATCAATTTAGAGTAAAACATGAAAATGGAAATTATCTTTGGTTTGAAGTTACTGGAAAAACTTTCCTAGACAATTATGGTAATAAAAAAATTCTATGTATTTCAAGAAATATTAATGATAAAAAATTAGCAGAACAAAAGATTAAAGAATCTGAAGAAAACTTCAGAACCATAGCTGAACAGGCGTTTATAGGAACATTAATAATTCAGGATGACAAAGTGGAATATGTAAATAATGCTTTGCTCCAGATTTTTGACTTTTCTCATGAAGAGATTAATAATTGGACAAAAGATGATTTACTGAAGTTAATTTACCCCGAAGATTTACAATATTTACGAGAGTATCGTGAAAAATTACGAAATGGTGAATTTGAATTAAAGCCTTATTATTCTTATCGGGTATTTACTAAATACGGTAAGGTAAAATGGATCGATCAATTCTCAAGACCTATTATTTATCGTGAGAAACCTGCGGAATTAGTTACAATTATGGATATTACTGAAAAGAAGAAAGCTGAGCAAGAATTAATAAAACTCAACAGTTTAAAATCAGAGCTTTTGAGAAGAACTTCCCATGAGTTAAAAACACCACTTGTGTCAATAAAGGGATTTTCAGATCTTCTATTAACAGTACATAAAGATAAACTAGATGACTATGTATTAGCTACTATTCATGAGATTAAATTAGGCTGTGAAAGGTTAGAAAATCTAATTCACGATATTTTAAAAACCTCTGAATTAGAATCTGAATCAGTTGAACTAAAAAAATCTGAAGAAGATTTATCATTTTTGATAAAATTATGCATAAGAGAACTACAAGGATTAATTAAATTGAGGAATCACGAGATTCACTTAAATATACATGACAAGCTGATAACTAGATTTGAACCCGATCAAATCCATCTGGTTATCAGTAATCTATTAAATAACGCTATTAAATATACTCCTCCAAATGGTAAAATTGAAATAAAGTCTGCTATTACCGATGACTATATTTTAGTTTCAATTCATGATAATGGGATTGGTATAACCAGCGAAGAAAAGAAAAGGTTATTCTCTCAATTCGGTAAAATTGAACGATATGGTCAAGGTCTGGATATAATATCTGATGGTTCCGGCCTTGGATTGTTTATCACAAAAAAGATAATAGAATTACATGGGGGAAGTATAAGGGTTAGATCAAAGGGAAGAAATAAGGGGTCTACTTTTTATTTCACACTTCCTTTGATTAAATAATAGGGAATATCTATCATTTCTCTCTAAAAAAACCTATAGGAACTAGAAAATCAACACCTTCAAATCTTTTTTTAACTAATTTCAAATTATATTATTTATGTCGATTACAAAAAAAGATGCTGAAATTCAAGCAGAAAAAATTCTTAGAAGAGTGTTAGAAGAAAAAAATTATCTTCCTTATATATTAGAAGGAATAACAGCTAAACAAGAATCAGTGAGATATCCAAATGCTATTGCATTAGAAAGCCTTAGTGAACAAAATCCTGAAATTATTTATCCTAATTGGGAGCTATTTGTCAATTTATTAAGAAGTGAAAATGCTTTTCACAAATCTATTGCAATCTCCATAATTTCAAATCTCACCTCTGTGGATGAACAAAATAAATTTGAAGATATTTTTAATCTTTTTTTTAACCTAATTAATGATAAAAGTGTTTTAGTAACTAGAAAACTGGCTATTTATGCAGGGAGAATCGCTATAGCTAAACCTTTACTAAGATCAAAAATTACAACCATTTTATTAAGTATTGATGATACTCATCATACTCCGAGCCGTAAAGATTTAATAAAAGGAGATATTATCGATAGTTTCAGTGAATACTTCAAAGAGATTCAGAATAAAGATGAGATTATTGAATTTGTCAAAAATCAATTAAATAGTAGTAGTCCAAGCACTGTAAAGAAAGCTAAAGAATTCCTTAAAAAATGCAAAAATTAAGTTAAATATTGGATAATATAGAACTTTTATAATTACTTATTAAAACTTTTAATTTATACCAATATTATCCCCATTTAAAATAAAATAATTTTAGTGTGAAATTATATGGTTGAATTTAATCCAAAAGTTTTAAGTAAAGAAGAACTTAGCGCAATTTCGTCTGGTATTAATGAAGAAGAGTTATTATTATTTGATAAACATTTACTAAATAATTATTATGATGAAAATGTTTTGATTGAAGCTAAGGAGCCAGGGTCTCCGTGGGTTATTGTTAAGAATTTTAAAACAGGAAAGACTTCCGAGAAATTTGATTGTACCGCTCAGTTTTGGTCATTGGCATTAGGTTTTGCTCATCCTGACGTAAATTATGCTGTAGCTGAACAAATGAAAAGATTGACTCATATAAAATCTGAAGGTGTGTCCCCTTCTCGTGCTAAATTTATAAACAAGCTTTCTGAATTATGTCCCGGTCGGTTGAAAGGAGGGAGAGTTACTATTAATAATGAAGGTGGAAGTTTAGCAGTTGAGGCAGCGGTAAAATTTGCATTAGTAGCATCAAGAACTGGTGATCATTTTTTAACTTTTAGAGGGGGTTATCATGGAAATACTTTAGCTATGATAACAGCGTCTCAACCCATTCATACTATAACAAGATTTCGATCCTTTGGAGTAGATTTCTTTACACGAGTTCCACAGCCATATTGTTATCGCTGTTTATGGAATTATAAAAATGGTTTATATGGTAAAAAAGATCCACAATGTAATCTGGAGTGTTTTAATTTAGTTAATGAATATCTAATGGGTCTAACTTCAAGAAAATTGGCAGGGGTTATATTGGAACCTTGGCAGGCAGCAGGTGGACATATACCTTTCCCACCAGATTTCCTTGTTAAATTAAGGGAAATTTGTGATGAGGAGAAAATATTCATCATATATGATGAGTCTCAAACAGGTGTGTGGAGAACTGGGAAATATTTTACTTTAGCTGAAAAATATGAAAAGGAACTCGGAATTGATGTATCTCCAGACATGATGTGTTTTACTAAAGCTATAGGTGGGGGATTTCCATTGGGTGCGATGATTGCATCAAATACGATAAAAAAGAGATTTGGACCCTCGGAAGATCATACTACCTTTTGTAATGCACCTATAGGGTGCACTGCAGGACTAGCCGCAATTATGGTAATAGAACGGGCAAAAATTGGAGAGAATTGTGAAGAAAGAGGGAAACAAATCACCAAAAGACTGAAGGAATTTCAAGAAGATTATGAAGTTATAGGCGATATTCGTGGTCCAGGGTTATTTATAGGAATTGAGTTGGTTAAAGATCAAAAATCAAGAGAACCTTTTACTGAGCTAATGGAAGAGATGCTTCATGAAGGAGTAAGGCAGGATATATATTTTGGTCCTAGTATGCCTTATCTCAGTGGAACAGGAAAATTATTAAAGCGGAACTTGATTAAAATAAAGCCTCCCCTCAATATTACTGAAGAAGATGCTGAATTTATCTGTGATAAATTTGAAAGCGTATTGAAGACATCAATTAATAATTTAAAATAGATATATTATTTAGTAGAAACTTCGCAAGAAATTAGCTTTAGATATTGAATGGATTTTAGTTTAAAGGAGAATTGATTTCTTTTATATGGAATTATCTTTATTAAGGGTAAGAAATTCGCCAAATAAAGAGAAATTCCTCTAATTTCTTTATTGTTTAAATAAAATTTTATATCATTAAATTTAAAAAAACCTAATTGTCCCTTAATTTCATTTAAAATTCCAATCTTAGTAGTTCCTAAATAAACTGGATCTAATTCATTAGAAATATTTTGTTGCTGGAACAGAATAGTTCCATTTTTATAGTGAGGAATTCCACCATCTAGAATACAATTAAAGTTGTTTATTTTTGCCTTAAATCCATAAAATGGATTAATTTTTTGGTAATAATATTCTGGCAAATATGCAAGAATTATCTCCGGATAAATTGAATGAATTTCGACAGGAATTTTGCGTGTATCCAAATTTTCTGAGAAATCAACTAAATCTCCCTGTTTCCCAGTTGATAAAGTAAAGTTTTTTCCACCTTGAGCCCGAATAGCATCATTTGAAGGCCTTAGTTCCAGATGTATGTGAGGACTTGACCAATAAGCAAAGTAACCATTACGGATTGTTGTTCCTAAAGGATCTCCTATATTAATTTTATCTCCAACATCAACATTAGGGCTAACATGCATCATTTTCCATAGAATCTTAGAATTGCTAGAATTGCTAATTAATATCAAAGAATCATAATTTACACCCTCAGGAAATTTAGCTTTAGGTGCCTTCAAAGTTTTTATCATTACGACTTTTCCTGAAATAGGGCTTGAAACTTCATAATTTTCTAAAGTTAGATTAGGGTATATATCAATAGCAAGCCCGTGTTGGTGGGCATAGTATGGAGAAGTTCCTATACTAAAATGACTTGTTTGTGGTATTTCCACAGTTATTCCATCCATATTGACGATTTCATATAATTTTGAGTTATTCATAAAAAATCTTTGATGTACTTAAGTAATAATTAAAATAAATGAGTTATTACAAAAGTAATTTATTTAATAAGCATTAAGGAAACTGTAAAATCGATTGGAGTTAGGATTCTATGAGATTTCCTCTATTTTATTTTAATACTTTTTTACATTAACTAATCTTTAAAAATAATTTATATTATTATCATAGTGCATTTTTGCATAATCATCTAATAAATTACTCAAATATGATAAATAATGTTGAAATCTGAACCAGAGCATTTTTCTTCCTCTGAATGTGAAAATTTGAAAAGTCTCCTGAAAGATCCAGACCATGATTTTCAAAAGTTAATTTCTATATTAGAAAAAAAAGTAATAGAAAGAACAGAAAGAATTAAAGAATCAGAAGATAAGTATCACTCTCTGCTTACTGTTTTAACTAACATAGGTTTTGGAATTGATATTATTACTAAAGATTATGAAATTCTGTATCAAAATCAAGTATTAAAAGAAAGGTTTGGGGATAATCTTGGAGAATTGTGTTTTGAGAAATATATGGGTGAAAAGAATTCTTGTAGCTTTTGTCAAATGGAAGATACTTTAAAATATAATGAAATAAAAAGAAATGAATTAAAAGCTGTTGATAATAGAACTTATGAAATAATTTCTGCTCCATATCCTAATCCAGATGGTACTTTAGATAAAGTGCTTGAAGTAATAATAGATATTACTGAACGAAAACTTGTAGAACAAAAGCTAAGAGATTCTGAGGAAAAATTCAGATTAATAACTGAACAATCATCGATGGGAATATTTATAATCCAAAATGGCAAATTCAGATATATCAATCAAGGGGTTTCGGAAATCACTGGTTATTCTGTCGAAGAAATGATAACTTGGACGGGATTAGACATTGCTAAAACAATTGATAAAGAAGATATAGAAGAAATAATGAATCGTTTGAAAAGAAGTGAAAAAGGTGATATAGATGAAAAATCTAGTTCTATTTTTAGAGTCATTACAAAGAGTGGAAAATTAAAATGGGTGGAAGAGTATAACAAAAAAATTAACTATGAAGGAAAACCTGCTAGCTTGGTTTCTCTAATAGATATTACTAGCAAAATCGAGTCTGAGCAAAAATTGAAGGAGTCTGAAATAAGATATCACCATTTATTTGAACATTTTCCCATAAGCATATCTCTATTCAACTCTAAAGGTAATCTTGTTGAAAGCAATAGAATCATTATGAAAAAATTGGCAGAGTATGCTAATATTGATTTTGTGGGAAAAAATTATATGGATATAATTCCCTATTTTCAAAATGGGGATCATCTCTTACGTTTATTTAGTGAAAGATTAAAAGCTTTACTTAAAGGTGAAAATCCAAGACCAATAGAATTATTATTAATTACTAAAATTGGAAAAAAAGTTTGGCTTTATTGGGAAAGTTCCAGGATTGAAATAAATAATGAATTGTTTTTTGAAGTATTAATTCAGGATATTACAGAGCGAAAAGATGCAGAAGAAAAGTTAAAGGAATCTGAAGAGAAATTTAGAAATATCGCTGAACAATCATTGATAGGATTTGGAATTGTACAAGATAATATAATTAAATATGCTAATGAAAAATTTGCAGATATTTTCGGATATACCATAGATGAAATATTACACTGGAATCCTGAAGAATTTCTAAAAACAGTCCATCCAGAAGACAAAGATTTTGTGTTTACCCAAGCAAAAAAAAAGCAACAAGGATTAGAGGATTATCTCAGAAATTATGTGTTTAAAGGTATAAAAAAGTCAGGTGAGACGATTTGGATTGAAAACCACACGAGATCTATTACTTATGACGGAAGACCTGCTGATTTTGTTGCTTTAATCGATATTACTGAACGTAGAAAAATGGAACAAAAGTTAAAAGAATCTGAAGAAAATTTTCGAACTATAGCAGAGGATTCTCATCTGGCAATAACAATTTTACAAGATGACCTTGTTGTATATACAAATCAGAGAATGGCTGATATGTTTGGATATAAAAGAGAGGAAATGTTAAATTGGACTCCTAAAGAGTACGCTAAAACGGTTGCGGAAGATAATTTAGATTTTATAATGGCACAAGCAAGAAAAAAGCAAATTGGAGATCTTGATGTAATAACCCATTATCCAATACATGGTGTAAAGAGTTCTGGAGAAAAATTTTGGGTTGATAATATATCTACTACAATTATTTATAATGGTCGACCAGCAGATTTAGTGACCCTTATTGATATTACTGACAAACGACAGGCAGAGCAGAAATTGAAAGAATCAGAAGAAAAATTTCGAAATATCGCAGAACAATCCTTAATGGGAATAATTATCTTACAAGATGGGGTATTTAAATATTTTAATGATAGAATTTCTGAGATGAATGGGTATTCGGTAGAAGAGATGACAAATTGGGCTCCTCACGAATTTGGTAAAGCTATTTATTATAAAGATCGGGAATTCGTGATGGAACAAGCAAGGAAAAAACAAGCAGGCGACTCAGATGTGGTCAATCATTATCGATATAGAACACTAAGGAAAAATGGGGAAATCAGATGGATGGAAATTTTCTCGAAAACTATAAATTATGAAGGGCGCCCTGCGGATTTAGCAATGATAATTGATATTAACGATAAGATCAAAGCTGAGCAGCAACTAAAAGAATCGGAAGAAAAATTCAGAAAAATCACTGAGGAATCTTTATTAGCAATATGTATTATTCAAGATGATGTTATAAAATATGTGAATCAAGAAATGGCACATTTATATGGATACTCAGTAGAGGAAATGTTAAATTGGGGACCAGATGAATTTTTAAAAACAGTAGCATCAGAATCGCTTGAGATTGTCAGAGAACAATTAAGAAAGAAACAAACAGGTGATCCAGATATTATTATTCATTATCCAATCAAATGTATAAAAAGTAATGGGGACTTTTTTTGGGTTGATAATCTCTCAAAAACAATGCTTTATGAAGGTCGACCAGCTGATTTAGTAACACAAATTGATATCACTGAAAGAATAAAAGCTCAACAGGAGTTAATTAAACTAAATCAGTTAAAATCTGAATTATTGAGAAGGACATCGCATGAATTAAAAACTCCATTAGTCTCTATCAAGGGATTTTCTGATCTTTTATTACAAGTACATAGAGATAAACTTGATAATTTTGTGATATCTACAATAAACGAAATAAAACAAGGATGTGTACGTCTCGAAAATCTCATTACTGACATTCTCAAAACAGCGGAATTGGAATCTGGTGCGATTCAACTCAATAAATCAAGAGAAAATCTCTCTTTTCTGGTAAAAGTTTGTATAAATGAAATTAAAGGACTATCAAGACTGAGAAATCACGCAATAAATATCAATATGCCCGAGAATTTGATAACTCACTTTGAAAAGGAGCAGATTCACCAAGTAATCAGTAATATTTTAAGTAATGCCGTTAAATTTACGCCTCCGGGTGGATTAATTGAAATTAAATCTGAGATTAAAGATGATATCATTATTCTTTCAATAAAAGACAGTGGGATTGGTTTTACAGAAGACGAAAAAACCAGAATATTTAAACAGTTCGGTAAAATTGAGAGATATGGTCAGGGTTTGGACATAATTGCAGAGGGTTCCGGTTTTGGATTGTTCATATCTAAAAAGATCGTCGAATTACACGGTGGAGATATTTGGGTTGAATCTGAGGGTAGAAATAAAGGTTCTAGTTTTTATATTTCATTACCCCTAATTTAAAATTAAAAAAAAAGATTAAAAATAGATTTCAGACTGTAATATCTAATTTTCTATTTGAGTATATAAAAACAAGAATTAGGTTGTATAAAAGGAAAATTGGGATTGGAATTACAGTATTGATGTAGGGCTCACCCGTAGGATCTGGAAATATTAATCCGATAATTGTGAATGTCAAAGGAATAAGTTCACAAATAATAGACATAATTATCGCTTTCTTCTTTGTGACTTTTCCCATAATATATCTAATAATGTAGTAGAGTGTTATAAATCGAAAAAAGTAATATGGGAAATATATTAATACTGTAAACCACCTAATAACTACTAAAGCAAAATACTCCCAAAGGATTGCTAGTAGCCTATTGGGACCTGGTCCGATATCTAGATCAAAACCATACGGAGTAAGAATTACAATAAGCAGAGAGATAAGTCCGATTATAATTAGTTTATTTTGATTTTTCGAGAACATTTCAATTGAACCTACTGTTGAATTAAATATCAATACCAGCGGAACCATTTATTAACATTTTGGTCACTTTTACTTTTAGTTTCAATATTAATTTTAATTCCTAATAAGGAACTCATTTCTAAAAAAAAAATTATCTACCAATCCCAAAAAAGTCAAAATTTATTATCTTTGAATACTTTTTTTTAATCAGTTCTTTAGAAATAAAGAATTGTAAAAGAAAATTTAAAAATTGGTTTTAAAATTGGTAAAAGGAACAGTAAAATGGTTTAATAGCCGTAAAGGCTATGGATTTATAAGTTCGGAAGATGGAAGCGATGTTTTTGTTCATTACACTGCCTTATCGGGTAGAGATGACGAATACAAGACATTAAATGAAAATGATAAAGTAGAATTTGAAGTAGTTGATGGTCAAAAAGGACCACAGGCTAGTAATGTTACAGTGACAGAGAAAGCTCCTCCTAATCCATATAATAGAGGTCGAAGAGGAAATCTCCGCTTTTAGTTTTATGAATATTTATAAATCTACAAAAAATAATAAAATACAGTATAAGAAATAAATAATAATTAGTAAAAATCTGTTTTTGCGATTGTTATCGAATCTTATTCTTTTTTTTATTTTTAATTTTTAATATTAAAATATTTTTTACAAATAATATAAATCAATCAAATCTATTTCCATATATTTATCCCTTTGGTTTCCAAGATGTTTAACACATGACTTGATTCTATGTCTTTCTTGATGGATATCATTGTATTTACAATATATAAATCTTTGAGAGATTCAAGTTCTAACATTGATTCTGGAATTTTGTTGATTGGATTGTTATTTAACCAAAGAGTTTTTAATGATTTATAATAATGAAAGTTTTCAGGTAAAGCTTTAATTTTATTATTACTTAAATCTAAAATCTCTAGATTTGGAATGGTGCATAGTAATTCAGGAAATTCTTCTAGATGATTAAAACTCAAACCTAAGACTCTTAAGGAATTCATCTTATCCAAATTTTTAGGCATTTTTTTTATTTGGTTACCCCATAATGAGAGAATTTCTAAATTTTTTAGTGAAGAAATTGATCCAGGTAAGTTTTGAATTAAATTATGATTTATAAGCAATTCTTTTAGACTTTTAAGGTTTCCAATCTCATCTGGGAGTTCAATTAAGTAGTTGTCGCTTAAATCTAATTTCTTCAATTTCGTTAAATTTCCAATTGAATTTGGTAAATAATTTAATTGATTTTCCATCAGATGAAGTTCTTCCAAGTTTTTAAAATTTCCAATAGAGGAGGGTAACATTTTTAAACCACACTGCTTTAGAGCCAAGCCAAATATTCTATTGTCTTTGAGTAAAAATCCCAAATTTGTTTCTTTATTAATATTTTCAATAGATTTTAGACGTTCTATTAGAAAAATCTTAGAATATAGTAAATTAACTTTAATAATATCTAATAATGCATTAATTTCTATTTCCTCAAGTAAAAGGCCTTGTTTCTTTTTAAACCTTTGTTCAATTTGCTCAAACAGTATTTCCATCAATAACTCAATTTCTTCCTTATTAAAATATTCAAGATAATTTTCTCGAATTAAATATTGAGTGACGTTGGTATGAAGATTCATAAGTCTTTCAGCAATCTCATCTTTAAAGACTCTTCTTGCTATAGGGTCTCCCACATCAGTTAACTTTTTGAGAAGTGGAAAAGCTAAATTGCTATGAAGTAAGTTTGTATCGTAGGAATTTTCTGACCATGCTTGTAAATTAGAACAATGACCCCAAAATTCAACTTCAGGTTGTATTTTATTAATTGTTAAATCCTTTTCCAAAGAATGATCTAGATTTTCACTTAAATCATCTATAGAGGTGAAAACATCAAAATCCCTAATGTGTTCTTTTAGGATTTCAATCAACAGATACTTACACTGCAGAAATTTTTCATCTTTAACATATATTACAGTCTTACCATTTTCAAGCTTGAGTGTAATAAATTTATTGATTTGATATTCAATTGGTTCCTTTCTTGTTGATTTAAGATCTTCAATGGAGAATTTAATCTTTGTTCCACATTTTCTACAAAAATTATAAGTAGTTTTATTCCGATAACCGCATTTAGGACAAAAAAGCATCTTTTTCTCAAGAGTGGTATTCAAACATTAAATCTTCTAGTTATTATTAGATTTAGATTTTTTATATTTATTCAAACGATATTAGGGACCTTGTAAGGATGTTCTCTGTATTTATCTTATATTTGATCACTATTGCTTAAAGCTTTTGGTTTAATTAATATAATGTGTATTGAGACAGCTATAGCTATGCATATTAATAGAATCTGAAGCCATATTAAACCCATCAAAAATATTAGTGTAATCAAGATTGTGATCCATAATATTGTTATTGTAATGATTTTAACTTTTAATGGTAAACCTTTACCTTCACGATAATTTCTTATATAGGCTCCCAAAATTTTATTATTTAAAAGCCATCTATTAAAGCGACTTGAAGATTTAGCAAATGCTGCAGATGCGATAAGTAAAAAAGGTGTAGTAGGAAGAATAGGTATGGCGATACCTATTATACCTAATACGAGGGAAATAAAACCACCTAAAAAAATAAAACGATTTATTAATTTCTTCTTTTTAGATCTTTCCTTTCCTTTATTTACAGTTATCACATTCATAGTAAATATCAATACGTTGTCCTTTTGGTTTAACACCAATATCTGAAATAATTACGCTCCACAATTGTTCTACATTTCTAGCTTTATAATCATAAATGTTACCACATTTTGAGCAAACAATATTTATGTGCAATTCCATATCTGGATCATATCTTATACCTTTATTAAAGTCCAACTCCTGGATCAACCCAAATTCTTTCAAAAGGTGTAAAGTTTTATAAATTGTACCCAAACTTATCGTTGGATAGTCTTTACTCAATTCTTGATATATTACCTCTGCTGTTGGATGATCATTTCTACTAAGGACGAATTTACATATTGCTAAACGCTGAGTTGTTACTTTATATCCTTTCTTCTTAAATATTGTAATTAATTCTTGAGTATCCAAATCCATCATTTAATTGAATCGTTTTATAATTTAAAGTGTTTTTAGAATAAATCATAATCTATATTAATAATGGTTACTGTTTGATATTGACTATTATATAAGAATGATTCTTGTATTATAAATCATTAAGTATTCACATATATACTAGGCATTCTTGTATAGATAATGCAAAAATAATTAATTACGGAATAAAAGGAAGAAAATTATGCAAGAAGATAGTAAAAGAATTAAGAGGCCCACTGCCGGTGGTGGTATGACGATCCGAGACTGGTGGCCGAACCAGTTGAATCTCGATATCCTTCACCAACATTCTTCCAAGTCTAATCCAATGGGCGAAGATTTCAATTACGCTAAAGAGTTCAATAGTCTCGACTTGGAGACTTTGAAGAAGGACCTCAGTGAACTTATGACAAAATCACAAAGCTGGTGGCCAGCTGACTTCGGTCATTACGGACCATTGTTCATCCGTATGGCGTGGCACAGCGCCGGTACCTACAGACAAGGCGACGGCCGTGGCGGCGGTGGCACCGGAAGTCAGCGTTTCGCACCTCTCAACAGCTGGCCCGACAATGCCAACCTTGATAAGGCACGCCGGCTGCTTTGGCCAATTAAGAAAAAATATGGTCGGAAAATTTCGTGGGCCGACTTGATGATCCTTGCGGGTAATGTCGCCCTGGAATCGATGGGTTTCAAGACCTTCGGTTTCGGTGGTGGACGTGAGGATATCTGGGAACCGGAAAAGGATATCTATTGGGGTTCAGAGCAAGAATGGCTGGGCGATGAGCGCTATACAGGTGATCGAGATCTCGAAAATCCACTCGCTGCTGTGCAGATGGGACTGATTTACGTCAACCCGGAAGGTCCAAACGGTAATCCTGATCCAGTAGCGGCGGCGAAAGATATCCGCGAGTCCTTCGGGCGAATGGCGATGAATGACGAGGAGACGGTGGCACTCATTGCAGGCGGTCACACATTTGGAAAGTGCCATGGTGCTGGTGATGCGAAACATGTTGGACCCGAGCCTGAAGCAGCTGACATCGAGGATATGGGACTAGGTTGGAAGAGTAGTTTTGGCACAGGCAAAGGTGACGATACGATCACTAGCGGTCTGGAAGTCACCTGGACTACCACGCCCACGAAATGGAGTTCCAATTTCTTCTGGAACCTGTTCGGTTTTGAATGGGAACTAACGAAGAGTCCTGCTGGCGCGTATCAGTGGAAGCCGAAGGGCAGCGCAGGTGCCGGTACCGTACCGGATGCTCATGACAAGTCAAAGCGTCATGCCCCATCTATGCTGACCACCGACCTCTCTCTTCGGTTCGATCCTAAATATGAAAAAATTTCACGGCACTTTATGGAGAATCCGGATGAATTTGCGGATGCATTCTCCCGAGCGTGGTTCAAGCTAACCCACCGTGACATGGGTCCGCGTACTCGCTATCTAGGACCAGAGGTTCCTGACGAAGAGCTCATCTGGCAAGACCCCATCCCAGCGGTTGATCATAAGCTAGTTGATGAACAGGACATTGACTCACTTAAGGGCAAGATCCTAGAATCAGGTCTGTCTATCTCGGAAATGATCTCGACTGCTTGGGCGTCCGCGTCCACGTTCCGTGGCTCTGACAAGCGCGGTGGTGCAAACGGAGCTCGCATTCGTCTGGCACCACAGAAGGATTGGGAGGTTAATCAACCTACTCAACTGAAGAAAGTACTCAAGTCGCTGGAAAGCATTCAGGCTGAATTCAATAGCTCACAATCCGACGGCAAGAGGATATCGCTTGCTGACTTGATCGTTCTGGCTGGTTGTGCAGGTATTGAGCAAGCTGCTAGAAATGCTGGTTATGAGGTCAGGGTTCCTTTCACACCGGGACGCATGGATGCCTCTCAGGAGCAAACAGATGAAAAGTCTTTCGCTTTTCTTGAATCTAAAGCTGATGGCTTTCGCAACTACCAGAAGACTCTCTATGCTGTATCAGCGGAGGAAATGCTGATTGATAAAACGCAATTGTTAACTCTGACCGCACCCGAAATGACAGTTCTCGTAGGAGGTTTGCGTGTCTTGAATACCAACTTCGGAGGAACACAACACGGTGTCTTTACCAAACGACCTCAAGCGCTTACTAATGATTTTTTCGTGAATCTGCTTGACATGAATACAACTTGGAAAGCAACCACGGAAGATAAAACCTTATTTGAGGGATATGATATCGACACGGGTGAACTCAAATGGATGGCTACCCGTGTTGACCTCATCTTCGGTTCGAATTCCCAACTCAGGGCATTGGCGGAAGTTTATGGTAGTGATGACTCTCAGGAGAAGTTCCTACACGACTTTGTAGCGGTGTGGAATAAAGTTATGAACTTAGATCGTTTTGATCTCGCATAGTAGCTAAAGGATTAGGAATTGAGTCTAGGGTGGCAGTTTAATAGAATTATTTTCAAAATTATTTTTTCCTTCTTTTTTTTTTTCTCATATTTTAATCTTAATATGTGGTATATGGTTCGAAAAAATATCGACTTTCGATAGTTATCTAATCCATTAATAAACTAAATTGTTTAAGAAAAAAAAAAGGAAAAAGAATTATCGTAGCTTATCCTTCATTTCCATGTAGAAGTCCAGCGATTCTGGGTTGCGAAGAGCACCACGATTAGCTACGGCCATGCCATGAATGATTTTAGTGACTGCGATTTCGACTTTTTTATTGCTGAAAGTGTATGGAATGCCATCTGAAGGAGCTGCATAAATGAGCTTTGGGACATGTCTTGGACTTGTTTTTTCTCGAATTGTCTGTTGTATTTTTATTTTTAATTCATCTGTTAATTCATAGCCCTCATTTAACAGAACGAACATAATAATACGAATATCGCCTTCCCATTGTTGACCAATTACCAATGAGTCTGCAATTTCTGGAAGGTGTTCTACCACATTATAAATTTCAGCAGTACCGATCCTTACCCCCGAGGGTTTTAAAACGGCATCGGAACGCCCCCAGAATGTGATACCACCGGTATCACTATGAATCACAATATAATCACCATGCCTCCAAACATTTTTACCAGTACTTTTAAAGTGATCAAAATAAGCAGCTTTATATTTTGTCATATTGTCATCATCACCCCAAAAGTAAACTGGCATTGAAGGTGCCGGGGCTTCACAAACGAGCTCTGCTTGTTCATCTTCGACAGGTTCAGCATTATCAATATAGGCTTCTACTTTCATTGCTAAAGCACGGCCTTGAAGTTCTCCAGAATATACTGGAAGAATAGGTATTGCCCCTGCAAAACACCCATTAATATCTGTACCACCGCTGATTGAATTGAAAAAGAGATCCTTCTTAATTTCGCTATATACATATTCAAAACCTTCAGGAGAAAGAGTAGAAGCTGTTTGTGAAATTTCTCTTAAAGTGCTTAAATCATATTTTTCAGCAGGTTTTACACCAAGACCCATTAAATAATGAATATATGCCGCACTTGTACCAAATATTGTTATTTTATATTTCTCTATCAATTCAAAAAATCTAAGTGGATCTGGATATAATGGATTTCCATCATATAAGAAGATAGTTGCTCCAACTGCTAGAGCACTAATTAGCCAATTCCACATCATCCAACTCGGTGCGGTAATATAATTTATTACATCACTCCTCTTACAATCAGTAGAAAGTACAAGTTCCTTTAAATGATTGATAAGTACGCCACCACCACTCTGTACCATACACTTTGGTTTTCCCGTCGTTCCAGAAGAGAACATTATATAGATTGGATGATTAAAGGGTACTTGTTCAAAATCCAATTTTGGATCAGGATCCTGTGAAATGAAATCTTCCCAATTTACGGCTTTTGGAATACCACTAATATCAGCTTTACCATCAGAGGTATAAGAAACTACAACGACTTTTTCAATAGAAGGAATTGCATTTACAACTGCTTTTATATTATCTTTTATATCAAAAATTTTATCTCTGTAATAATAGCCATCAACCGTAAAGAGCACTTTAGGTTTAATTTGACCAAATCTATCGGTAACTGCACTTGATTGAAGTTCAGCACCACAAGAAGCCCAAATCGCTCCAATAGCAGTAGCGGCTAACATAGCGATTGGTGTCTCAATCAGATTTGGAATATATGATACAACTCGATCATTGACTTTAATTCCTATATCTTTAAGAGATTTTGCCAAACGAGCTACAGTCTTATTTAATTCCTTATAAGTCATTTGTTTTGAAACCTTGGTTTCACCCTGAAAGATAAAAGCTAATTGATCGTCTTTATATTTTAGTAGGTTTTCAGCAAAATTTAATTTTGCACCAGGGAACCATTTTGTACCAGGAAATATGTTTAAATCCTCTACTACTTTGTCATACTGTTGAGAGGAAATAATACCAGCAAATTTCCACATAGCATCCCAAAAATCTGGAATCTTCTCAACGGACCATTTATAAAGAGCTCTACCACCTTTTATTTTTTGATTGTATTCTTTATTGACAAATTCGATAAAGCGAGTGACTTCTGCATTCTCGATCCATTTTTTAGAGGGTTCCCATAACTTTTTTCGCTCATCAGCCATAATTTTCACGATATATGTCTATATTATGATATTTAATAATTGATTGAAAGTATTTTATAATATTGTTATTAGATAATAATCAGTAGAATAAGAATTAAATGTCTAAGGATAAAATTATTTTTGTGTTTTCTTATAAGTGACATATTCACATACTTTTACTAGAGCATTTACAGGCCTGTCCCATAATTTAAAAAGAATTGCGCCGTTATTTCTTAATCTTCTTGACCAAGGACTGTTAAAATTCATGGGATTGACATATAATATTGGCACTGAATATTTCTGAGAATTAGTCATTGTCGGTTGAAGTAATTTTTTTGCTAATTCATCTACGAATTCATCTGGTTGATGCTGAAATTCAGCATGTTTCTTTATTTGATCATATTTCAGGTACTCATCTAAGACTTCTTGGAATCCAACTACTCCATATTGGACTATCGCATCGATTTCACCAGATTTCATTAATATTTCAGGTAGCTTAATATAAAAATAAGGTAAATCCATATCAAAAGTACAATCCACAGGATTTTTATAGCTTGCAGTGGGAGGTAAAATATTTTTTAATTGTTCTTGCAAAGAATCCGAAAATTCTGGTACTATCAAGCCTTTAGTTTCAGCGTTATTTGCCACCATTGTCGCCGGTCCTCCTGAATTGGTAATAATGCCTAATCGTTTTCCTTTTGGCAAAATGCCTTTTGAGAAAATAAGGGCAAAATCTAAAAACTCTTGTACATAATTGGTTTGTATAATACCTGTTTCTTTAAAGACTGTTTCATATATTTTAGAATTACCCGCAATGGAACCTGTATGGCTTTTTATAGCGCGATTTCCAGCTTTAGATCCCCCAACATAAATTGCGATAATTGGTTTTTTTGGTGTAATTTGTTTTGCTAATTCCAAGAATTTTTTCCCTTTCTTTATCTCTTCAAGATAAATTCCTATTATTTCAGTATATTTATCATCTTTATAGTATTCTAAACAATCTACAATATCAATATCTGCCTCATTTCCAACTGATAATGAACGTCCTAAACCTAAATCCAAATTCTCGGGATCATACCATATATGGCATGAGAGCGTTCCAGATTGTGATGCAATTGAAAATTTACTTCTTTTAAGATTTTCCCAAATATAAATATTAAAAGATTTATTTTCTTCTTCTGGTTCATACCAATTATTATATACTCCTAAGCAATTTGGTCCAATAAACCTAATTCCGTATTTTTTAGCAATTTCATTTATTTGTTCCGTAAGTGTGTTCTTAAGATCACCAATTAATTCACGAAATCCTGCAGAAATTAAAATAATTCTTTTAACTCCTTTTTCTCCACATTCTTTGAAGATTTGGGGAACAACTTTAGCAGGGAGAACGATAATCACTAGATCAGGTATTTCTGGGACATCACCTATACTTTTATAAGCTTTGAATCCCATTACAGATTCTAATTTTAAATGTATTGGATATACTTTTCCAACAAACCCAGACTTTATTAAATTCATTATTTGAAGTCCAGCTAATGAATTTCCTTTATTATTAGCTCCATAGATGGCAAGGCTTTTCGGGTTTAAAAATCCATGTAAAAAGTGAGTCTCATTCATAAATATTCCCTTGCAACAGTAAATATTTCATAATTTTAAAACATACATATAGATAATAATCTATAAAAGAAACTATAATATTAGAGTTAATTATGCCTAAGATTTTTGAAGGAATTAGAATTCTTGACTGTTCACAATTCATTTCTGGTCCTTGGACAAGTACGTTTTTCGCAGATCAAGGAGCAGAAGTAATTAAGTTGGAGCCTCCTCCTTTTGGTGAAGCTTTTCGTTTGTTTATTCTTTATGATAAAACGATATTTCCCTTATTCTCCATTTTAAACAGAGGGAAAAAATCTATTTCACTTGATTTAAGAAAAGAAGGAGCAAAAGAGATATTTAAAAAGTTAGTCGAGAGATCAGATATCCTCATAGAAAATTTTGTGAAAGGAACAATGGAGGAATGGGATCTTGGATATGATCTTTTAAAAAAAATTAACCCTAAGTTAATATATGCAAAAATATCAGGCTATGGAAATGAAGGATTAGAACAATATACACAAAAAACTGCTTTTGATATAATCATCCAAGCTCAAGCTGGAATCCTTGATGCGTTAGGTTTTAAGGAAGGACCACCGAGATTACCTATAGCAGATTATACAGCAGGACATATTGCTGCAATCGGGATAAGTCAAGCACTTTATTATCGAGAAAGAACAGGAGAAGGTCAATTTATTGATATTTCTATGCATGATATTATGTTTGCAATTAATATAAGAGCTCAAGCAAAAGAATTTATTCCAAGAGCTAAAGGTATTGATATAGGGGCAAAATATTTACCTATCTATAACCAATATAATTGTAAAGACGGATTAATTGCGTTAACAACCTTAACTGAAAAGCAGTGGGTCCGTTTGTGTGAGAATGTGCTAAAAAAACCAGAACTCGTTAAAGACCCTCGATTCGATAATGTAATAAAAAGATTTGATTATGTTGAGACCTTAGATAAAATCATTGAAGATTGGAGTAGTAGTTTGACAAGAGATGAAGCTATTAAACAATTAGAGTCGGTAAGAATTCCGTGTGGTAAGACTTTAAGAATCGATGAGGTTCATAATCACCCAAACCTTAGAAAAAGGGGAATGTTGTGTGATAAATTCGATTTCTCTAAATGGGGAGTTGAGAAAGCTACTATTCCTAATCGTTTAATAAATTTTTCAAATACTATAGGTTCTGTTGAAAAGTCAGGACCAGAATTCGGAATTCATAATAAAGAAATTTATTGTGGAATGCTTGGTTATTCTGAGGATGATTTAAAGAAATGGAAAAGAAAAAAAATAATTTAGAATTATTAAATTTAAAAAATAAAATGATGATTATTGATGAGTAAAGTTTTAATCTTATATGGTACCAGATATGGTACTACTAAGGGAATTTCGGATGAAATTGAAAAGGTAATTCAAGAAAAAGGGATAATTACTGAAAGTTACAATCTAAAAGACCATAGTCTTAAAGAAATTCCCCTCTTAAAAGACTATAATGGGGTGATAATTGGCACAGGAATAAAGATGAACATGTGGACAAAGGTAGTTAAGAAATTTTTTGAAAAAAGAAAGTTAGAATTAAAGAATCTGCAAAATAAATTAGGATTTTATGTTTGTTGCGGAGAAGCTGCAAAAAAAGATAATATAAATAAAGCGATTAATAAATATATTACTCTAAAACTTGAGAAATTTGACATAGAACCTGTTTTAATAGATGCCTTCGGAGGAGCTTATGATTTGACGGACGGATCTATGATAAAGGGGATGACAAGAAAGATTGTGATTTCAATGATGAAGGAAGAGGAAGGAATTGAAAATCCTGAAGGTGAGTTGCATGATTTCCGAGATTGGGAACAAATAAGACTTTTTGCTAATAAATTTAGCGGATTTTTGGATAAATAAAGTATCAAAAAGAAGTATGGATTTTAATATTTTAAAAAATTACTATAATAAACATTAAAAATTAGTGAATTAACATGAGTGATGAAGGAGAAGAAAAAGAAAATTTCATAGATAAATTAAACAAATCTTTTACCGATTTCTTTGGTAATGTTTTTGGGGAATCTGGGAAGGATTTCATTGAGGAAACCTCTGAAAAAATTAAAGATTTCTCTTCTGAAGCTATTAAGAAAATTATGGAATTCAGCGATGATGCTCTTGAAAGACTTAATTTAAGTGAGAATGAACAAGTCATAAAAGCGCGTGATAGCATCGAAGATATATTAAAACAAGCAGGTCTCTTAAAAGAAGACGAAGAAGAAGAAGAGTTCTAATTCGATATTTATAATTTAGGATTTAAATCTTATTTATTTCTATATTTCTTTTAGTTTTAAACTAAAATTTCGAAATTTTTTTTTTATAAAATTCTTTCTTTAAATGGAAGATTTTTTTTTATAGAGAGAAAAGTAGAAAAAAAAAAATTATTTAATTCTTAATCTTTTCTTTTGGATAAGAATTATTCCAATAACACTAATTAAACCTAAGAAAATATATAGGTTATATCCCTCAATAATAGGTTCAGTGGTCTCGTAAGTCCATATTAACGTAGGTCCTACATGTAAACCTTCTCCGTGTCCTTCCCTTGACGTTGCCATGACATATCCACTTTTTTCATCACTATTAGAAGCATTAATACACACTGAAATAGAGTCTCCTTGGATATAATTAGAAATGTCAAATTTGTAGAATGCACTTCCTGTTACGGTAAATGTTGTAATTATTTCTCCATGCGAAGGTTTATTTACCCAAGTAATTGTCGATTCTCCCCAAATATCAGTTATCAAAGAAACTGTTGCATTGAAAGGTCCGAACATAGTGGCATCAATCGAAACTTCTGCTTTTTCCCAATTTTCTGGTTGATCAGAAAAGTTGAAATGGATATAAGCTTCATCAAATTCATTTAGATTTAGATCATATCCAAAATAAACCCAAGTTGAGTCACCGTTATTTGTTGTGTTAGCGATAGATTGGACGTAACTATCCTTATCTGCTAAAGTAGTTATTTCTGAAGTTGCTGCTCTTACTGGAATAAAAAAAATCATTGTTAAAACAATTACAAATCCCAATATTGCCAATGTTTTTCTTATTATCATTTTTGGATTTCCTTTAAATTTTTTATAAAAGGTTGCTAATATGTATAATTTGATCGAATATAAAAGCCTTAATATAAATAAGGAAATTTAAATTTCTGAAATTTGAATTTTAAATAATTAAACAGTACTATTTTCATATTTAATATATTATTACTTGAAAAACCTTTCAATTACATTTATTCATTCAAAATTCGCAAATGAAAAATTATAAAGCTTTAGCGTTTTTCAAGAATGACTTGATTTCCTCTTGAGTTGCATTGAATAATTCTGAGATTACCAGTAAAGAAGTCTGTTCATCCATTCCTAAACCTCTGTAGTCTTTCCATAATTTTATCCAAGTTTCTTTTTGAGTATATTTATCTGGATGTTTTGCTTGGATATGAGCCCAATATGGGTGCTCTAACTCGATTCCACAATAAGGACAAAAACGAGACTCTTCTTCACTCATAGCCTTATTAATCAATATTTTTTTTTGAATAATTGTAATAAACAAATATTAGTATAAAAAACTTTTAATTTCAGAAGGCCTAAAAAAATCCTATTTTGAGATTTTATGATAATTGATCAATACCAGTTATTTTTCAATTCTGTTCTTGTTTCTTTTCTTACTTTATCTATAGCCCATACTACATAATGGTAACATTTTTTCCCCCAAGTTCCGTTTTTTCTATATTCTACCATCCCTTTAGCTTGACTAAAATCATACCCACAAAGTTCTGGACATACAACAGACCCAAATTCTTTTTCAAATCGACTAGTAAATCTTGCTGCTTTTAAATAGGCTTTTAACATAGCTTCATTATCCATTCTTTTTTTACCTCCCAAAATCACACCTAATGCCGAACATCCACCACAAACAGCCCCGCAAGCACCTTGCCAACCATTTTTTGATTTAAATCCACCAAAACCGCCTGCTAAAGGAATTGCAGCATTATGAAAAACGTAATTATCAATTCCTAATACTTCAAGAACGTTTGTTAATGTCAACTCCGCACAATTAGCATTTCCCTTCAATTTGGGTAATGTTTTTTTTAAGTCTTCAAGCTTTTCATTAAATCGCTTATCAAGGTCTAGCATTATCCAATAATTTGTTCTTTTTAATAGTATATAAGCATTTACTTTAAAATTAAATATGAAAATAGCTATTAATTTTTTAACAATCAATATTAGAAAAACAATAATTTATTATATTATCTGATTCTAAATTGAAGGAACTTTACGAGTTAGGTTTTGTATTTAGAGGATTTGTCCTAGTAAATCATATAATGAAAGAGGTTCCTATCCAAAAAGAAAGTGGGATAAATAAAGATCTTAGAGGTGCTTTTATTTCTGCAATTAATACTTTTGTTGATACCGCCTTTAATAAAAATTCTATTGAATATTTAGAATCCGGAAATATCTTATTTATCTTTAAAATTGCTGAAGTTCAATCAAAAGATAATCGTGTAAAGGAACCAATAATTTTATATGGATTAGTTGATAAATCAAAAAAGAAATCTGATAAACTAGTCAAAAAATTTTTTGAAAGAGTTAATCCGGTTCTACAATTATTTATTCAAAAATATAATGAGGTTGATTTTACAGAATTAAATCAATTTGAACCGTTTCAAGAAAAAATTAAAGATTTCTTTATAAAAAAACCTCAAGAATAGTTAATCAAGTAGACTCCACCCTTTTGGTTTAGCTCGTGAATATTGAATTTTACCTTGCTCCTTTAATTCATTTATTTTAGTTTCAATTGCACTATTTGAGAAACCTTTTTCTTTAATACCATCAATGAATTCTGCTTTTGTTACCACTAATTTCTTTTCTTTCAAATATTCAATAATTACTTCTTCTAATGATCCTCCAGCACCAATCTTTTCTTCAGTAACTTTTACTTTAGATTCACTTTCTAAAGCCGCTCGCAATTTTTCCTTTATTGGTGTAATTGTCTCTTCAATAACTAATGGTTGAACCTTAGGTTTTGGTTGTTCTTCAACTTTAATTTCTGCTTTAACTTCTTCAGGCATTTCCTTCTCAAGTTCTTCACTCGGTAAACTCCATACGGGATATGTAACTTTCTCGTAAAGGATGGATTTCTGTGTCTTTAGTAGTGCGAATTCATCTAAAATTTCATCTTCAGTATAGCCTAATTTTGATAATTCTTCCAATAACTCTTTTAAATACCCTTGATCTTTAAGGAAGTTGAAAATGTGTTCTCTTATATTCGTTGGAACTTCTTCTATCTTGACAATTTCATCAATTAAATCAGCTTTTTTGCTTTCCTTAATTTCATCAATTTTAATTTGTTGCGGAATATCAAGTGATTGTTTTTGTCCCCATTCAAAATCAGTTATATTTCTAATTGTACGATCATATCCTCCAAATACAATATGTTTCACACTCTCATCTTTCCCCATTAGATAACATACATTTTTAATAGATGTAGATACTTTTGTTTTCCATTTTAATTCAAATTCATTTGAGTCTAAATTTGGATTATGAAAGACTTTTAAAGACCCATCTGCACATCCAGCCACAATCTCTTTTGCATTATCACCATCTATATCTTCAATTAATAATGATATTGGACGTCCTTCTTCAGTATTAATATCTTTAATAGCTTCCCCTTCACTATTTAAAATTTTGATGAGAGCATCATCAGTACTTATTAGAATTTCATTTAATCCATTATTGGTTACATCTCCAACTTTAATATCATTGATCTGAGTATTGAAATTTTTTTGCCAAATAATCTCTAACATGTTATCCTGAAATTGAATTAATTGAACTAATCCATTTTTAGTGCCAACTACTAATCCATATATAGGAGTTTCATAATCAGGCAATTTTAAAAAACCTAAAGTACAAGTAGTTACCCAAGAATCATAATATAATATATATTTTGGCTCTTTTGCCTTTATATCATCAAAAATCCGAAGAGTTTTATCGTCACTTCCAAATATCAGTTCAATATTCCCATCCCTTGTGAAATCTCCCGCAAAGCAACAATTAATCCTTTTTTGAGCCTTATACCGCATTAAACCTGACAGCTTTTTCTTTTCAATATTCAATTTCAAAACCATAAAATTACCATCACCAGAACCTACTAATACCTCATCACATCCATCTCCATCAAGATCTATAACATAACTACACCGACACCATCCATCAAATTGTCTATCATCGATAATATTCATCTCTTCGTCCATTAAATAAAGTGTTTTATCATGTCCCCCAAAAACTAGAAAATTCCTACCCTGACATTTTAATACTGAACAAGTTAACACTGCATCTGGACATTCAAACATCCAATTCAGTTGATAACGTTTTCTTAACATTATTTCTCAAGACTTATTAAAAGTAGTAATTAAATTAAACTTCGTTATTTCTTCATTTAATAATTATCCTTAGGGGTTATTAAACTATTATTGTAAATTTAAAGAATATAAAATAGAAAAAATAAAAAAATAAAAAATGCTTTATTAAGATTAAAGCGCTAATTGGGCATCAGATGGACTGTATTTTCCTTTACCTGTTATTTCATATGTGATTTCTAATTTTTCTCCTTTATCCAAAAGTTCAATATCCCATTTTAATGTATCTTGTCCTACTTCATCGGTGATTTCGGGAGTCATAGAATATGTACCGTATTCGAACAAATCTGGAACCTTATCAAGTAATATTAAATTATGTAGTTTAGATTCTCCGATGTTTTCAAGTGTCAAGATAATTCTGTAATTCCCAAGATCTCCAATAGGTACAACTTCCTTTCCAATTCTGAATTTCCTTCTGATGTGCATTGCCTCAATTATAGGAACCTCTGGTTTGAATTCTAACTCTTGACTTACTGGAAAAGTGTTTGCCAAATAAATTATTTCAGATTCAAAAGTTGATTCACGAGCAGGGTTTACACAATGAATAGGATATTCAAATTCTAAAGTTGAATCTGGTTTAAACATATCAGTACTACTGTTTCTTAAATCCTTGAGATCAATTTTAAAGGCTTTATCCTCAAAGCTTACAGCTCCGGCAGAAACTTCTACTTCTTCACCATCCCAGAGTAATTTAATTTCACTCGCTTTTGGAGGTTGATATTCATCACTAAAATACTGTTGAATGACTGTAACTTCATCAAGGGGTGCTGAACCATTATTAACCATTTTAAGGGTCGCAATTACATCTTTTGCTCGATAAGTTGGAACTTCAGTTAAGTTATAAGACATTACACCAGTTATACTACCAATTTCTAGGATGACGTCTGATAAGGCCATAGTACCATTAACAATTGTCTGAAAATCTGGCATTACTCTAAACTCTAGCTTCTTTCTAAAGGTTGGATATTCATCACTTTCATATTGCCATTTTGTTGAATGCCATTGTGCACCACTTGGTAACATTGGGACATCGTTTGGATCAATATCTACAAATTTCTTTACTTCATCTTCAGGGGAATATACATCAGCGTTGAAGAGTTGTATGATAAACTCAGATGAATTATCAAATACAAGCTTACAATCGAACATGCCTGGTTCCTCATCCCTTTCAACAGTATCTACATAAAATTTGTTTCGTGTGTACGCATCAAATTTATCTATAGCTAAACCTTCAGCATAAGAAGAAGCTGCTTGATATGTAATTTCTATCTTTCCTGTTCTCCTTTTTTTAATATCAGTTACCATAATATCGCACGTGAATTTACACATTACAGTATATTCCGGAACTAATTTATCGATTGTCCAAATAATTTTATTATCTTCAATTTTAGCCCTTCCCTCAGTAGTATCTTTGATTACAGGGTTTCTATAATCTTCAGGAATATTCTTAACGATTTTAAGATTAGTTACTGGTTTATCAAACATACTTCTAATTGCTATAGCGAACGTAACAACATTTTCTTTATCAATTGAGATTCCAAAAGATTCTAATCCTGCTTCAACAAGAGTTCCTCCATCACCCCAGGTTTCTCCTTCAATTTCTAATTCTTCCTCTTCTTCTTCTTCCTCTTCTTCTTCCTCTTCCACTTTTGGTGGTGGTTTTGGCGGTTTAGAAGAGGGTTTACCAGTTTTATCTTTTATCTTTAATAACTCTCTTTCAATATCATTGATATTTAAAACATCATCAGCATTAGGGAGAGTACTGATAAATTCCTTAACAAGTAATAAATTCTTTATATCCTTGGTGATTCTAAAATCCCTTGAGTCAACATTATCTGGTGTTTCCGTGCCTAATTCCCTTATTGAAACATCTTTCGATTTCAAATCAGTACTTCCAACACTTTTGAGAGAAACATCTATATCCCATAGTCTATCATTTTTACTAGGATTTTCAATGTTTAATTTACCACTATGGGCAAATGATTTAATATTAGCATCATGATCCTGTTCAACTTCCACAGTTTCAATTATTTTTACTAATGCTAATAATCCTTCTCGATTTCCATCTTTCAATACGATGCTTCCCTCAAGTTTTCCCGTATCTTCGTCGTAAGTTTCAATAACAGGAGTAGCTGTATCTCTATCTATTAACTCAACGCGACCTGTATCCAAATCTTTTCTTTTTAATGCATCGGCTACCAGTTCTTCTTCAGCTTCAGTTTTATCCCAGCCCATTCGCGTTGTAGGTTTTTCTTTCTTTTTCTTATCTTTTTTACCCATTGTTTTCAACCACGTTATCTGTATTAAATTTAAGAATATTTACCAATTAATAAAAATTAATCGGTAGTCTAAATTCAATTTCTATCCTTAAAAAATTTTTCAATATAGAAATTAATATTGTGCTAAAAATTATTATCAAATTATAACAAAACCTTATTTCTTCTGTCAATATTAACTTTTGTTCTCAAAATTTGAAAGAATTTATTTTAAAATTCCTTTGGAGTTAAGGGAGAAAAAGGTGATTTTTTAAAAGTATACCCACACATAGGACATTTTATCCCTTCCCTATGTGTTTTAATATTCGAGTACTTAAAACTAAAACCACATAAAGGGCAAACTATTACTTCACTCATCTTTGCTAATCTTATTATAAACTTCCCTATTTAAATTTATATCGAAGTAAGGATTAAGAGTAAATCATTTACATTACAACCAGTCGGTCCGCTAATTATTTCAGTTCTTATCTTCTTAAAAAAATTATTTGAGTCATTGTTTGTTAAAAATGTCTCTAGGTCTATGTTTTTTGAAATTACTTGCAAAAACACGTAATTATCAATTAAAGCTCCCATCGCTTTGCTATTACCTTCAATTCCATCCAAATTGACACCGATAATTAAAAAATTATAATCAAGTTTTTTATCTTTTATATTATTCAAAAAACTTAATAACATCTCTTGATTTCTTCCCCCTATTCCTTTACCCTTAATTGTTACGGTTAATTCACCAGTTCCAATTAAAGCTTTTCTTTGGCTTTTGTTTATAGACAAATCATCTTGAACATAATCAGTTATAATTTTGAATAAAGATTTACCAAATTCTCTAGCTTCACCAACAATCTCAGTAGAGAAGTAATCAACTTTGAATCCTTCATTCGTTAAGAAAGATTTAACTTCTTGAGCAGCATAAATAACACTCCCAATTAGGTAATTATGAACATTTTTAAAACATAGATCATTTGCTTTTGGAGTTTCTAATGTTTTATCGGATAATCCTTTTTCTAAATACTTTTTTACTGAAATAGGTATCTTTCTCAATAAGTTATATTTCTTTATAATTTCAAGGGCATCTTTAAATGTAGTTTTATCAGGTACGGTGGGTCCGGAGGCAATTGAATCTAAATTATCTCCAACAACATCAGAAATAATTAAAGAGATTAAAGTAGCTCTACTTGAATTGTATATTTTCTTTGCTAGATTCCCTCCTTTAAAATCTGATAAATGTTTTCTTATTGTGTTAATCTCCTGGATGGATGCTCCTGATGATAATAATAAAGAATTTACTTCTTTTAAGTCTGTAAGGTTTATACCTTTTTTTGGAAGTGGGAGTAATGCGGAACCTCCCCCAGAAATTAAACAAATAAAAAGATCATTCTCAGAGGAATTTTCTATAAATTCAACCATGGATAAGGTTCCTCTAAGTCCACTTTCATTTGGAATTGGATGGGACGCAAAGTTGATAGAGATTCTACTTTTTTTGGAAATTATTTGTTTTTCAAGATCTATTGGCACATTAATTATACCATCATAATCTATATCTTTCACACTTGACAGAATTCTTTCAAGTGTCATTGCCATTTCAGAACTAGCCTTTCCCCCACCAATAATGTGAATTTTTTCAAATTTTGGAAGATAAAATTCATCATCATCGATAATTAATTTATTATCAAGGATTTTAATAGATTTTTCCATTAAATTCTCAGGTTTTACAGCATAGATTGCTTTAGCAATCGCCTGAAGCCCTATTTCTCTTAATTTGAATTGATTTAGGGGTAATTCTTCTATGAGAATTTCAGAAATATTTTTAATGTACAAGAATAACACTTCGCGATTAAGATATTGTGACTATGATTTGATACTAAAAATGATTAAATTAAGTTAGTTTCAAGTAAATAATCATTTTTATTTTAATAAATTATTTGGATAAGATGAATCAGAACTCATTAAAGTCAACGGTTAATATATTTCACTTTAAAAGAAGATAGTTCTCCATCTTTAACAATTACTTCCCTATAACCTCCAGCGGTTTTTGGATTTCCATAACTGCCTAATCCTAAGGCAGGAGTTTGTACTACAAATGGACCATTTAAACTTATAGCTTTTGGGTTGTCATATATCTCGGAATAATCATCATAAAAAACAGCTACAGGATTCTCAATCTTCTTTAATCTAAAAGGAGGTGCATCATACACACTGGTTTTAAACTCTCCAGGATCATCTAATCTAAATTCTCGATTGGTGTGTGTATGTCCAGAGAGTGTGAGAACTGTGAAATTTTTACAAAATTCAATTATTTTTTCCCAATTTGAGGATACACATCCATATTTGATATTAAATACTCCATCAATACGTGCTTTAGATATATTTTTACCTAAAGTTTTAATTTTTGATTCTTTGTAATCACTGATCTTATGTTTTACAAATCGACTCCCTTTTTTTTCAAATATATTAATACTTAGTTTTTCACCACCTGGATTCAAGGGAGGCCCATGTAGAAATAAAAATGTATTCATATTTTCATTGATTTCATGATTCATAATATTTTCTAAATACTTTATTTGTTTGAATGTCACACCTGTGACAGATGGATGACCTGTTAATAAATCTCTGATATTTCTAAATGAATCTCCACCAGAATTCAGGAAAATGAATAGATTGTTACCGAGTTTTACAGTAAAATCTTCTGATGCATTTATCTGTGAGAAATATCCAGTTAATGCTAGTGAAGTCTTTGTTAAAGCTGTAATAGGGGATGCTGAAAATAATTCATTTAACGATATCGCTTCAGAAGCATTTAATCCAATTTTAGTATATATATTTCCCCACGTTAAATCATAATGAAAAGGACGATAATCATGATTTCCTAATATTGTAAAAATTGGGCAATTTAACTCTTCACTTCTTATAATTCCTTTATATTTTTCTTGAGAGGGCATATTAAGTATTAAATTTTTGAAAATCTGCCAATTACTATCCTCATATCTAAATTCATTCAGTTTGCGGAGTTTCTTTGCTAATCTGCTTAAAATTGCATAATCAACAAGATCTCCTGTCATAACAATAAAATCTAATTCATTACTAAGCACTTTCTTATTCATTAATTTAATAAATTTCCGTAATTGATTATTTGGATTAATAAGACGCTTCCTTAATGGTAGTTTTATGTCAGATAATACCTTTTCATCGTGATCTTGGTCTTTCTTAAATTTCAATTTTTTTCTTATTTTTTCGAAAAAATCTTCAACATCCTCTTTAATTGAACTTTCAGTCCAATTTTTAATAATTTCATATAGTCGATCATTTCTTTCTGCTAAATGTAAATCTGTTGCATGAACAAATGTAAAATCTTTCCATTTTTGTTTTGAAATTACCAAAGAATGATAATTTATGCGATTATTCGGACAATAAATATCAAACATAACAAAGTTACGTTCTTTTAGAAATTTGATAACGTCTTTACCAATAATAAATTCAATTTCTACATTGTAGAATCGATTTAATTCTCCAAATACTTGGTTCTTTATTAGAATTTCTTGAGGTTTTATTTCCTTCAGGTAAGATGGATCATTAATAGAGGTTATCGAAGAATTTTCAATGTTTATTATCCTAGGGAAAATAGGATTACCTCTATGAAGACGAGATTTTAATATTTTTAAATGTTCTAAGTTTAAATCTCCCTCTATTAGAGTTTTTAACTTATCTCCAAGAAATTTCTTTCTTTTTTTTCTTTGTCTTCTCTCTTTCCATTTAGAAAAGATTCCTTTTTCTTTTCTTTTGAATATTAATTTATAGGACCACTTATAGTCAAATAATGGTACTATTTTTATTTGGTTTTGAATTGTCTTTTTAAAGAATTCTGGATCAAATTCATAACCAATAAAAAGTAAATTAATTTGAAACTTTCTCTTTTTTAATTTGCGATCTATTTCCAAAATTAATGGACGCCCTAAATTTGGGTTGATTAGGGTAAAGATTTCCTTTGTTTCTTCTTTTAATGAATTCAATTTTATAAAAACACTCAATTATTGAAACTAATTATTTCATGTATTTCATATATTTATGTTATTACATGCAAAATAATCGTGATTTAAAAAGGTAATTACATCTCTACCTTATAATTATGATGATATGTAAATTGAGATGATTAGATATCAAAAAATGCTAAATATTGGCGCGAATCACTTATAAATGTGCCAAATTTACAAATATCACGTTATCACCACGTACAACTATGGAACCTAGATCCTCATGTTCTTCTCGGATGTTACCTTCATCATCTTGAAATTCAAAAATCTGACTGGTTTCTTCCAGATAAAGATTTAAATGTTCGTCAAATCCACCTAATCTCCCTCTAAAGAGACGGTTACGCTTCACTTTAATGAGAATTATTTCATTAATTGATGATTTTAAATAATCGATCGGCCTATTAGAACGCTGCATCTTTTATAAACTCAAAAAAACAATTATTGATAAAAAAATATTTATAATTACATTTAAAAACGACATCAATTAAAACCTTTCTAAAACCTTTCTATACTTTTTGAAGTTTTATATATCAATAATCACATACAATCTAATGATAAAATTGTCGAAAGATTAACTTGGAAAAAGAAATCTAATTATAATGTATTCATTCAAGTTTTTATTATATAATGCTTTTATATGATTATACAGAAAAGTAATAATGCTAGGCCCGTGGCCCAGACTGGATAAGGCGGCAGCCTCCTAAGCTGAAGATCGGGGGTTCAAGTCCCCCCGGGCCTGCTATTTTTAATTATTGAAACTTTATAAGCTATTAATTTTTTATCAATTTAATGAAAGAAAACCATGTAACAAGCTTATCTTATTTGAAGGTGCCAATTAGGCCAAAATTACCCCAATTCATTTGGAGGATAATTAGTAAAATAGTTAAGGATGGATCTGTTCCTTTTGTTAAGATGATAGGGGTATTATTAGGTTTGGGTTATCCAAGAAATAGTGTGAAAAAATATCCAGAAACTTTTATCGAATTGAATGATGGTATAAAACTAGCTACTGATATTTATATGCCAAAAAATATTTATAAGAAAAAAGGCAAATCTCCAACTATATTAATAAGGTTACCATACTGGAAAGACGTTTTCAGTTTTATAGGCTTTGGTTATGCTGCTTATGGATTTGTAACAGTTATACAAGATATTCGAGGCACAGGGCATTCCAATGGCTTCAATTATTATTTATTTACTGAAAGAGAGGATGGCTTAAAAACCTTAGAATGGATTTCTAAACAATATTGGTACAATGGAAAAATAGGAATGGTAGGAGCAAGTTATTTTGGGATAACTCAACTTGCGTTATCTTGGGATAATAAATATTTAACATGTATAACACCAGCTATTACATCAACCTTGAATTTATGGAAAAATAATGGAGGTTTACAGATTCATGCGCTTACAACCTCAATATATAGAATAATGGTTAATATTGTATCACACCGAGAGATTCCACGGGTACAAACCTTAACAAAGTTGATGTATGAAAGGTTTTTAAATCCAAAATATGCTTTATTTAATGATCCGATTAATAAGAAGAGTCGAATTAGTTTATCTCAGTTAAAAGGTAAAAGCATTAAGGAAATTCAAGATCTTTTGGTGGCTTATTACAATATAAATCATTTTGATCCTTCTAAACGCAGTTTTAAGGTGTATTTTAAATTCCTAAACGATTTTTTGATTACACGCGGATTAGATAAGGATTCATATAAGATGTCTGGATTCTTAGAGATGGATACTAGTAAATTGGCACAGCCTGTTTTTATGTTAGCTGGTTGGCAGGACATTTTTTTTGAAAAGCAATTAAATGATTTTTTAGAAATAAAAGAAAAAGCTATTGGAGATGCAAGAAAATATTCAAAATTATTGATAGGATCTTGGGCTCATGCAGCAATCGGACATCCAGAAAGCAAAATTGGAAATGCTGGTATGTTAAGTTTCTTCAGAGGATTTTTAAATCTTAACTGGAACCGATATTGGTTGATGGATGATAAAAATGCTTTTTCTGAGGTAAACAAACCTTCTATCAAGTATTGGGTGATGGGCAAAAATATTTGGAGATATACTGATAATTGGCCCCCACATAACCTTGAATATCAGAAGTTATTTATTCATTCTAATGGAAATGCTAATAGTATAAAGGGGGATGGAATCTTGAATTTTGAAGAACCATTAACCAACGAAATGGAAGATAAATATACTTTTGATCCAATGAATCCCGTTATCACTAGAGGTGGAAGAAATTTACTTATTTTAAAAGGAGCTCGAAACCAGAAAGATGCTGAGAAAAGAAAAGATGTATTAATTTATTCAACCAAACCCTTAGATGAGGGAATAGAGATAAGTGGTCCGGTAAAAATGATATTACATGCATCCTCAACTGCATTAGATACAGATTTTATGATCAAATTAGTCGATGTGTCTCCTAGAGGAAAAGCTTTAAATATTTTAGATGCTGGAATTCGAGCTCGTTTCAGAAATGGAGATGACAAGCCTTCCCTAATCGATCCAGGAAAAGTTTATCGGTATAAGATTGAATTAGGAAATACATCAAATTATTTTAGGAAAGATCATAAAATAAGAATTGAGATAACATCGAGTAATTTTCCAAGATTTGATATTAACGCAAATTTAGGAGGAGAAGGCAAACCAGGAGATTATAATGTTGCTATACAAAAAGTATACCACTCACTTGAGTTCCCAAGTTATTTGTTAATCCCTACTTTTAAGTAAATAAAGGGAGAATCAGTTCAATTAAAATATTTTTTCAGAATAAAGCTTTAACTTATTGCCAAATTTGTGTAAAATACTTTCTAAAGACAATTCCATATCGAAATCACCTATCATCTTTCCCTCCTCATTACTAATATATACATCTTTTTCTTTCAACTTTAGTTGTTTTAAAAGTGATAAATAGATCTCCTTAAAATTGCCGGTTAGATTTCTTTCTGTTAATGCAATTTTAATAATTTCTCCACTTTGAATAATCTTGAAAAAGAAAAATTGTTTTTCTTGATGTTCAGTATTTTTCATATCAATATATTAAACAATTTAGATGGAACATAAATATTTGTTTATTATTAAGGAATGAACAACTTAAAATAGGTGTTCTCTCTTGAAAGAGCGATAGGATTAACTGTACATATCGTAATTAAGATTGTTATGGATAAGGTATAAATAATAAGTTAACCAAATCATATAATGCTAAATAAATTAGAGGTGAAAAATTTGCCAAAAAGAATATTAAGAGTTAATATGGACAATTTAGAAGCTAAATATGAAGATTTACCAGAAGATTACGCTGCTTTGGGTGGGCGTGGAATGACTTCGACGATAGTTGCGAAAGAAGTACCACCAACATGTAATCCATTAGGACGTCATAATAAGTTAGTACTTGCTCCAGGAATAGTCACTGGTACCGCAGCACCATCTAGTGGAAGACTTTCTGTAGGAGGGAAATCTCCTTTAACAGGAGGTATCAAGGAAGCTAATGCTGGAACTCCATTTGCTCAAATGTTAGCCAGGATGCGTATAGGTGCAATAATAGTTGAAGGAAAACATGAAGGAGATGATTATTATCTTCTCAAAGTAAATATGGGTGGAGGTGAGTTCATAAAAGCAAATAAGTGGTCTGGAAAAGGATTATATAGCGTTTACAAAGACCTATTCAAAGAGTTTGGTGATAAAGTAGGAATATGTAGCGTTGGAATAGCCGCTGAACTTCTTGGAGCTATGTCAGGAGTTTGTTTTAATGACCCTGAAGGATTACCTAGTAGATATGCTGGAAGAGGTGGTCTAGGGGCTATTATGGCATCAAAAGGTTTAAAATTTATTGTAATTGATGAAACAGGTGCTCCAGGAGTAGAGATTGCAGACCAAGAAGTATTTAAAGCAGGGATCAAAAAATTAAGAGATGCTCTTACAACTCATGATGTTACAAAACCAGGAGGAGCTCTCAACTCATATGGTACTAGCGTTCTAGTCAATATCATCAATGAAGCAGGTGGTCTACCTCAAAGAAATTTCTCTGCTGGTCAAGATGACAGAGCAGAAAAAATATCTGGGGAAGCAAAAGCCGAGATCATAAAGAGTAGAGGTGGTCAAAGACCACACTATTGTAATCCTGGGTGTATTATACAATGTTCAGAAGTATGGGTAAAACCAGGCGGCAAAGATCCAGTGGGAGTACTTGAATATGAGAGTGTTTGGGCACTTGGAGCAAATTGTGGAATTTATAATTTAGATGATATTGGTGAGTTAAACCGTGCGTGTAATGATCTTGGATGCGATACTATAGAGGCAGGAGACACGTTAGCAGTCGCAATGGAAGGAGGTTTAGTTAATTTCGGAGATGGTAAAGGGGCTTTAAAGCTTATGGATGAAATTCATAAGAAGACTCCTACAGGAAGGATATTAGCTAACGGTACTGAAATTACTGGTAAAGTTTTAGGTGTCACGAGAATCCCAACATGCAAAGGGCAAGGATTCCCCGCTTATGATCCACGAGCAATAAAAGGAATAGGCGTAACATACGCAACGACTCCCATGGGTGCTGATCACACCGCCGGGTATGCAATAGCTCCAGAAATTTTAGGAGTAGGAGGAACATTAGATCCAATGGATCCCAAGAAAGCGGAGGTTTCTCGTAATTTACAATTAGCTACTGCTTATGTCGATGCCTCGGGATACTGTCTTTTCATTGCATTTGCTGTACTTGATATTCCTGAAGGATTAGAAGGCGTTGTTGAATCATTAAATGGGGTATTAGGAGCTAATCTAACTGTTGACGATGTTGGTCCAATCGGAAAATCTATTATCGACACAGAACTTGAATTTAACAAGAAAGCAGGATTTACAGCCATGCATGATAGACTTCCAGAATTTATAATGGAAGAAAAGCTCCCACCACATAATACCGTGTTTGATGTTTCAGATGATGATTTAGATAGTGTTTTTTAATTTGAATAGGAACTGAAAAATGGCAATTGATTTAAAATTATTTGGGGACTTACGAAAAAAAGCCGATCCAAAAATATCAGGAACCTTACCATTACGATTAAAGATCAATGATCCAGAAATAATTTGGGTAGCAGATATACTTAGAAAGTACATGATTAAAGATAATGAAGTTAGCCATATTTTTGTAAATGGAATATATGCAGGTCTTAAGAAAAAGGTACAATCGGGAGATAAAGTTGCCTTATTCCCGCGAAATATGGGATTATTGTATAAATGGTACTTTAAAAGAGAAGAAGATGAATAATAAAACTATTACAATAACAATTAAATTCTTTGCCACTCTAAGGCAATATGGACCAGCAAAAGAAGTCTTGAGAATTCCAGAAAATTCTGAGATTAAACTGCTATTCGATAAGTATAATATTCCTAAGGATGAGAGAAGGGCAATAATTTTGGTTAATGGACATCCACATAAAGATCTCAAGACTATTATGAAAGATGGAGATTTGGTTTCTATCTTTCCTCCTATAGGTGGCGGTTAAATCCACCTCAAAATCTAAATTTCTTTTTTTTATACTCTTTTTTTATAAAATATAAATTCTTCTGGATAAGATTTATGGTGTGTGAAAAGTTTAAAATATTAGAAGACAGTTTTTGATTTCAAATAGTTTAAAAATACTGAGTTTTATATCTTATACGTTCTATCAATACGTAAAATGCTGTTATTTTATAGAGTATTAGATAAAACTTAAAATAAAGATTTAGTGATTATCTATTAAATTAGATATTATTCTAGAACTTTTTGAAAAAGAATATTTATAAAAGGAGTAATAAATCATGATTTCTAAAGATATTTTCGAAAAGAAATTTATCATGGATGTGATTAATGCTTCACAAGACACAATTTTTGTATTCAATCCTCAGACTGGACAAGCAATTATATGGAATAAAGCATTTAGTGAAGTCTCGGGATATAGCGATAATGAAATAAAATCATTAAAGGCACCTGATTCTTATTATAGTAAAGAAGATTTAAAGAAAGCTAAATTTGCATTACAGAGGATATTAGAAAAGGGTAAAACGACTTTAGAGTTAACACTAATTACCAAAGATGGTTCAAAAATCTCATATGAATATTCTGGAACAAGTTTTCAGGATCCAGACGGAAATGTACTTATAGTTTCTGTTGGAAGGAATATTTCAGAAAGAAAAGAGATTGAAAGAAAATTACGGGAATCAGAAGAAAAATATCGCTCTTTATTCGAGAATATGAACGCTGGATTTGCCTATCATGAAGTTTTAGTTGATGAAAAAAACAAGCCGATTGATTATAAATATATTGAAGTAAATCCTAAATTTGAAGAATTAACCGGGTTAAAAAAAGAAAATTTAATTGGAAAAAAAGTAACAGAAGCGATTCCTGGTACAGAAAAAGATCCTGCAGATTGGATTGGCAGATTTGGAAATGTTGGTCTCACGGGTATCCCCTTAATAGTTGAAGATTATTCAGAAGCAATACAAAAATGGTTTAAAGTTTCAGGGTATTCCCCAAGAAAAGGATTTTTTGCTGTAACGTTTACAGATATAACTGACATGAAAATAGCTGAGCAGAAATTAAGAGAATCAGAAGAAAAGTTTAGAAATATCACTGAACAGTCGTTAGTTGGGATAAGTGTAATACAAAATGGTCAATTTAAATATTTAAATGAGAGAGTTGGGGAGATTAATGGTTATCCAACAGATGAGATTAAAAACTGGGCTCCTAATGAATTTGCAAAAATTATTCATCCTGAAGACAGAGAATTTGTTATGGAACAAGCTCGTAAAAAACAAGTAGGTGAAACAGACATTGTCAATCAATATCAATTTAGGATAATTAAGAAAAATGGAGATATTAGATGGCTCGAAATTTTCTCAAAAACTATAAACTATGAAGGGTCTCCAGCGGATTTAGTGATGACCATAGATATTACTGATAAAGTTAAGGCTGAGATAAATTTAAGAGAATCTGAGGCACGATATCGTTTAATTGCTGAAAACTCTAATATGGTAGTTTGGTCAACAGATATGAATTTAAATTTTACATTTATAAGCCCAAATTGTTCCAGCATATTAGGTTTTATTCCTGAAGAGGTATTATCTTCTCCAATTTCTATTAGATTAACTCCTGAATCGATGAAAACTGTTGTAAAGGTTTTTAGAGAAGAATTAAAAATTGAAAAAAGTAAATTGAAAGATGTAAACCGTTCTAGAACTTTTCAAACAGAACAAATCCATAAAAATGGTAAGATAATCCCTGTAGAAATTATTTTTACTTTTTTACGTGATATCAATGATAAAGCAATAGGTATCATAGGTGTTTCGCAAGATATCACAGAACGGAAGAAAGCTGAGCAAGAATTAAAGGATTCTGAAGAAAAATATCGTAAATTATTTGACAACGCACCTTTTTCGATTTTACTATTCAATACTGAAGGATTTATTCTGGATTGTAATAGCCAAACTGAAACTATTACAGGATATTCAAAGGAGGAACTTCTAGGTAAAAATTTTAAAGATTTTAACTTCTATGTTGATATGACATCTGCAAATCTAGATGAAAGGACAAAACAAGTAAGCTCTGGCATAATTCCTAAACCTCGAGAGCTCTTACTTTATAAAAAAGATGGTGGTCAATTTTGGGCAAGAAGTCATATTGAATTTGTTAATATGCAAGGAGTTACTTTTATACAAGCCATTATCCATGACATTACAGAACAAAAACAAGCCTTATTTAAATTAAATGAGTCCCATGAAAAACTCAAAGAACTTGAAAAAATTATTAATAGCAGTCCTGGAGTAGTATTTCTATGGAAGAACTCTGAAGGATGGCCTGTGGAATTTGTATCTGAGAATATAAAACAATTTGGGTTCATGCAAGAGGATTTCTATTCTGGTAAGGTTAGATATAGTCAAATTATCCATCCAGATGATTTAGAAAGAGTGGCCGAGGAAGTAAATATCTATAGTAATGAAGATGTGAGTGAATTTGAGCAAGAATATCGGATAATAACAAAAGATGGGAAAATAAAATGGCTTGATGATAGAACTTGGATTCGAAGGGATTCAGAAGGCAACATCACCCATTATCAAGGTATCGTATTAGATATTACCGAACGTAAAAAGACCGAAGAAGCATTAAAAAAGTCAGAAAGAGATTATAAAGAAGCCTATGAAGTAGCTAATTTTTATAAAGATCTCTTTACTCATGATATGAATAACATACTTCAAATTATTAATTCTTCAACAGAACTCATTTCTTACCAACTCGTAGATTCTGAAAAGTCTAAATATATCGGGAATATGACAGATATGATAAAAAACCAAATTGAGAGAGGTTCAAAGTTGATTTCTAATGTCAGAACTCTTTCAGAGCTTGAAGAAGAAGAGGTAGCTACTTATCAAATAGAAATAATTGCATTTTTAGAAAATTCTATAAATTTTATTAAAAAAGCATATAGTGAAAAGCAAATGAAAATTACATTTAATAAACAGGAAGGAGGAATTCATATAATTGCTAATGATCTTCTTCAAGATGTTTTTGAAAATATTTTAATCAATGCGATAAAATATAATGAGAATCATGAGGTAGATATCATTATTAAGATATCTGAAATCCAAATAAATACAAAAAATTACATCAAAATGGAATTCATAGATAATGGAATTGGTGTTGCTGATAACAGAAAAGATGTCATATTTAAACGTGGTCAAAGGGAATTAAAAGGTTCTAAAGGAATGGGACTAGGTCTTTCGCTCGTGAGTATAATTTTAAGAATATTTAAGGGAAAAATTTGGGTTGAGGATAGGGTAAAAGGAGATTACACTAAAGGAAGCAATTTTATAATTTTACTTCCTATAGCAAACTAAAATTTTTTTAAAAAAATTTATTTGTTTCTGAGGAAAGAACGTTCAATTCTGATTTTTAAATCTTTTTTTAATTATCTATTTTTACAAATAATATAGAAATTAAAAATAACTTATTACTTAAATTTTCAATTCTGAAAATTGGAAGAAACTTCTGAGCAGGAAAAAGATGAGATATTTTTTAAAGAAGGGTGAAATTTTTGACGTCTATTGAAAAATCAAAAGAAACAGAATTAATATACGGCAATTTGCTTGAAACAATTGACGTAGGCTTTTATCAAGTAACATTAGATGGGCAAATGTTAAATCATAATCGGGCTCATAATATTATTTTAGGATATGATCCATCAGAAAGCTTAGAATCTATGGATGTAAGGCGATTCTGGCAAAATCCGCAAGACAGGGATAAATATGTAGAACATTTATTAAGTAATGGTTATACTAAAAACTATATTTGCCATGCTTTAAAAGAAGATGGATCCAAAATTGTTGTTGAATTAAATTCGCATTTAATCCTTGATGAAAATAGAAATCCAATAAGAATTGATGGAACTTTTATTGATATTACAGAAAAATACAATCTACAAAGGAAATTAAAGGAATCAGAAGAAAAATATAGGCTAATCTCTGAAACTGCTTATGATTTAATTGGAATATTAAATAATAAGTTTAAATATGAGTATATTAATGAAACTGCTTTTCACCAAATTTTAGGTTATTCAGGTGAAGATCTTCTTGGAAAATCAGCTTTAGACTTCACTCACCCAAATGATGTAGCAAGTACAGCTAAAGCGTTAGTTGAAGGATTCAAACAAGGAGAAGGGGGAGCAGAATTAAGATTCAGGCATAAAGAAGGTCATTGGGTATGGATTGAAGCTAAAGGCAAAACTTTTACTGATAGTGATGGGAAATTGAAAGCAATTGTAATTTCAAGGGATATAACTGAACGCAAAGTTGCTGAAAAAAAATTAATGGAGTCAGAAAATAAATACCGAGAAGCTTATAATAGAGCAAATTTTTATAGAGATTTATTCGCACATGATATTAACAACATCCTGCATATTATTGGATCTTCAATGGAACTCATTTCTCATCCTATAAATGATTCTGAAAAATCTAAAATCATACAAGAAGTTGAAAATATTATTAATAATCAAGTTGAAAGAGGTGCTAAATTAGTTTCAAATGTCCATACACTCTCTAAACTTGAAGAAGAAGAAATACACGCTCAACCAACGGAAATTTGCGAATTAATGAGAAAAGCTATTGAATTCGTTAAAAAGTCATATAATAACAGAAATATTAATATCTCCATCGATTGTATTGAAGAGCATGTAATTGTGAATGCTAATGAGCTTTTACAGGATGTTTTTGAAAATTTTTTACTTAATGCTGTGAAATATAATGAAAATTCTGAAATATTTATTATAATAAAGGTTTCTAAAACTGAATTGGGTGGTCCTAAATATAATAAAATTGAATTAATCGATAATGGTGTAGGAATACCAAATGAAAGAAAATATTCTATTTTCAAACAGGATAATAGAAAATTAAAAGGAACCAAGGGGATGGGACTTGGCCTTTCTTTAGTAAATAAAATAATTCAGACTTTTGGGGGTAAAATCTGGGTTGAGGATAAAGTAAAAGGAGATTTTACTCAAGGAAGTAATTTCGTAATTCTACTCCCAGAATTAGAAAATATTTAAAATATTAAACAATAATAGTGTTTATTCTAATTTTTTCTCTTTATCCAGTCTTCTTTTAATATTTGATAAGTTTTAACTCCAAGATGTTTTCCATCTACATAGAATTCATCTTCTCTTATTCCTTCAATTTCAAAACCAACTTTCTCAGCAACCCTCCAAGAACCGATATTTTCTACACAAACTCCACCATGTAATTTATTAAGATTCAATTCATTAAAGGCATACTCAATAAGCATCTTAACAGCTTCTGTAGCAATATTTTTATTCCAATAGGTAGGTTCTCCAAGTCGCATAAAAGCGTTTGCCCACCCATTAATCCAATCTATCCAACCTAAACCTGTTTGCCCGATAATCTTTTTATCTTTATTATGCCAAATTTCAAAACCTATAAAATTAGGCATTCCCCAATCTCTCGGTTCAAACCATTTTTTAATATCTTCTACTCTAGTTGGCACAATATCTCTTGCATATTTACGTACCAAAGGATCATTAAGCCATTTCACATATATTTTAATATTCTCTGAATTTTGAGGAATAAAACTTACTACGTCTCCTTTAAGAAAAATAGGAACATCTTCTTCTTTTTTTTCTGTCATGATTCTTTCACACTCTTTTATAATTTAATTCTTTATTTTCTGATTTTTTAGATTTAAGCCAATCTTCCCTTAACAAACAATATCTTTTTTCATCCAAATATTTTCCATCAACATACATATCCTGTTTTCCTATTCCTTCAAATATGAATCCAACTTTCTCAGCAATCTTCCAAGAGCCAATATTTTCTACAGCAGCACATCCTTGTAATTTATGGAGACTTAATTCATTGAATGCATATTCGATTATCAGTTCTGTTGCTTCAGTAGCTATATTCCTATTCCAATAGGAAGGTTCTCCAATGACAAGACCTACATTTGCCCAGCCATTCACCCAATCTATCAAACTTAAATCTGCGATACCGATTGGTTTCTTATCATTTTTGTGCCAAATTGTAAATCCTATATAATTACGTGTTCTTCTCTCACTTGTCTCAAACCATTTTTTCATATCTTCTGCTACAATAGGTAAAATATCTCTAGCATATTTGCGAACTTTCCAATTATTTGACCATTTTAAATATAAATTGATATATTTAGAATTATGGGGAATAAGACAAATATTTTCTCCTTTAATAAAAGGAGAGGGTTTTTGTGGTTCGGTTTCATTAAAATCTTCTTTCACTCCCAAAATTTTTACCTCATAATATAAATTCAGTTTAATGAGATTTCATCCAATCATCTTTAAAAATTGCATATTCTAAAACATTCACATGTTCCCCATCTATATAAACTTCATTTTTGAGTGTTATTTCGTGCTTAAAACCAATTTTCTCCGCTATCCGATGAGAAGGTGTGTTTGGTGCAAAAGTTCGAGCTGTTATTTTATGTAAATTTAACTCTTTATAAGCATAATCTACAAGTAGTTTCCCCGCTTCAGTTCCAATACCTTGTCCCCAATATTCTGGATCTATTACAACAGAAATATGTGCATTACGAGTAAACCATTGAATCCTAAATAATGTTCCGTATCCTATTGGTTTTTTATCTGATTTATGCCAAATCTCCAAAAAAATATCATTTTTTATTGCTTCCTTTTTTGGTTCAAATAAATTTTTGATCTCATCAACTGTTTGAGGCATATTATACCTAATATATTTTCTAGTCCTTGGATTATTCATCCAAATAGCATAAAGATTAATATGGTCTAAGTTAGCGGCACATAGAGATACTTTCTCTCCTTCTATAAATGTTAAAGGCTTATCTTCTTTCTTTTCTGACATTTCTCAATTAAAAATCTTTTTTTTAATTATAGTTTATTAAATGAGCTATATAGTATTAAGTTTAGGTTATATAGGATTGTTTAGACTTTATTAGGATAAAAAGAAAAAAAGAGCTTGTTTAAAAGATTTATACTAATTTAAAAAAGTAAAATTTAATTTTTAAAGAGATTTTGAATGAATTCTCCGATTTTAATAATAGCATCTTTTGCTTCTGGTAAATCATGTAATCCAAATCCTTGAAAAACATGGATAGTATCTTTCCATTCCTGTAATTTAGCATCAACACCAGCTGCCTTAGCTCGTTCTATGAACCTTGTAGAATGATCATAAAGCATTTCACTTGTACTTACTTGTATTAAGATAGGTGGTAAATTCTTTAAGTCAGCAAGGAGAGGAGAAATCAATGGGTTATTAGGATCTGCTCCTGCTAAAAAAGCTGTTGTCCACCAAAAAATTCCTATATCTGCTAAAATTGGATCAGTCTTAGCATTTTTATAAAATGTTTTACTATCAACTGTAAAATCAGTTGCTGGAGATAATGCTACTGCTCCAGTAGGTAATGGTATACCTTCATCTCTTAGTTTAATTAAAGTTGTTAATGTTAAATTACCTCCAGCTGAATCACCAGCAATAACTATATTTTCTGGCTTTATTTCTTGTGAAAGAAGCCACTTATATGCTTTGACACAATCTTCTAAAGGTGCAGGAAAAGGATGTTCAGGTGCGAGGCGATAATCGACACTGAGTACTTTCATCTTCGTAAGTTTAGCGATTTGAATTGTTAATGCTCTATGAGTTTTGGGAGACATCAAAACCATACCTCCACCATGGAAATATAAAATTACTTTATTATCCATCGCTTCTGGTACTATTTGCCATTCAGCGGGAACTCCATCAGCATCAATTTGTTCTATTTTAACATCTGCCGGTAATGGATATTTTTCTAATTCCTTCTCTATGGTGTAATCTACAACAAAACGGAAAAATTTTGCGAGCAAAATCATATCTTTATCTGTAAAAAATCCGTACATTTTATCTATGGTCTCTTCTTTTTTCGATAATAACTCAAAGAATTTCTTATTTCCCTCCGCTATTTTTGTCAAATAAGTTTGTGGATTGAATCCCTTATTTTCTTCAAGTTTTAAGTATTCCAAAGTTCCTTTTAATTGAATCTTTGCGCGCTCATCTATATTTTTAAGAATTTCGGGGCGAATTTTTGATCGGTCTAATATTGGCACACTTTTTCCCCTAAAATATATTTCCAAATTAAGAAAACTTAATGAATCTTCATCATTTTAATATTAGCTTTACAAAATCAAAAGAATTTTATTAAAAATGAGAAAAAAAAAAATTTGAAAAATTGTTATTTTTTTTAATTATTTGACTTTCATTGCCAAGTCCATATCCTGTGAAGTGAGTTTCTTTCTTCCGGCGTGTCGGGTCATTTCAAGGGCTTTATTTGTCATCCCTTTTGCCATCTTTTCTAAATAGTCGATTAAAGCATCGACAGCATCTCGAGCGACCATCTCAGCACCATTGTCTTTCATCAATTTTCGAACAGGAGACCAAGCAAATACTTTTTTGGCCATTTTATTATTCCTCCACTATTAATTCTAACTAAATTTTCTTAAAGTCCAAATTTTTCAATATGAACTTTATTATGTTATATTACTTCTTTCAAATATTTAAAACTTTTGTAAGATTTTCGATAGGCTATATTTGGGTTAATAATTTTATCCGATCGACAAAATGCGATGTCTGAGAAGAAAGCTCATAGATATAGTTCTGAGCTATTAGATCAGAGATTTTTTTTGAATTTAAACAATTCTGCCGGAGAAGGTTAATGGATGGTAATTATTCGCCCATTTTATATATTACATTAAATTAGGGATTTTTTTTGAGTTTTTTACGCATAACATAATAATCCTTAAATTCTTTATAAATATGGAACCCTTCAGAAGTATACAATGAAATTGGACCTCGATAACTATGGGCATCTGATAAATCTTCACCTTTCCTTGGATATACTTCGAAAAAGTCATAATTTTTATCTTGAAAATAAGAATAAGCATATCTCAAAAGCTTTCTAGCGATTCCTTGTTTTCTATATGAAGGTGCAATAATAATACATATTAATGAAATAATTTTTTCGTTTGATTCTTCTTCATAAGGGATTTTAGCATAATTATCCTTCGAATTAACATTACACCACCCAACAGGTTTACCATCATGAAAAGCTAAAAAACCATTCATCTTACCTGATAATATTAATTCTTTTGATGATTTTCTATTCTCTTTTGCAGTTCTTTTAAAAAATTGTTCATTTGTTCCATTGAAATGATAAAAGTGGCAATAACAAGTAGCCCAATCAGGATTATCAGAAAAGGCTACATTGTCGAAATAAAAGAGAAAATCATCCACCCATTCTGGAGTTAAATATTTTATAATTATATCCAATCTTAATCTTTCCTCAATATTTATTATCTATTGCTGAAAGCATTACCTTCAATTGATCGAAGATATCAAGCCTAAAATCAGTCCCAATTCTAAAAAATAACAGATCTACTAACTTTTTTTCAAGATATTCATCAACATTTAACTGTTCAATTATCTCAGACCAATTACTACTCTCAGAAGCCCTAATTCCGATTAAAATTACACCATTGTCTTTTGAATTTTCTATAATCTTGATTATAATTTGTTTCCACATAGGGTCTATAGTTTCTTTTGCTCGAGCATCAAAAATACAAAATATTCCATCAGAACTGGAGATATCATCAATAGCAGTATATAAGTGTTGTTTTAAAATTAAACCATTGGTAAATTGATAAACTTCTTCATCATCATAATCTCTTATGAGAGATTTTGCGCCCAATTTTGAAATATTTGTTATAATTTGTAATCCTGGACTCCATTGCAAATTATCAGTTATTAAAGATAATGTAAAGACAATTTTTTTTTTCAAAATAGACTTAATTATTTCAAGTAGAATATCCCCCCGTCTTTCTTCTTCGATTTCCTTGCTTTTCATTACATAATGATATGATATTAGATTAAAAGCATCTTCCACATTGCTTCCCGTTAAAGCGCTCGTTTCTATATATGAAATTTTTACTTTTTCGCTTTGAGATAAATCATTTGCTAATCTTGCTCCTTCTTGATAAAAAACTTTTCTCTCTTCAGTTAAATCGGTTTTATTTCCAACTATTACAATCGGAATATTTTCTCCAGGAGTAAAAAGCTTCAGTTCCTCATACCAACTTTTTACATTTTCGAAAGATTTGCGATTTGTAAGATCAAATACAATAAAAGTAGCTTGGGTCCCTAAATAATAAATTTTACGAAAACGTCGAAAGAATTTTTGAGCACCTATATCATAAAGAGTAACACCAATTTTATTACCAAAAAACTCAAATTCATGAGACAATACGTTAAGTCCAATCGTTGCTCTATAATCATTAGTGTATCTTTTTTCTACAAATCTTCTGATAATAGAGGTTTTACCTACTTCGTGATCACCTATGACTACGAATTTGAAGCGATATTCACCACCTATTCCTAATTTCATTTGGTATAATTGATTTTTTAACCTTTCAATGTTTCCAGCTTCATACTCAAAATTTGGGATTGAAACTTGAATTAAATCTCCTTCTTCGGCTGTAAGAATTTGTGCTGCTTTTTCAGCTAGAAAAAGTCCGTATGGTGACATTCGTTCTAGTGATGCATAACTTTCTAGAACAATGCTTAAAATTCTCTCCTCGTCAACAGAGATAAATAAGAGACGATGATCCTCAGTATCAAAACTTGCATTTCCAAATTTTTGAAAATCAAATTCATTTCGCATACGACTTAAAATAGGATTGATAATTGAGGTTAAAACAGAAACCAATTCCATATCAATATCTTTTCTCTTTTCACCAGCAATGATTAATCCTTCTGAATCTGATATAATACTAGCTACTACTTCTCTATTGCTTTCTAGGAATTTGTTAAATAATTCTTTGAACAGTTTATTTTTTTGTAATGGCACGAGATAATCGACTCACTAATAATGATACAAGTTGATCTAATCCTTATTTGTAATAATATATATTATAGGGATTTTTATTATTGATGATTTAAAACTATAAATATTTAGTAATTAAAGATACCTTATTGTATTTAACATTACTTTTAGCTGATCGTATATTTCTAATCGATACTCAAGTCCCAGTTTGAAGAAAAGTAAAGATACCATTTTTTGTTCAAGTAATTCGTTTACATTAAATTCTTCCATAATAGCAGACCAATCACTTCTATCTGAGACACGAATTCCTATTAATACAACCTTATTCTTTTGAATGTCTTTTATGATCTTAATAACTACGTCCTTCCAACTTGGATCTATATGATCTTTATCTCGAGCGTCGAAAATGCAAAATATCCCATCAGAATCAGAAACCTCAAAATTGTGGTAAAGAAAATTCTTTAGGATCACACCATTTGAAAATTTATATATCTTTTCTTCTCTATCATCTTCAATTTTTTCACAATCACTTAAATCATTGATTTCAGATAGGATTTGTAAGCCAGGGCTCCAGAATTCATTTTCTGAAATTATTGTCAAAGTTAATAGAGAACTTAGTTTTTCACCTATTACTTTTCGTTCTTTTAGGATAATATTAAGTTCCTCTACCAAATCTAGTTTAACCCGTTCTTCTTCATCCTCTTTACTTTTCGAAATATAATGATATGCAATTAATGTAAAAGCATCCTCAACATTTTCTCCTGTTAAAGCACTTGTTTCAATATAAGAGATTTTGAGATTAGGTTTATCAGATAATTCATTGACTAATTTTACTCCGTCATCATAACTAATAGCTCGTTGATCTTTAAGATCTGTTTTATTTCCAATAATAATTATTGGAATCCCTCTACCCCCAATAAAATCCTCTAATTCCTTAAACCATTCCTTTACACTTTCAAATGAATTTCTATTTGTAACATCAAAAACAATAAATGCTGCTTGTGTGCCTAAATAATATGTTTGACGGAAACGCTTAAAATACATCTGAGCTCCTACATCCCAGAGTGAATAAACAATATTATTTCCAAAAAATTCAATGGAATGTGATAATATATTCAATCCTATGGTTGCACGATAGTCATGCGAAAACCTATTTTCTACAAATCTCCGGACAAGGCTTGTTTTCCCTACTTCATGATTCCCAATAATAACGAATTTGAACCGATATAATCCCCCTTGATCTAATCGCATTTGATATATCTGGTTTTTTACTCTTTCAGAATAAGCAGTTTCATCTGTTTCATATTCAAAGTTAGGGATTTTTAACTGGATAATGTCACCTTCTACAGCATTAAGAATTTGAACCGATTTTTCAGCAAGTAGATAAGCATATGGAGACGCTTTATCTACCGATGCTAAATTATTTAAAACAACACTTAAAGTTCTCTGTTCATCTAATGAAATAAACAATAGCCTATAGAATTCTGTGTCAAAGCTTGCGGTACCAAATTTTTTGAACATGAATTCATCTCGAATTCGTTCAATAATAGGATTTATAATGGATGTTAATACAGAAACAATTTCCATATCTACATCGCTTCTTTTTTCACCAGCAATAACTAAACCTTGCTTATCACTTACGATAACTGCTTCTACATCTGTATTAATTTCTAAGAATTGGCTGAACAGTTCGGTGAAAAGTTTTTTTCGATTTATTGACATGAGATTTTCTACCATTAATAAACTAAAATTGCGTAAAATTGTATTTACCCTAATAATAAAAATATGTATTTTTATATATTATTTTTAGGGATGTTTCGACATCGATATTCTTAAAAATAGTTAGTATTTTTAATTTATTATATTAAATGAAAAGTGCTGTAACTTTCAAAAAATGGGGATAGTATAGGATGCCCTCTTGTATAATTTGCCATTTAAATATAAATGAAAACACAGATTCTTTTAAAGGGTGTAAAAATTTACATCTTGTTCACAAAACCTGTCTGGCTGAATGGTTAATGCATTCACAAAATTGCCCATTATGTAGCGAACCATATCCTCAGAGTTTAATTGATCAATTCAAAGATTATAGAGAACAAAAAGAAAAAGAAAAGCAGAATGCCTTAGATCAGGAATTACATGAAGAATCAATGAAAAAGATGCAAGAGGTTGCTAATAAAGTAGTTTTCCTAAAATTTATTGAAAGTGTTGAGAGCCTCATAGAACAAGAACAGTATGATGAAGCAATTGATAAACTTATGAATTCATACAGTGAAAGCGCAATTGATGATAATAATTTGAACATTCTCTTTTTATTGGGTAAAGCAAATCTCCTGAAAGGGCGATACGATTTGGCAATAAACTTTTTATTTAAATTAGTTAAAATAAGATTTAATTATCCAGATGGATTTCTCTTATTAGGTCAAGCATATGAGAAAATTGGGTTGCGTGATAAAGCACAGTGGGCTTATGATCGAATAAAAGAAAGTAAATAAATTTAATGTTCTTTAAACTATTATAATCCTTGGGAATATAATGATGCAAATCTCCGAAGAAAAACAGAATGTAATTAACCAAATTAGTGAAATATATAGTATAATATCTAAAGATAAAGAATTTAGTAAATTAATACCGGAAGTACGAATGAATATTTCTGGTTCCCTTTCTAACGCAAAAGACAAAAATGATATAGCTGGAATTGAGGGTCGTATTACAATCATCAATGGTTTCCCAAAAGCTTCAGGTGAAATTAAGTTTGGAGTATCTGATCATACTGCCAGACTAATTCTCACAGCTAAAAAATTTGATAGTTCAATTAATTTTGTTATAAATTTAAAATATGTACCTGAATTGATTGAATCAATTAAAAAGAATACAAATTTAGATCTACAAGAAATCATTAGAGAAGAGCAACCAGAAGACGTGAAGAAGAAAGAATATTCAACAATGCAATGGCTAATAAATGAGAGTGTAAAGAAAAAAGGGAGAATTCCTGATTTAATTTGGGACAAGGGCGCAATAGGGAAAGAACCAATGATGAGATTATTTGGTAAAAACTCTAATGATATAATAAAGAAACTCGAGCAAATTATTAAATTGATTAAGAAGAAAAAAGTTTAAATCTCTCTTACTCTAACATGCTCAAGATTAGGTTTTACTTCATTGCCCTGTGAATGATCAGTTGGACCATGCCCTTTACCGATAAGAAGATTATCTGCTCTTTGAATGGCATTAGTCAAATATGCTTTAGCAATGTGTACTGCATTTTTGACATCCTTTCCCTTAGCTAACTCAGCTGCAATAGCAGAAGCAAATGTACATCCTGTTCCATGTGTGTTATTAGTTTTAATTCGGGGAGAACGAAATTCTATAAATTTTCTTCCATCGTAAAGAATGTCTATTGATTCATTAACCTCATGTAAATGTCCTCCTTTTATAACCACGTTTTTAGCACCCATCTCAAAGATTTTAATTGCAGATTCTTGAACATCATTTTTATTATTAATTTCCATGTCCGTTAAAATTTGGGCTTCATGAAGATTTGGAGTAATCAAATAAGCGATCGGGATAAGTTTTAAGATAAGAGTAGAATTTGCCTTAGAATTTAATAATGAATGACCACTTTTTGCTACCATTACAGGATCAACAATTAGGAGTTCAATATTATAAAAAGATGCTCGATCTGCTACTATTTGTATAATCTCTGCATTGGAAAGCATTCCTGTTTTCCAAGCATCAGCTCCTATATCATTCATTACTGAATCGATTTGCTTACCGACAAATTCAGGATCGATTTCAAAAATTCCTTGAACTCCTATGGTATTTTGAGCTGTAAGTGCGGTAATTGCACTCATTCCAAAAACTCCGAG
>JBHLLJ010000004.1:0-60626 GCA_048885705.1 Candidatus Hermodarchaeota archaeon | reverse complement strand
GACTTACAAAAAAGTATGGAAGAGGTAGAATCTCTCAAAAGAGATAGTAGAAATTTTGATAAAAGGCGCTTTTATACTTAGAAAGTTTATCTTGATTCGTTAGTAGAATTTCGTTTTTTTATCCTATATTTATATTTTTATTATTACATTAGATCATATGGAAAAAGAAGATGGGCTGTTTACTACTGTAGTAGGAAGTTGGCCTTTAAGCAATACATATAATAATATGGTAAAGATTTTTACTGATTTAATTCAATTTGGCATTGATTATCCATGTTACCCTCAACTTTTATCAATGACGAACCAATTTCTTTTTCCTTTATCTAAAATCGTACCTCAATTAGAAGAAATTAATGGTAAATTCTATATACATGATGAATTTAGTATACCAAAAGAACCTATTGCACTTGAATATGGGAAATTTATTATTAAATTCTTTAAGGAAAATCCAGATCTTAGGAAATTAATTAGAGGTACAAAAGCTTGCTTAACAGGGCCTTTTACTTTAACATTTGAGACAATATTGAAAGATACTATTGCAAAGGGATTAAAACCGATAATCTTCGAAGAACCACGAGCAGTAATGGTAGATTGGATTGTGGATAAGTTTGCTGAAATTATAAAGCAAATCGGAAAAGCTTACAATGATATGAAAATAGATATCATATCTTGCGATGAACCAATTCTGGGGTTGCTAGTGGGAAGGAAAATCTTGTTCCATTCAGAAGATTTTATTATTAGAACTATAAATAAAGCTATATCTGGAATAAAGGGATTACCTTCAATACATGTCTGTGGAAGAATCAGTCCCAATCTTCGAGATCTTCTTTTAAAGACAAATGTGAAAATCTTAGATCACGAATTTAGTACAAATGAAGAGAATTTTAAAGTGTTCGAGAAAAAGCATTTTCAAGGAACTGATAAATTTTTAGCATTGGGAACCGTTGAATCAAAGTTTGTCCCGGTTAAAGATAAGAAAATTAATGATTATGTGGAAAACGTTGAATTACTAAAAATTTATATTAATAGAGCAATAGAGCAATATGGAAAAGAGAATTTAATAATTAAACCAGATTGTGGTTTCTTCCCTTTGAAAATTTTCGGAGAAAAAGATGGATATGAAATAGCAATAAGTAAAGTGAGAAATATGGTCCTTGCTTTGAATGATTTAAAGCAAGTATTATTATAATTAATTAAGATTAAGCAGTTAACAAAAGATTTTTATGAAAAAAATTTAACCTTCAAGTTCCTTGCGAAGTTTATCGATTTCGTCTTTTAATTGATCTTTTGATTTAACTTCAGCCTCTTCTTCTTCGAGATCGTATTCTGGTATATATTTTAAATCATCAGCAGGAATTTCTGGCATTGCGCCTCCTTGTTCTAATAGCATTTCAGTCTCAAGTTGGTTTAATTCTTCTGTAACATCAATTGCAAGATCAATTTCTGGATCACCAGCCAAAATTTCAGCTGCTTCTTCAATCTCGGATACATAAGCCTCAGAATCTTCTGCAATTTCAGCAACTTTAGTAGGGGATGCTTTTGTTGCAATGTATTCTAATTCATCTCTTATTCCTCCCATTACGTCACCTGTTTGAGAGATGAGCATTCCCTCTTCTATCGCTTGAATTTGTCTTTCAATCTTTAAGCGGATATTATTACTACGGTCAACTTTTGCTTGATATGCTTTATATTGTACCAAATACGATTTTGCTCGATCTTTTTCACCACGTCTTAATGCAATTTTGGCGTTTTTTCTACTAATCTCAGCACGTTTATTATAATTTTTATTCATCATATTCAATTTATGGATATGACCTTTCGCTTTTGCGACTAAGTCGTCTTTTTCTTTACTTTTACGTGGAAATAGTTTCTTTTTTAACCCCATTTTATCACTACACCATTTAGACCTTTAATTTAATATTTTTATGTGATTTTATGAATTAAATAATATTTCTGACTTAAAAATTTAATATTATTTGATATAATATTATAAAATAATTCTCATCAAAAAAGTTTAGCTAGACCAAAATTTAAGTATTATGAAAAAAATTATACTTGATTTCGAATCAAAAAATTCTATTTTAACAGAATTATTACATGAAGCCTTAAATAGCAATATTAAGGATTTTTTAATTTCTCAAGATACATACAAGGAATTCGAAAAATTTGAAAGAGTAAATCTTTATTCTAAGAATCCTAAAATTCCAACACAGTATTTAGTTTATGAAGATAAAAAGATTTTGGAAGAAAATATAATTAATGAAAATCTAGCCAATAAGAGCGTCGGATGTTTTGTTGCATTGAAATCTAAGGAAGATGAAAATGATATTATAGAATTATCGAGAAAAAATTATGTGGATTTTATTATTGTTTCAGCTCAAGATTGGAAGATTATTCCTTTTGAAAATCTTATTGCAAATATGCATAAATACGATACAGATCTAATAGCTGTTGTTGAAACAGTAAAAGAAGCAGAAGTCATGCTAAAGACTTTAGAAATTGGAGTTGATGGAATTTTGATAAAGCCCAAAAATGTCAATGATATTATCAAGTTAAAGAATCTTCTACATACCCAGTTAAGCTTAAAATTAGACAAAGCAACAGTTAAAAAAATTCAAAATATTTCTGAAAGTGAAAGAGTTTGTGTAGATACTACTTCACTTTTAAAATTAGGAGAAGGATTTTTAGTTGGTTCAACAGCTGCAGGATTCTGCCTAATTCACGCTGAGACTTTTGAAACTGAATATATAGCACCAAGACCATTTAGAGTAAATGCAGGGGATGTATCAGCATATATATTAGTTCCTGATGAAGATACTCAAAAAATTTATCGAACTAAATATCTTAGTGAATTAAAGGGAGGAGATAAAGTATTAGCTGTTAATGCCGAAGGAGAGGTTAGGAGTTTATCTATAGGAAGAATTAAAATTGAGACTCGCCCTATGCTTCGATTTGAGTTAGAAGCATTAGAGGGTGATAGGAAAATTCAAATAAGTTGCATTTGCCAAAATGCTGAAACAGTTCGATTGGTTACAGCAGATAGAATAGCAATATCTGTAGTAAATATAAAGATTGGAGATGAGTTATTAGTTCATTTTGGCCCTGTAGCCTTGCATTCTGGAACTCTTATAAAAGAAAGTATAATTGAAAAATAAATCCTCTTTTTATTTCTGAAGTTGAGATTTCTATGACATACTTGATCAGTTTGATGATTCCTAATACTAGTTATGGAGTTCTAATAGCATCAAGATTAAAAGCTGTAGCATTTTCTTTTAAAAACACATATCCTTTAACAATGTTCTTAACTCCACCAAATTCATTAAAGTAATCAGTTATTGCATTTAATAATTCATTTTCTATATCATTCTCAATGGATTTTAGATAAACTTTTGGTTTGTTCGTAATTACCAATTCTTCATGATCTCCTAGAAATACTATAAATCTTATAATTGTATTTTTTATATATTATATAAAAATTAGATAATAATTATTAGTAAAATGGTTTGATTGTTTTGACAACTTATTGGGCGCCTTTGCTTCACGTTTATCAACCCCCCACCCAAGATTTTAACGTTTTAAAAAATATTGATAAAAAATGTTATAAACCGCTGTTTTCTTTGCTTGGAGGTTATGATAATGCAAAATTTTCTTTAAATATCAATGGTGTTCTTATTGAATTATTATATGAATTCGGTTTGTCTGATACAATGGATTTACTGAAGAATTTAGTTTCTGAGAATAAAGTTGAAATTGTTGGAACAGCAAAGTTTCATCCAATTCTTCCTTTGATCCCAAAAAGAGAAGCTCAAAATCAAATTCAGATGAATGAGGATTTAAATAGAAAAGAATTTAATGGATGGGAAAGAAAAGGTTTCTTTCCACCTGAATTAGCCATCTCAGGAGGTCTTGCTAAATTTATTCGTGAGTTAGGGTATAAATGGGTAATTATAAGCGGAATCGCCTGTCCTGTTGATTGGCCGTATGATAAAATCTATACATCCCCTAATGGACTGCAACTATTCTTTCGAGATGACATTTTTAGTAATAAAATTGCTTTTAATAATATTACTGCAAAAAATTTTGTTAAAGAAATTAAAATTTTGCATAAAAACAAAGATAAAAACAATCCAACGTATATTTTAACTGCTTTAGATGGGGAAACTTTTGGACATCATATTAAAGATTATGAAAAAACCTTTTTAGGCAAAAGTCTGGATTTAATAGATAATGATGAAGATTTAAAAACGATTTTCATATCAGAATTAGATAAACATTTTCCAATTTCAAAGAAAAAAATTATTCCATTAGAATCAAGTTGGAGTACAACATATGAGGATCTTAAAGCTAAGGTTCCATATCCTCTTTGGAACCATCCGGATAATAATGTTCATAAATATTACTGGAAAATAATGAAAAGTCTAAATAATCTAATGAACTTATTAGATAATCTTGGTCTAAATAAGGATTGGGAAGTAGATAATTATTATTATACAGCTAGGCACTTCTATAGTAAAGGAGTCTATTCCTGTCCCATGTGGTGGGCTAATCCACTTAACAAGACTTGGTCTCCAAATTTAATTTACAAGGGGATTGAAATTTTGATGAGAGCAGCATTAAATGCCCAATTAGCATTGATTCATGACGGTAAATCAGATTTAGGAGAAGCATTTTTTGATTCAATATCTTATTATCACGGACTTTTATTAATGGAGTTAATTAATATTACAAATAAGAATTTAGAGAAGCCAACCAATAACAAAAACACTTGAACATTATTTCTTTTTTGAAGTTAATCTATTAAGAACTTCATTCCAATTATCTAGATTTCGTACATACCAAGCAGCGGAGTCAACTTTTCCATCTTTATTAGAAAATGTTACTTTTAAAAGGGGTCTAAATACTGACCTATGCATGTGTGATTTTGGATTTGTGATCTCAATTATAGATTCAATTGGTATTTCTAATTCTCGTTTGGGTTTCCACATACCAAAAAATAGTTCATTTTCTGTAAGTAATAAAACACCATTTCCACGAATTTTCCACACTCCTGATGATTCTAATCCAAAGAAATTAGAAATATCGTCTACAAGCAAAACTTTTTTATCAATAAATTTTTGATGTATCTCATTGATACTTTTTCTAAAAAATTTTTTAAACATACTATATTCAATTGAATGCGATATTGAGTTAATTGAATAAAATGTAAACAAAAATTATATAATTTCTAGTTTATATATTTTACAAAATAACATCATAAAAAAGATTTTTATTATAAACAGAGCAATGTCAAAAGAAAGCAAGAAAAAGATTAAGTATTGCGTCTTCTGTGGAGCTGATATAACACAAAGCAAGACTTATTGTCCTAATTGTGGTAAACTAATTGTTAAGATTTCATCAGAAAAAAAGATTTTAAAACCAGAATCATCCACTAAGGTAGATTTTTCAAGAAAGTGTCCTGAATGTGGTTCTATAATTAATTCAACAATTTTAGACCAATGTCCTATTTGTAATACAGAATTAGAGAAAATTTCTGAACTCAAAAAAACTATAATTCAAAAAAAACCTGGATTAATTTTTACTGAAAAAAAACTTGAACCTGAACAAAAGTTTATTTTAAGGAAAGATACCTGGAATCTAAAAGAAGGTTTAAATGTTTTTGGAACTTGTTTTTACATATTAATAATTGTCTTTTTTTTATTGGCGACTTTTTCATTCCAACTGGAAACAGCTCCTTTAACTATTGAAGAAATTCTACTGAATCAAATTCCTTTATTAGTTTTCGGTATATATCCACTATGGTATATTTATAATAAAAAGCATAGCTTTACCAAGTTGGGATTTCAATCTGAATCTAAAAAGATTGCCATAGCACTTTTAATTGGTATTATGGGTTCAATAATGTTATTATTACTTAATTTCTTTTCTGATTTTTTAATTACTTTTTTATCAGATTTAAACTTAGACATTTTTGATGTAACATCTGCTATCCAAGAGCAAAATCTAGTCATTAGAAATTCCGAAATACTGTGGGTAATAATCCTTATATTAGCTTTATGTGTAAGAACAATTTCATCAGAGATTGTATTTCGGGGAGTCTTGCATAACACTTTAAAACAACGATTTAAAAATAATTACATTGTGATACTTATAGTTGCTTCAGTTTATTCCTTTCTACTGCTATTTTTTACTATTCCGTACGGAATATACTTCTTTATATTCAACTTTCTAGCCTATATTGTGCTTGGATTTCTGTATGAAATAAATCGAAACATATATAATACTATAGTGGCTAATGTTTTGTATAATATGATTTTAATTATCCTAATACTATTCATTACCCCCTAAATATAAAATTTAATAAAATATAATAAATCAATAAACTCTAGATTTATTTTTTATTTCAATTATAGTATGATTATTACGATTTAATCTAATAGATTTGGAGTATAAACATTTGGGTAAACAACTATATAGAAATAAAGGAAGTAAAGATAACATTATTATCTCTATTGCGGGAGTCCATGGTGTTGGAAAAACAACTATATTTAATCTGTTTAAAAAAGATAAAAAAGTTAAAAATAATAAAAAATTCAAGTTCTTTCCTGAAAGATATGTAAAAAAACCCCCTTTTCCTTTCGGATCTACGGATAAGCAAATTGGATTTAGAAGTGAACTCCATTTTCTTCAACAACTCATTAGACGTAATCAGAATATCGTAAATTTTGATAATAAATATAATGGTAGAATCATAATTTTAGATAGAACTCCATTATGCGTCTTAATTTATTCTAAGAGTCTTAACTTAAAAGAAAAAGACTATAATCTTATTTTAGACACATATAAATCTATTGAATGGAAAGAAAATTATATATTCTATCTAACCGCTGAACCGAATACAATTGTGAAACGAATAATTCAAAGAGGTTCTTTAGAAAAAATAAGAAAAGAATGGAATGAAGAAGATAAAGACTATTTATTAAAAATCCTTTCTTATTATAAACAATTTCTTTCAAATAAAGAGGGGGTCTTTACAATCAATACAGAAGATCTTACTCCAGATGATATAATCGATGAGATGAAGAAACTTATAAAACAGTTATCAGGATATTCTTTCGATAAATTTGAAAAACCCTTATCAACTCAGATGAATTTAATGAAATTTTTAAAATAAGAGAATGAAAAAATATATTAAAATAGGCTTTCTATTTATACTTAAATTTATCCTAAAAATAATCTCATTTGTCTACATTGTAATAAGGTGAGAAAATAATTGTCTACAATCGCTGAAGATATTCGCAAAAGTATGATGCTTGTTTTAAAAGAAGAAGAACAAAAAACTGATTTAGAAAATCTTGCGGTTTTATCTCGAGTAGGAATGAAAATAGCTAGCTCTAGTTCTTCAGAATTAGATGCTGATGCTACTTCTGCATCAAGTACTGCCTTGATAGACTTAGGATTAAGATTAAATCAAGCTACTGCTCACGGGGCTTTAACTGAGATTATACTCCACAACACTTCGGGATATAGTATTTTAATGGCTATAAACGATGAATATATTGTATTTGGAGGACTGTCTCGAATTTATAGCATTGGATATTATTTAGGATATTTAAGAACTTTAGCACGAAAATTAAATAGACTCATTTCAGGCGATCAAATGACTGAAATGATGCTCTCTCTTGAAGAGTCTGAAATAGAAAAGATTGAAGAACAAAAATTGGTAGAAAAAGCCAAAACTATAATAAAGCCTTCTTTAAAACAAGATAAAGCTGCTTTAGATGACTTATTAGGATTTCTAGATGAATGGGAAAAAGGCGATGAAGAATTCGAAGAACTTGAACCTACAACTGAAAGTGGTATTGTATCAATTCCTAAATCAGTAGGTTTGGGGCTTGAGAAAGAAATAAAAGCTGCAACTGCAATATCAGCCACTCAAGCTAAAGAAAGTTTAACAATGGAATCTGAATTTAAAGTGTATGAAGATGAAGTCCCCCCTATCCCTCTTGATGATTATACTCCCATGGAAATTGAGGATGAACCCATCATTGAAGAAAAACCACCTGTTTTAAAAGAACCAGAGGTTATTGAACCATTACCATCACTTGATGAATTACCCTCATTTGAAGAACTTGGACCTCCAGATTTTGACTCAGAAGTGTCTGCTTCTGAATATGATACCGAATTTGTACTCGAAGAAGAATCAGAAGCATTAGGTTCAGTTTTACGAGACTTAGGGTGGGAAGAAGAAGATTAACATTTTTTTCCTAGACCCTTAGATAATTATTTTGATCAGAAACTATACTATTTTTTTAAAGTTAATAAATTTTAAATAATCTATTCTCTAATCTATAATAAAAATATTTTTGATAAAAACTAAAAATATCTCTATAGAAAAGTAATATGATAGAAAATAATTCATTTCAAAGACAAAAAAGTAGCTTGAAAAAATATATTCTATTTGGGTTACCAAGATTAGGAACAAATTTTGTCTTAACTATCGTAGATTTTGCTTTATTAACTTTATACTCATTAGGGTTTCAACTTGATGCATGGCAAACCCTCTTAGCTTTCAGTTTCGGAAAACTTAGCATTGCAGCATCTCAATTTTTGCTAGGATGGTTAAGTGATGCAAAATACACGCGTTGGGGAAGGAGAAAACCTTATATCATAATTTTGAGTCCACTTTTGGCCATTTCATTTATTTTCTTAACTCTCCCAAATTTATTTATTTCAATATCTGATAAATTAACACTCTTTAACTGGTTATTAATATGGAATATAATATTTCAAGCGAGCTATGGATTAACTACACCATATAATTCATGGATGGCAGAACAGTTTGACGTTAATGAAAGACCAAAAGCATCACAATTTTTAAACTTATTTATATATATAGGAGCTGGATTTGCTCAGATTTTTTCTTTATTTGTCTTAACTTCATATAAAGATCAGGTTTTAATAGATCCAGCTATCATCTCAATTGATTATCTATTTAGTGTTCTATTATTTGCAGTATTAACTGTAGCATTATTTTATATTGTAGTTTTCTTAATGCCAACTGAACCACATTTTAAAATAAAATCTAGTTTAAAGAGTAATCTAATTGAAATTCTTCATAATCGGAACTATTTGTTAATTAATCTTTTACAAGGATTTGCAAGTATAGCTTGGGCAATTATTTCTCCTATGATGTTGGTTTATATAGAAGAAGTATTAAATTTTGGGACTATGGAATATATCATTGGAGGTGCAATAGTTATTTTTGGCATTTTGATTTTTCTTTATCTTTGGAGATTGATTATCGAAAAAATTGGAAAAAAGAAAAGTCTTTTATATCTTTTTCTTATAGCAATTTTAGTATTACCGTTTTCATTATTAGGATTTATTCCAATGAGTTCATATCTAATTTTTGGCATAATTTTTCTAATTGGTGTGGTTGCAGCACTTGGTGGATGGAATTTGTTTCCATATATCTTCTACGCTGATCTTGCTGAAGATAGTGAAAAAAAAACTGGGGAGTTGAAAGCAGGTATATATCAAGGGTTTTCTAGTATTCTTCTTAATATTTTTCAAGCAATAGGATTGGCATTTTCCTCTTTAATGGCTTTCCTAATGGGAGATGCTTTGTTTTATGTTTGGTGGGGACCAATTTGTTCTGTAATTCTAATAGGAGCTTACTTCTACTCGAGAAAATTTGTTAACATTGATTTTGATTGGGAGAAGACATAAGAAAAGAATAATTCAAAACATTCAATATAATTTTTTTTTTAACTTATCACATGGCAAATTAATTATCAATAAATGATAAAGAAACGAGAATTTAATTAAGCGTAAAATAAAATGAGATAAAAAAGATAAACGATAAAAATATTTCAGATTTTAATATCTTCTATCCTTTGAGATTACCTTTACTTTTAATGCTTCGGGACCTTTTCCATCATTAGAATCCTTAATTTCAAACTCTACTTCGTCGCCCATATCCAGCTTTTTAAATCCACTCATATCAATATTTGAAAAATGAACGAAAACATCTTCTTGATTTGCAACGCTGATGAAACCATAACCTTTTTTCGCATCAAACCATTTAACGATCCCTTGATTCTTCTTCTTAGCCATAGATAACTCTCTTGTTTATAATTAAAATAAAACTAAAATATTTTTGTTTTAGCATCAGTAGTATTTATTAAAATTATATAGAAAAATAAATTGTTATTTTAAAATTTTTTTAAACTCACTTTCTTCTTAGATAAAATCAATAAATAATAGTTTACTTAATTTAAATAGGTATGATTTTCGACAAAGTTTTAGAAATTTATCAGAAGTACTATATTTGTATACATTGTCTTGGTAGAATGTTTTCCCTTTTAGCTTCTAATACAACAAACCAAGAAAGAGGTAATTCTTTATTACTCTCGTTAACAATGGAAAATCATAGGAATTATATATCGGGGAATCAACTTAAGCAGAAAGAAGCTATTACTAATTTAAAAGTACTAGCTATCAATGCATATTACAAACCTGCTCAAAAAGTCTTAGAAAATGAGGGAATAGAATATGTGAAAGCTAACTCAAATCAAATATGCTATCTTTGTAATAATATTTTTTCTAATATTGGAAATTACACCCATGAAGCAATTAGATTGCTTGAAAGCATAGAATTTGAGAATTTTTTAATTGGTTCAAAACCTAGTTCTCAAATAGTTAACCGAGAGGATAAATTCAAATCAGAATTTAATCTTTTAGAAGCAGAATCTTTTAAAAGTCATTTTAATCGTGTTTTAGGAAAACAACTATTATCAATTTTAAATAAAACTCCTGAATTTTCCAAACCTGATCTATTAATAATATATTCATTAGATTATGAAGAATTTTCCATTGAATTAGTATTAAGGTCCATCTTTATTTACGGAAAATATAAAAAATTAATAAGAGGAATTCCCCAAACCCATTGGTTTTGTAAAAAGTGCATGGGAATTGGTTGTGAATCCTGTAATTATACCGGAAAACAGTATTTGATTAGTGTTGAAGAACTAATAAGTCCAGAGTTTATTGATGCATCAAAAGCGACTGATTTGAAGTTCCATGGTGCTGGAAGAGAAGATATTGATGTAAGAATGTTAGGTTCTGGAAGACCGTTTATTATCGAATTGAGAAATCCTAAAATTAGATCTTTAAACTTGAACAAAATACAAAAAAAAGTCAATAAACAGAATAAAAAGAAAATAGGAATTTATAACCTAAAATATAGTAATAAAAAGGAAGTAATAAAATTGAAAAAAGAAGCTAAAAATACAGAAAAAACATATAAGGCCATTGTAAAATCTGAACAGAGGTTAAATGAAGAAGAATTTCACAAGAAAGTAAACCTTTTGAAAGAAGTTTTTGAAAATAAGCAAATATATCAAAGGACACCCTATAGAGTGTCTCACCGTCGAACTGATAAAGTAAGGGAGAAAAAAATTTATCATATTGAGGGAAAATATATAAAATCAAATTTATTTGAATTTAAAATAAAAACACAAGGGGGCACATACATAAAAGAACTTATTAACAGTGATGACGGACGCACTAGTCCATCTTTCTCTGAAGTTTTTAAAACCCCACTTGATTGTATAGAATTAGATGTTATTGAAATCTTGCTTTAGAATCTATAGCTTTTATAATTCTTTTTTGATGTAATTAGGTTATCTTTCTATAGAATGAAAAAAAGAAAACTAAAAAAAGAATGATTAATTTTCTTGATTATTCAATATTCAAAATCTTGATTGCTATGACAATACACAAGGGATATCGAAATAAGACGCGCAAAAAGCATAGGAAGAATGTACGAGATAGAGGAATTGGTTCCATTGAAAAATATTTAATTGACTATAATCGAGGAGATAAAGTAGATGTTATCACGGATCCCTCTCAGCATAAACGAGGAATGCCGAGTAGAAGATTTCATGGTCGTACAGGCACAGTTATTGGCCAAAGAGGTCGTTGTTATTTGGTAGAAGTAAAACTGGGAAACTCTAAAAAAACTCTAATAATAGGTAAAGAACATCTTAGATTAAATTCTGTTTCTATAAAATAAAAATGTTTTAATCAATTATGATTTAATATGTCGGGCCGAAAAATAGAAGAGAGAAGCGTTTCTATTCCTGAAGTAAAAAAAATAATGGAAAACCTAAAAGATCAATTGATGGAAATTGATGCTGATGAAGGAATGTCTCACTTTCAAGAAATCACGTATAACTATGTGAATAAATTTGCGAAATGTGATGCGAAAACTGCTAAAAAAATTATGAAATTGTTAACAGATAAGTATGAGATTGAAGAATTATATGCTATTAATATTATTAATATTTTTCCTCAAACTATTCCTGAGTTACGGATCATATTAGAGAAAAGTTTTACAGGCAAAACTTTAACAGATGAACAATTATTACAAATTCTTTCTCAAATTGAAGAACTAAAATCATCTTGATTTTTAGTAATATAAACATGAAGTTTTAATTGTTGGTTCTAAGAACCGTTAAACTTATAAATTTAAATTATTTTAAATTCAATGAGCAATCCCATCTAATTATGTAGTTTATTATTATAAAAATTTTGAAATGGTAATCGGAAAAGTTAAAAATAAAATATTCAGTAATGATGGAAAGAAGAGAGCGATACAGAGGTCCTCCACGCAGAAGAGATTATCGTGGTGGTCCGAAGAAGAAAAAGCAATTTATAAAAAAATTTCGGGAAGTTATTATCTTAGATCTATTAATGCATGGACATCCCGAAGAAGATAAACCTAGTTGGGCAAAAACCCCTATAGCTCAAGTTCTTACTTTTCCGGATTTCGTTCTTTATGAGGTTAAAGTTAATAAAAATTCTAGAATTGAAGTTCAAGAACAAAAAACCTATGAAGAGTTTTTAAACGAAGACAAATTAAAAGAAGTTCTAAAGAAAATCGATTATGATGATTTAACTAGCACTTCAAAAGCTCTAATCCTGCCAATTCTCGAGAAAGAAGTTTTAAAATATGAAGAAGAATTTATCAACTTTTTTAATAACTCTACTTCAATTACTCCCAGGATGCATGCTTTAAAATTATTACCTGGTGTAGGGCAAAAGCATATGTGGGAAATTCTTGAAGCAAGAGAGAGGCAAAAATTCGGAACATTTCAAGATATTGCTGATAGAACCAGTATTTCTAACCCAGCTAAATTGATTGCACAGAGAATTATAAAAGAACTTCAAAGAGAAGAGAAATACTACATTTTCAGTAAGACTCAAAAGTATGAATGAACCTTATGGATAAAATAGAAACACAACTTACCTTAAAGCAACTTAAAATAAATCCAAATAAAAAGCTAGGGCAAAATTTCTTAACAGATAAAAATATAGTAAGAAAAATTATATCTGTTTCTGAAGTCACTCAAAACGATGTTATCTTAGAAATTGGACCGGGGCTAGGAATTATAACTCAAGAATTAGTAAAGTTGGCAAAAAAAATATATGCTATTGAAATAGATCACCGGTTATCTTCATATTTAATTAATAAATTCTCTACATATAATAATATAGAAATCATTCAGGGAGATATACTCCAAGTAGAAGTTCCTACTCATCATAAAGTTATATCTAATATACCCTATACGATAACAGGGGCAATATTGGACAAGATATTTTTCAAAAGAGAAAGACCAATCGGAATCTTATCTATTGAAAAAAGTATTACTGATAGAATTTTTTTAACAGGAGATTATAAAAATTTATCACGAATTAGTATAAGTGTCAACACTTTCATGAAACCTGTCTTAAGATTAAATATCTCAAAAAAAAGCTTTTACCCTATCCCAGAAATCCCTATATCATTAATAAAACTCATCCCTAGAGAAAAAATTAATACTTTCTTCTTAGAAAAAGATGCAATTGAATTCTTTTTAAAATTTATTGGTGGGATAATGCCATATAAGAATAAAAATATAGTTAACGCAATTGATCTATTTCTTAAAACTCAAAAAATTAGGATGTTATCGAAAGAACAAATTCAATCAATTTTACGGAATAACAATTATGAAAATAAAAAAGTATTCAACTTTGAAATTGATGATTATACTGAAATATGTAAGTTATTCTATTCATAAAAAAAATTTTTAAAAATTAAGATGTTTAAATTTCCAGATCCAATAATTAACTTTGATTTTAATTGTGTTTATGCACCTTCGGATGATACTTATCTATTATTAGACTATTTCAAATCTCATATTGATTCTACTTCTTTTGATGGCATTAATATAAATGAGATTCAAAATATTCTTGATTTAGGTACGGGAACCGGCATAATTGCAATTTTCTTTCAACTAATAAAAATGGAATATTTAAATTTTAAGCCAAAGATTTTCGGATCGGATATTTTAGTGGAGGCAATAAAATGTGCAGAAATTAATCAGGTAGCAAATGGAATCGATCATAAAATAACATTTTTGCATTCGGATTTATTTAATGCATTTCCAAATAACCTTAAACATGCCTTTAACATTATTGTATTTAATCCACCCTACTTACCTTCTTCTCAATTAATAAAAGAAGAAGAAAAGAAAGCTATAGACTATAGTTGGGATGGTGGAATTAAAGGTTATGAAATTTTAGTTAAATTTCTTAGAAATGCCACTTCTTTTTTGAATTTAAACAAAGAACATTATATTTATTGTACTACTTCCAGTAGAACCAATTTAAAAGTGTTAAATAAGGAAATCACCAGATTGGGGTATTACAATGAAATTGTCAAAAAAAAACATATATTTTTCGAAGATCTTTATTTAAATAGGCTTAAATACAATAAACGCTAAAATGGTCTCCTATTTCTTCTTTTTTCTAATAGAGAAATACCATGTAGATTCAAAGTTCTAGTCAGATTATTGAGTAATAGATCTACTTCTGTTGCTTTAAAAACAGCTCTCTTATGGGCTTCAACTTGAGGAATAGGTAAACCATAATTCTCATTCAAATTTGATATTGGTAATATAATCGATGTAATTAGATCTGCTTTTTCTGAAGCCTTTTTAAAAGAGTGTGTCTCTTCCATAAAAAACTCAATTCTGCAAGGAGTATCATATTGGACAGTCTTTAGATAGAATGCATAAAAAGAGAGAGGAAAATAATATGGAATTTCTTTTTTAATTCCTGTATCTCTTATTTTATCAATTTCTCTTTTACAATTGAAAATACAGGTTCTTTCAGACTTTTTCATTATTCTATTAAACAAATCTAAATCTGAAAAATACTCTATTACTTTTCGATAATCAGCCTTAATAAAATCAGTTAATCTTGTCTGATTAGGTTTTAATAATTGAATAGAATCTCTTAATAAATGACATAAAGCAGAAGTTCTTGTATCTTTAATTGAACCTATTAATAATATTCCTTTTTCTTTACAATTTAAGTATAATTTCTGGTATTCTTTCAATAATTTATCGTACATCTTAGAAATCTCAAGATCTTTAGTAAATACCAAATTTATTGGCATAATAACAATCGAACCATCAATTATTATCATATCAATATCAGAAGATTTTTCAATCATATTATTTAATAGGTTGATTTCCATAAACGTCATATCAATGGATATTTTAGTTTCAACTGCTATTTCATCTCGATTAAGGAAATTACTTTGAACTAAATAATTATTAAAACCATTAAGATCGGGGAAATAAGCAATATTAGCAACATGGTTTTTTCTGAAGTAATACTTTACTGCTATAGCTTTTAAAAATGAGAAGTCTACATCCGCATATTTCTTGGTTACAGAGCTTCCATCAACAGATACTACATTTAATCCTCTAATATTTGCAGGTTTAACTTCTTTTTTCAAAAAAACTTCTTTAATATTAAATTTAGGGAAATTTATGAATTGAGAAAAATTTAATTCCTCTATATTTTCAAGAACTATTTTGACAAAGGAGTTCTTTAACTCTTCAATTGCTAAATATTCTTTAGCAATTAATCTAAGGTAATTGTGGAGAATTTGCTCTTTTGTCAGTCCATAATTATTGATAGCATCAGCATTATGGGAAAAATTATTAAAATTTGTACTTTCTGAATTAATATAATTATCCCTAATTGTCATTAAAAGTACATATAATCGAATTAATAATAATAATAATGAGATCTTCAATTTTTTGATTTATATGCTAAAAATAATTATAAAAAACATATATAAAATGAGCCTGCAGTTGGGAGAAAATACTTGGATTTTAATAGGGATAATGCTTTTTGAGATACTTTTTGTTGTTTTACCGGCTTTAATTAGCAGTCGATTAATGAAGAAATCATTCATGGATGAAATAAATGAGATGGGTTTTCAAAAAAATAAGAATATGTTTATAAAAATTCTATTAGGGTTAAGTTTTGGTATTTTGTTTTTCTTCTTTAGTAATTTTATTCTCATTTTATTTAGAGATTTGATTATCAGAAATCTATTTGGTAATGAATTTGTTCAACAAGCTCAAGAAGGAACTATTAGTACAACTCCTCTACAACCTAGTGCTATTCAGTTGTGTATTATAATAATTATGCAAATTATCATAACTGGGCCTTGTGAAGAATCTTTTTTTAGGGGATTTCTTATTAAGAAGTTTAATTTCAAATTAAAATTAGTTTACTCTATTCTTATTTCTTCTGCCATTTTTACTGTTTACCATGTTCCGCCATTTTTAGTACCGATGCCTACAATAATAACTTTCTTTGGGTATTATTTTACTTTTGGACTTTTCTTATCCTTCATATATGTATATTTTAATTATTCGATAATTCCAGGTTCTGTTGCTCATTCTTTTTTTAATATTTTATTGTTGGTAATTTGATTTCTATTATATACGAAATTATAATTTTTAAATTAGACAAAAATTAATTAATATTAGGTATATTAATTTTATAAATTAAAATTTATTCTGACTTAGTAAAAAGTTTAATCCATCCACTTAATTATTTGATTAAAACCCTAAAAATTTAATTATTATTGATTAGTTTGACTCAATACGATTATACATTTAAGGTGTTAATGTTGGGAGATGCGTCCGTGGGAAAAACATCACTTACAATAAGATATATTTCGGGTTTTTTTCAAGAAGACTTGAAATTAACGATTGGAGTAGATTTCTATTCTAAAACGACAAATTTCAATGATAAAAAAGTAAAATTACAGATATGGGATTTTGGTGGGGAAGAAAGGTTTCGGTTCTTACTCTCTCAGTATTGTAAGGGTGCAAATGGAGCTTTTTTCTTATATGATATTACCAATCAATCATCATTAGAGCATCTTCCAGATTGGACACAAGTGATAAGGGAACATGCAGGGGATATACCAATCATGTTAATAGGTTCTAAGGTAGATCTTGAAGAGTTTAGAGTGGTTCCTAGAGAAGATGGAATATTAGCAGCAAAAAAGTATAATCTTGCCTCTTTTGTTGAATTATCCTCAAAAACAGGTGCTAATGTTGAAAGAGCTTTTGATGTAATAACTGAAATCCTTTTTGAAAAATTTTCAAGTGAGTGAAGAGCCAATTATGAAATCAGTTTAAAATAAAGTTTAAAAATAAAAATCTTTCGAATTCCTAATGTTTAAAACTATAGACTTTATTATTACAGGAAAGTTGATTTATTGCATTGAAATTAATTTATGGTATGAGATAAGATGGATTCAAATAAAATAGAAACACATAAACCTAGGGGATTGACATTACATTCTACAGCACCAATGATAAATACAGTAGATATACATAACAAACCAATAAGTTTCGAAAATCTATTAAAAAATCATAACGGCATATTAATTGATTTTTTCCGAGGTAGTTGGTGAACTTATTGAAAAGAAGAATTGATACATTTAACCGAATACTTCCAAGAGTTTAAAAAACGAAATATAAAAATTATATCCATATCTAGTGATACACCCGGACTTTTGAGAAAATTTAAAGAAGAAAATGGCTTCCCTGTAGATATGATCTCTGATCGAGGTGCTAAAATTGCTAAAGACTATGATGTCTATTGGTTTGCTGAAGGTTGGGGAAAAATTAAAGTAAAACAAGCGATACCTAGTAAATTCTTAATCAATAAGAATGGTAAAATTATTTGGAAATATATAGGAAAAGACAAGACAGATAGACCTTCAGTAGGAGCAATGATTTTACTAATTGATAAATATATTAAAAATCCCAGATAAGAATGAATTGAGTGTGAAAAAGTGAGACACTCATAGACGACCTTGCAAGGGTTTTGGGATTATTATTTTTTTTCTTTTTCATTGGAAAAAATTCATTAAATAAGATTCTAAATACCTTATAGATCTATAATGATGAAAAATGAATTTATAATAAGGAATGCTAATACTTCCGATATAAATGATATTTTATCTATTTTTAATTATTATATAAAAAACTCTTTTGCTGCTTATCTTGAGGATGAAGTAAAGACTAATTTTTTTCATGATATTATGCAAACTTCTCAATTCTTTTATATATTAGAATTAGGAACAAGAACTATTGGTTTTGCGTTCTTAAAAAATTACTTGCCATACAAAAATTTTGAACACACTGGTCAGATAACATATTTTATTAATGAAAAACACACAAATAAGGGTTTAGGTACATTATTATTAAATAAATTAATTAAAGATGCTAAAGAACACGGAATTAGTATTCTCTTAGTAAATTTATCTTCGTTAAATCAGTCAAGCTTAAATTTTCATAAAAAACATGGTTTTGTTGAATGTGGAAGATTTAAGAATATTGGTAAAAAATTTAATCACAATTTTGATATAATCTGGATGCAAAGGAATTTATGAATTTAATTATTAGTTTTTAATAAAATAATTCAAAACTACTGAATAAATCTTATATATTTAACATGTTTTTCAATTAGACTATTATATCGAAAACCTACTTCATATCTATAACCGCACTTAGAACAATAGAATTGAGTACAATCTAAACAACTTTCTTGATGTTTAACATTATAATTCATAAGATATCCACATTTATCGCATATTGTACTTGATAACATAACAATAAAATCACTCCAAGACGTATTTAAAACGAATAAGTAGGACGGTTTAGTAAAAAAATAAAAATTAGAAAAATAGAATTTTTACTTTTTCTATTTTCTAATCTTGTTTAGGATTATGGTAATTAGTGCTATTACAAAATATATAATCGCACTAAATAAGAAACTAAACTTGATTAGTGCACTTAAAGATGCGGTTAAAGAATTAATAATTGAGATTGAAGTAGGATTGCTAAGGATTATAAGCAGGTTTAAATTCTCAATTATATCAAAAATCCCGGTCATAAAAGGAGTTAAGGTAAAATAAATTCCAATAGTTTGCATTTTTCCTTCTGATCTTCTTAGTACAATAAGTATTAGTCCAAGAGCAAAAGAAACATATCCGACTATGAATAAAAAATCCCAATATATTGCTAGAGCTTGGTTAGCCATTCCTTCAGAACCCCATGCTGAAAAGATGATTAATATTCTATCGGGAGTCCAGGCAAATTCGTAATCAAGAATACCATATGTTGATACAACAGCTTCAATAGGTATAAAAACAAGTAGATAAATTAATAAGACTATCATCAAACCTATTAGAGTTATTATAATTATATATTTATTTTTCGGAGAATCTTTAAATCTATTTAAGAGCATAAAGTTTCCACATACATTTTAATAATATATTATGAATTTATGTTGTTAATAATTCTATCTAGAACTAATATTTTTTTCGCAAATAATTAATTCAATTTTATGGATTTTCAAAAAAATAGAAAATAATGGAAGTAAATAAAATAACTTGGTAATTGGTGTTACAATTCCAAAGTTCAATAAATATACTTGAAATCCTTAAACCTTCTGGTTATCATTATTTGAATAATTTGATTTTTTATAAAGGCCAAGGTATATGATCAAGAAAATGATAATGTCTAATGATTCAGCAATTATGACAAATAGAGGTGATTCTCCAACAATGTATTGGATTAATGGTCTCAGAATTGATGTGATCAAATATAATCCGAATCCAATCATGAGAATAAAGGTATTCACTTGTGAAAGACGGTGATTTCTCCAGGCAAAATTAAAGAGCCACACAATCGCAATCAGAGAGGGAAGTATCGTAATTGGATATATAATAGGAGCAATTGCTACATTTACAACGAAGATACAGACAAAGACTTCAATAGCTATAATAATTAACAAAAGCCTCATTCTTATTATATTCAGATATTTTTCATTAGTTAATTTATTGAATCGTCTTTTTACCGAAAGTGACAATAATATCATAAAAATACTCAGATATATCATAGGAAGGAGGTCCAAAATCGCAATCAAATACCGGCCTTTAAATACAAGGAGTTGTAATGCGCTATCTAATCCAAAATAACTAAAATCAATGAATAGGTCCAACATTTTTCCAAAGATAAGTAGTAAGAAAAATACACCAAACAGGAAGGGTATATCTGAGAAATATTGTCGTTCTTGTTTAAACCATCTATAGAATGTATATATCGCCATTAAAGAAACAATAATTATTCTAACACCAATAGTGAGGACTATTCCTAAAGTCCCTTCATGTGTTAGGTAAGTAGTAGTTATGATAGTCCAATTAAACGCATATAACAAGAGAATAGAGAGAGTTCCGATTATTACACCAAATACTAATAGAAATAAATAGACTACTTTTTTTTTTTGAAGTACCATAAAATTTTTTTTTCACCTAAGTATAAAAAATGAATTTTTTTTTGGTACCTCATTATTCAGAGTATATTTTATAATTTCATTAAAAAAGTTCTTAAAAATAGTAAAAATTGAACTAATTAAGAATTTGTTTTATTTAAATAAAAAAAAAAGAAAAAATTTAATTCTTTGAAGTAAGCAATCCGTAAGAATAGCAGATAATCACTTTATATTAATCCAATAGCGATTTTCATATCTGCTGCAGTAACTTTCTTTCTTCCGGAATGCTTAGCAATATCGAGCGCGCAACCAGTAAGACTCTTTGCGTACTCTTCTAAGTAATCCATTAATTTGTCAACCGCTGCGCGACTTACGATTTCAGCTCCAGCTTTCTTCATTAAAGCGCGCAAAGGAGACCAAGCGAATGCTGCCATAATATTTTTCAATCCTCCACGAATTTTTTATTTAATTTTAATCTCCCTAACCCGTTTGGTAAAATAGGAAAAGGATATTAATTTTTATATTTTTATTAAATTTTGATTATGTATTTAAATCTTAATTAGTATTTCTTATATTTAAATATGTTGGTTGATCATCATTAATCCGATAAATAAGATCACTCAAACATGGTCGACAAAAAAAATAAATGAAAAAAACTTATAAATTTTTTATTAGTGAATTCAATTCATGGAAAATGATCAATTTTTGATTTCAGATAATATAATTGTAAGATCTAAAGAATAAACTTTGTTATATTTTGGTAAAATATTTTAACCCATTTATTTTAAATATAATAAGAGGTAAAAGATTTGATATTAAAATACATCAAAAGTAAACAATATAAGAATTTTGAAACAGATATCATAACTTTTACAAAAAAATTATTCTTAAATTTAATTTTTTATTTATCTAATTAAAGATTTAGCAATCTTCTTAATACTTTTATTATATTCTATTTTAACAAAATTATAATAAATTATCATATATTGGAGTATAACAAAGTGAATGAAATCGAATGTAAACTTTTAGTTGTATCTGATATTCATTTAGGTTCCTTAGATTGTGAAAGAGAATTATTTATTCAATTTTTAAATAGCATTCTTAATGGAGAGTACGGAAATGAGTTACAAGGTCTTATAATATTAGGGGATTTTATTGATTTGTGTACCGACATTCCTAACACTCTATTGGAAAGAGAAAAAGTCCAAGAAATATTTAGGCTTTTATTAGAAATTAAGAAAAAAATTAAACTTATTTTTGTACTTGGAAATCATGAAATACCTGTTACGGGGGATTATGATGAGAAATTTAAGGTTCGAAAAGAAAAATTCATAAAAAGATTTGAAAAGAGTGATTTCAATGAATTATTTGATAATGAGATTTTCTGTCAATATCTAATATTAAAGAAGAAGGAAAAAGAAGATATCCTATTTTTATATGATTCACGAAATCAAATTGAAGGAAATCCAATTAATGAAGTAAGCATTCCAGGTATAGAATTGGATAATGATTATGAATGTTTTATGACACATGGTTTTCAGTTTGATAGTGAAATATATCGATTTTTTGTAGGACAAATATGGAAATCATTGATTTCTAATAATAAGTTTGAAATTAAGGAAACGTATGATTATTTCTGGAATCAAGTAATTAAGAATGGTAGAAAAGTAAAACCTATTACCTTTGAAAATATGAAAAATGAATTAGCTAAATTAAAGAAAATGCCTTTAGAGTTAATAGAGAATCTTTTTTCGGAATTAAATAATGTAGAATTTAATCTAATTAAAGCAAACATGCGAATATTGAAAAAATGGCAACGGGCAAGTAAACCTGATTACTATTTTGATGAAATAAAAGAATTTTTGGAAAAAAAAAATTCTAATTTATCAAAAGTAAATCATGTGATATATGGTCATTCTCATCACAGTGGAATAGCTTATGGAAATATCAACAATCAGAGAGTAGAAATAATAAATTCTGGAGCTTGGCAACATGTACAACCTTCTTATGTTGAAATTCTCTTAAAAGGAAAGCTAAATTTGAAATCTTATTCTAATATCCACTTATCTTAAAGATCAATAGAATGTTAACAGATTTCAGCACTAAATTATTTTTATAGGTTCAAAACCTATAAATCCAAGCTTTTATTTTTTAATAATAAGTTTGTTTTTTTTAAGTATAATTGAACTTTTAATTTCATGTCTGAGCACATTAATAGCTTTTCTGAGACGAATGGCAAGGGGAAACCAGCTTACATTTTTAAAATAACAATTCTAGGTCAAGAACGAGTTGGGAAGACTTGTATCGCAAGACGATTATGTTTTGATACATTTGATGTTAATACAAAAGAAACGTTAGGGATTGAATTTTATACAAAAGATCTTCCTATTATTGTTGATGGTGAAAAATCATTTGTACGACTTAGTATCTGGGATTTTGGTGGACGAGAGCAGTTCAAAAAGCTATTTCCCTATTATATTAATGGTGCTAATGGGATTTTTATGGTTTTTAATCTTATAGATCTTCAAACATTATTAAGATTAGACTGGTGGTATGAGAGACTGTCAGAATACAATCATGCACTCACACCGAGAATGTGTATTGGGGCTAAAAATGATCTTGTTAAAACAGCAGATGAAAAAACTAAAGTAGATGATTTGGTTATCAAAAGATTTATGGAAAGACATGAAGAAAATGAATTTTATAAAACTTCTTCAAAAGAAAATTATAATATTAACATAATTTTTAAGCAACTTGTAATCAAAATATTAAATAGAAACAAGTTGGATTTTGATCGATTATTATAAAGAACAATAAAAATCCATTTTCTAATTAATAATTCTATAGGAATGGGTTAAAAGTTGAGGTGTAATTGAAATGGTTGATATATATCATAATGAAGATGGAGAACTTTCAATTTTAAAAGAAAAAACAATAGGCATTATTGGATATGGAAACCAAGGGAGGGCTCAAGCACTTAACTTGAGAGATTCTGGTTTAAATATTATCGTAGGTAATATTGAAGATAGATACAAAAATATCGCTTTAAAGGATAATTTTTCAGTTTTTCCAATTAAAGAAGTCACTAAACAATCAGATATTATCTTCCTTCTTCTCCCAGATGAGATTTTGAATAATATATTTGAGCGGGATATTAAACCGAATTTAAAACCAAAATGTACAATTGTGTTTGCTAGTGGATATAATATTGGTTTCAACATATTAAAACCACCTAATAACATAGATGTTGTATTAATTGCTCCCAGAATGATTGGAGTTGGAGTAAGAGAGAATTTTCTGAGAAATATAGGGTTCTTTAGTTTTATTGCCATAGAACAAAATGCTACGGGGCAAGCTAAGGAGATTCTACTTGCATTAGCAAAAGGTATCGGAACTTTAAAAAAAGGAGCGATAATGTTAACATTCAAACAAGAAGCAGAATTAGATTTGTTTAATGAACAAGCTTTTGGACCCGCATTTGGAAGAGTATTACTAACGAGCATATACACACTCATTGACGCAGGATATCCCCCAGAAGCGGTCTTAATTGAAATGTATATGAGTAATGAGATGTCTTATACATATAAAAAGATGGCAGAGGTAGGATTAGTTAAACAAGTAAACTTTCATTCTCAGACAAGCCAATATGGAGCTATGAGTAGAGGTATACGGTTTAGGAAACTCCCCCTTCGTGATAAAATGGAAAAAATCTTAAAAGAAATTCAAGATGGTGAATTTACTAAAGAATGGGAAAAGAAGATTAATAAACTGAAATTTAAACTAATAAAATATTTTGCGACCAAACAAAAAATAAATAAATTAGAGAAGCTAGTAAGAAAAAATCTTAAACAAAAATTATTTGATATTTATGAAGAAGAACCACCAACAGAAACAGAGCTTACTGAATTAGAAAAAATTTCGGAGGAATTAAAGTTATTCGAAGAATATTATCAATAATTACTTTTAAATCATATTAGGATGAATATTACTCCTAAAATTGTCAATATAACTCCAATCAAACCAAACATGGAAATACGTTCTTTATTGACAAGATATGTTAATGGAAGAGCAAATAATGGGCTAGCAGTAGCTATTAATGAAACTATACTTGCACCTGCTAGATGTACGGACTCAGTATATAAATATGCGCCTAATGAAGTTCCTATAATTGAAGCAACTAATAAAAGAATCCACGAATGTAATGTTTTCTTCTGGTAAGATATAGATTTATTTTTTTTTAATATATGATTTTCTCTCACCACCATTGAACCCAAAATCATTAATGCAAATGGAAACCTAATAAAATTCCCTATCACAGAGCTTAATTCTTTAATATTAATAATTTCATCAATTCGAGTTGTTGCAAACTCAATTAAAACAGCCCCAATAGCCCATCCAAAGGAGGCTGCGAAACAAAATCCTATTGCTTTTATATATTTTTTTTTTAAAATTTCTTGTGATGATTGATCTGAAATATTGTTCCTCTGCGGCTTCTCTTTCTCAGAATTAGTTTTAGAATTTCCGATAATAATAACTCCACTACCGATCAAAATTAGAGATAATACTAAATTCAGTTTAAAAACTTGATTGAAAAAGATAAGAGATAATATAAATGTAAAAAGGGGAAATGTCATTGAAATAGCAAGAGTTATTGTTGTTCCCAATTCTTTTTGGGCTGTAAAATAAGCAGTATCCCCGATTACTTGACCAAAGACAAAGCTTAAAATCAATAATATCCATAATTCCCAGGGTATTATAATGATAAGATTTAGCATATTTAAAAATAAAACAATTAAGAGGAAGGTTATAGTACCAATTGCAGTTCGAAAAAAATTAATAAAAGTGGGGCTTGCTTGATTCTCAGTCTTTCTAAAAATAACATTAGATACAACAAAGGTTAATACAGCTAATATTGCGATAAGTTCTCCTAACATTGATAACGTAAATTAAAGAAGACATAAATTGTTTTGGATTGCTATTCTTCTTCACTCTTTTTGTCTTCAATCTTTATTATTAAATTAGTGTTACAATTATAGCAAATTTTGGGTATAGACTCAAACTCTATTCCACATTTTGGACAAATAATCTTCCCAGCTTTAACAATTTCATGTAAATCCTCTATTCGCTGAACAACTTTAGATTTTAAGATTTTTTTAATAATAAAAGAAAGGACAATTGAAAGAAAAATTAATACAATTCCAAGTAATATTGTATGTATAAGATGAAAGACAAAAAATGAGTCAAAATATCCTTTTGCATATCTAGATAAAAATACATAAAGTAAAAAATTAGGGAAAAAAAATGTTAACAAATTCATTGAATAGGATTTTTTAAAATCTTTATAAATAAAAATAGGAATTAAGGAGACTGAAATCCAAATAGAATAAATAAAAAATAAACTAGGCAAGAAATCAAATAAGGTATAATTTGCCAAAAATTGAATGATTACTCTTTGCTCTAAAGATGTTCCTATATCAAAACTAAGACTAATGTTATATCCAAAAAAAAAAACAAAAAAATTCAAAATTAGGGTTTGAATTAAAAAGAGGACAAGTTTAGTTCTTAGAACATCAATAATCTTCATTAATAATTATCTAAATAATTTAAAAAATTTAACTCTTCTAATTAAATCTAAAATTTAAAATAAATTAATAAAAAAATGTTAGATTTATTCTTAAAGGTTTTACTCTCAAATCCTTTTTTTGAGCTTCTTTTTAGTTATTATTACAATTGTTATTCCTACTAATGAAGCCACAGTAAGAATCTCTACTTTGTAACCTGGAATAATAGCGTCTATTGCAGGACTGAAATAAGCAGTAAACACCGGATCATGTTTTAGTATTCCTCCTTGACCTTCCCCATAGTCAGGATAAGCAGTAACAAAAAATGCAGCTGTTTTATTAGGTTCCAAATCATTCCAGACCAGATCAAACGGAATTCCATCAACGAATCTATTTGTTTGATTAATGGCATAGCAACATATTAAACGACCGAACTCTCCGACTAACGGAAGCATCCCTGACACGAATTCAATGAATTCATTATCTGCATTTACATCTAAGCATTCATAAAGCACATCCTTATCACCCATGTCTGTTCCATTATGATGTGTTAGGTGATAAGTTGGTTTTTGACTAAATCTAAAATCAAATGCATGCGCTCCACCCAAGGTAGTTTCAACTGTAGTTAATCCTGTTTTATGAACAGTTGCATTGATTTCACCTAAAGCATGATCCGTTAATGACCAATCTTGTTCAGCCCAAATAAATGACCATGTGCCTAAACACATCGCCCAGTATTCAGGCATATAACCCTGTTCTCCAGAATGGGCTTCTACCCAAGGAGAGGTCTCATTTTCTCTATACATTAATGTCCCAAATTTACCAGTTTCATAATCTTGATATAGGGTTGCAACACCTAAAGCTGTATCAATATCTAGTGTATATTCATAGGATAGATAAGTTTGATTCCCAATCACATGTGAACCATTAATATAAGATCCTGGATCAGAATAATTAAAGCCCCATTCAAACCCAAATCCAGTTAGAGTATGGTTTATGTTAGGCACATAAAAGACAATATCAGTATAATTATAACCCCATTTGTAAGTAACAGTTGATCCGCTTACTGTACGCTCTAAAGGTTTTGCTATCGTTTTTGGATTTGATTTAATACCTACTGTCTCTCTCAATTCCGTATTATTAGAACCCATATAGAAAAATGGAGTAATTTCTTCACCATCTTCATACATGTCTGTATTATTTTTATCAGCAAATCCAAACCAAGCGCAATGCATTGAGGCAATATAAATCTCGGACCCATTAAGATAAGCATGTTGCCACCACATTTGTGCAGGAGTAGTGTACATTACACTTTCCCCACTCTCTTCTTGGTTTTTATCAATAAATGCCATCATCCCCATCTCAAAATTACCTTCCTTCATCCATTTCATATTCCAAGTATTATCTTGCCACGATACTTCAGGTCTAACTTCTGGATGATCCCATTTAGAATTATTGTAAATATCCTCATCCCAATAGTTTTCATCAAATGTACGGCCATTAAAAGCATCTTCAGGATTTGGAGGACCATCTTGTGCCCATGAATTCAAAGTAAATAATCCCAATATGAGAATAAATCCTAAAATCAAAGCTAAAAGTCTTCTAATTTTATAGGATTTCATTTTCTTTTTTACCTTTTGTTTACATTAAAATATATTTAAAATACCAAAAACAAATTTATCTATTTAAATCTATTTTAAATTTAAAAATGCCCAAAACAGTAAAATTTTTAATATTTGCTATCTTTATTTACGTACAGTGGAAGACTCGTATTCTTATTTTTTAAAAATAACATATTATAACAATTATAGAGGATGTTTTCTCCTATGAATTCCACTCCTTCTTCAAATTTATTTAATAAAACTATTCTATTGGAGGTAATTTACTTATGAGCTATGTTTTTTCAAGGACAAAGATGATTGAAAAGATCAAGTTTGGTCTGCTTAGTCCAGATGAGATTCGAAAAATGTCTGCTGCTCGTATAATAACAGCAGATACATATGATGAAGATGGCCTACCAATTCCAAGTGGTCTTATGGATCAAAGATTAGGTACTATTGAGCCAGGTCAACGTTGCCAAACTTGTGGTAATCTTGTAAGTAATTGTATGGGTCATTTTGGCCATATAGAACTTGCTAGACCAGTTCTTCATGTAGGGTATGCCAAAAAAGTCTTAAAAGTTTTACGTAGTATTTGTCCTGAATGTTCACGTTTAATGCTTACAACAGATGAAAAAGAGAAATTTAGAGACGAACAAATCAAGCATCGAAAGATTTTCTTTGAAGGTGATGAAGATGCTGCAAAAATTGTCTTTAAACGAGCAAGAAAGACCAAAATATGCCCCTATTGTGGTGCAAAAAAGAAAAAGATAATTATTGAAAAGCCTACAACCTTTTATGAAGAAGAAGAAGGAAAAGGTTCACGGAGATTAACACCTATTGAGATTTTAGAGCGTCTAAAAAAGATGAATGATGTTGATCTTAGGACACTTGGAATCTCTCCGGAGAATGCTCGTCTTGAATGGGTAGTTTTTACGGTTTTACCAATTCCGCCTGTATGTGCTAGACCATCAATTACATTAGACAGTGGTATTCGTTCTGAGGATGATTTAACCCATAAATTAGTTGATGTTATTAGAATCAATCAAAGATTAAGAGAAAATATCGATGCAGGAGCGCCCCATTTAATAGTTGAGGACCTTTGGGAATTATTACAATATCATATCACAACCTATTTTGATAACCAAGTATCGGGTATTCCTCCCGCTAGGCACCGATCTGGTAGAGCGCTAAGGACATTAACTCAGAGGTTAAAAGGTAAAGAAGGGCGATTTAGAAGTAATTTAAGTGGTAAAAGGGTTGATTTCTCTGCTCGTAGTGTGATATCACCAAATCCTTATATCAGTATTAATGATGTAGGTGTTCCTATAGAAATAGCAAAAATTTTAACAATCCCCACTAATGTTAACGATTGGAATATTGAGGAAATGAAACAAATGGTCTTAAATGGACCGTTTAAGCATCCAGGCGCAAATTATATCATTAGGAACGATCGTAGAAGAATTGATCTTCGATATGTAAAGAATCGAAAAATTATTGCAGATATGCTTGCTCCAGGCTTTACAATTGAGCGACATTTAAACAATGGAGATTTAGTCTTATTTAATCGTCAACCTTCTCTTCATAGAATGTCAATAATGGCTCATGAAGTGAAAATAATGGAAGGAAGAACATTTCGGTTAAATTTAACTGTATGTCCACCATATAATGCTGATTTTGATGGAGATGAAATGAATCTGCATGTACCTCAAAGCGAAGAAGCACGTACAGAAGCAGAACTACTTCTTAAAGTCCAAGAACATATATTATCTCCGAGATTTGGTGGACCAATATTAGGAGGTATTCAGGACTTTATTTCAAGCGTATTTCAATTTACGAGTAAAGATTCTTTATACACTAAAAAAGACGCATTAAAATTATTATATACTGGAGATGTATTTAAAAATAATCCTAATTTTAGTTTGGATTGGCTCACTCCTGTGATAACTGACCCAACACCAATGTATTCCGGTAAAGATATCTTCAGTACATTATTCCCAGATGATCTTAATATTAAAGTAAAATCTAAGTTTTGCAAAAAATGCAAAATATGTGAAGAAGAACAATGCCCTTATGATGCCTACGTTGTAATTAAGAATGGGCATTTAATCACTGGAACTATTGATGAAAACTCGTTTGGTGCCATGCAATCAAATAGTATATTGCAACGCATTATTAAAGATCACGGAAATGCACGGGGAAGAATATTTTTAGACAGTGCTACAAAGATGCTTTTATATGTCATTCGACAGAATGGAATGACAATGGGATTAGATGAAGTTTATGTACACGGACATGCTTATGATGCAATTCAAAAGATATTAAAAGAAGCAAATAAAGAATCCGAAAAATTAATCAATGCTTTTTATGAAAATGATACAAAAATTCTTAAAAGAGCTCCTGGGCGTTCAATGAGAGAGACTTTAGAGTTAAGAATCAGACAAGTTTTAGCAGAAGCCAGAAAAAAAGCTGAAGAGACTGCTGCAGACTTTATTGGAGATGAAGCTCATTCAGTTATCATGACAAAATCTGGTGCAAGAGGGAATATTTTGAATTTAGGACAGATGTCCGCTGTTGTAGGACAACAAGCTATTAGAGGTGAAAGAATTAATCGAGGATATAGTATGAGAACATTGCCTCACTTTAAAATTAACGATCTATCACCTAAATCAAGAGGATTTGTTTCTTCTTCATATAGAAATGGATTAAAGCCAGAAGAATTCTTTTTCCATGCTATGGGTGGAAGAGAAGGATTAGTTGACACAGCTGTAAGAACATCCACATCGGGATACATGCAACGTAGATTGGTTAATGCATTACAGGATATGGTTGTCGAAAATGACGGTACTGTCAGGAATTCTGATAAAAATGTAATTCAGTTTTGCTTTGGAGATGATGGTATTGATGCAATGCACACTGATCATGGCGCAGCGGTGAATTTAGACGTTCTATTATTAAAAGCAAAAGCACTCAATGTTGAAGAGGTACGAGAAGAGATTAAAAAGGGTTCTACTATAAAAAAAGCTAAATCTGAGGAAAAGAAAGGTGAAAAACCTGAAACTAAAGTAAAACCAGAAAAAAAAGTAATAGATGAGGATTCTTTAAAAGCTCAATTTGAGGAAGAGACGGGGAAAAAAGCTGTTTGGCGTGGTAAAGAAACCAATGCATATATAGAATGGAAAGAAAAAAAATGAATTAAATAAATTAAATTAAAGGAAAGATATTAATGACAAAAGTAACTCCAAAATATTTAGATGAACAATTAGAAATCTTAAAAGAAGATGGTATTCCAGAAGATTTAATAGTTAGAATTAGAGAAAAAGTCATTAATGAAGATTTACAAATAGAACAACTTGAATACCTTTTAAATAAAATCTTCATTAATTTTAATAATGCGATCGTTGAAACTTCAGAACCTGTTGGTACGGTTGCAGCACAATCAATTGGTGAGCCAGGGACTCAAATGACGCTTCGTACATTTCATTATGCAGGTGTAGAAGAGTTCTCTGTTACACAAGGATTACCTCGGCTAATAGAAATCGTAGATGCACGTCGCTTTCCAAGTACACCACAAATGTCTGTGTATCTTGAAAAACCTTATTCGGAATCTGAAGGTAAAGCAATTGAAGTACATAATCGAATTGAACAAATTCGTATTGAACAAATTATTCATGATATAGATTTAGATTTTGTGAATTGGAATATTGTTATTAACTTAATCCCTGAAATATGTGAAAAAAAAGGGATTGATATTAATGAAATACCAGAAATTTTGAAGCGTTACAAGAAAAAAGGCACAATTAAACGTGAAGATAATTCTATTATTATTGATCCAGGCATTGAAGATTTACAAAGTTTGCAAAAATTAAGGGAAAAAATTCTTAAAAAAGTAGTGAAAGGAATTAGAGGTGTAAAAAGAGGTTTACTAACTCCTTCTGATGATGGTGAAGAATGGATAATAAAAACTGAAGGTACAAATCTACCAAGTGTTATTCAAATAGAAGGAGTAGATATCACCAGAACAGTATCAAATCATATTCATGAGATAGAAAAACTCTATGGAATTGAGGCAGCGCGTCAAATGATAATATTAGAATCTCAAAAAGTACTTGAACAACAGGGATTAGACGTAGATTTGAGACATCTTTTAATCTTAGCTGATCTAATGTGTTATTCTGGATCAATACAATCGATAGGTAGACATGGGATTTCAGGTTCAAAATCTAGTGTGTTTGCAAGAGCTGCTTTTGAGGTTACAGTAAATCAATTATTAGATGCAGGGCTTTACGGCGAAGAAGAGCGTTTACTTGGCATTCCCGAGAATGTCATCGTAGGGCAAATCAGTCCCATCGGTTCTGGACGCGTTAATGTAATGTTTGATCTAGATGCTAATTTAGAATTATTAAAGAAGAAAAAAAAACAAAGTTAAACACAAACATTGAATTCAGATAAAACAACTTAACCAAGCAAAAAAAAATTAAAAAAGTATCATTCTTAATACTTATTATATAGAAACTGTTTGAAAATACTATGGTAAAAAGAAAAACTAAAACATCCGAAGAGAAAGTTGATCTAAGTAGGAAAAAAACAAAGGAATTTGATGTAGACACCAATATCAAAGTAGCTTATAAAACTGGTAAAATTATTTATGGAAAAAGCCAAGTTCTTAAACGCTTACAAAAAGAAAATCCATATAAGATGTTAATTATAAGCAATAATTGCCCTACAGAATTAATTAATGAGCTTGATAATTACAATAGTCATTTAAAAGATAAAATTTTCATTTATAAATACAAAGGTTCAAGTTGGGATTTAGGTTTAGCTTGCGCTAAACCTTATATGATTTCTATTATAGGGATACTTGATTTTGGAGATTCAGATTTAATTTCTTTAAAAACTAAATGATCTTATTAATAATAAATTAACTAGGTTTTTCTATGTTAAAAAAAAATATCAAAATTGACCGGGAAGCAATGGAACTTATCTCTCTTTTCAATAACATTTCTGGTGCCATTATTAAAGATTGTTTTATTTTCAAATCACCTGAGAATGGCTCTGAAATTATTATATTTTTGGTAAAAGAAGAAGATGTTGGAAAAGCAATAGGCAAATCAGGAGAACATGTTAAAGACCTAAAATCAAAACTCCAAAAAAAAATTGACGTAATTGCTTTCTCCGAGAATCTAAGCAAATTTATTCAAAATATCTTACAAACAACAAAAAATACAATAATAGTTCAAAACATTGAAATAAAAGAAAATAGAAACCAAAAAAAGACTGTTGTTATAACAGTAAGGCCTCAAGATCGTGGAAAAGCTATTGGTAAAGATGGTTCTATGATAAGAAAAATCAAAGAATTAGTATTAAGATATTTTGAAGTTGATAATGTAATTATTAACACGAAAAATGTATAAATCCTATTACCTAAAAATTAGATTTAATAATTACTCTTAACTTAATAACAAAGTTACCATTTTTAGTGATCAACATTTCAAAATTAAATTTATATGATGAAGAGGCTGCTATAAATCATGTTAAATCCTTAGCATTTACACGGAACGCTGCAACCGAAGGAGAAACAAAAGCACTAAATTATATTCGACGAGAATTGGACAAAAAAAACATTGAAAGTAATGTAGAATCTTTTGAATGGTCTAAGAGTTTAAGAAAAATGCAAAAATTGATCTTCTTATGGATTTTTGCTTTTATATTAGCTAATGAAATATTATTGTTATATCCTAATTTAACATGGCTAATCATCCCTCTTGATGGTATTTTTTTTCTGGTTTTAATTTTAGGTGTTAAAAATATCTTTGACTATTCCAAAAAGGTATTTATCGGAAAGAGGAAAGAATCTCGTAATATCATAGCAACGATTCGAGCAAAAGATCTTTATCCGAAAAGACCTGTAATATTCTTTTCAGCCCATTATGATTCAATTTCTCATAATTTTCCGTCCAAAATAACTAAAGTCTTACTTCTTTCAGCAGTATTCTTACTTCTCTCTTATATATTATTAAATTTAGTCCTTTCAATTTGGTCGATAATAGTTTTATTCACTACACTCCAAATTGAAGTTATATATTTAATGATAAGAACTATCTCTTTAACTATTGGTGGAATACTCCTGACTGAAATATTTTTAACTTTTTTTATGAAAACTAGCAATGAATCGGTCGGTTCGGTTGATAATGCCTCAGGTGTAGCAATTCTGTTAGAATTGGCAAAATTAATCAAAAATAATCCTCTTGAAAAAATCGATGTCATCTTTTTATGGTGTGGAGCAGAGGAAATGGGATTATGGGGTTCAAAACAATATGTTTCTAAACATTTTGAAGAATTTGATCGTGATTATGATCTAAATAAATCATATAACATTAACATTGATATGGTGGGCACTTATATAGGATTAGTTGATGAAACTGGTCTGATTAAAAAGAAAAAAATAAATAAAAATCTAAATGATGTCTTGAAAGCATCTGATAAACAAAATTTAATCCCCTCTGAGAAATCTAAGTTATCTTTCGGATCTGGGAGTGATCATTTAGTATTTCGTGCATTTACGCAAAAAAAAGAAAAGAAGGGTTTTCAAGTAACTTGCTTTCTATCAAAAAAAGATACAAAATATATACATTCTAGGAAGGATACACTTGATTTATGCTCTAATGAAAATCTAAATGGATGCATTGATATTTGTTATAATGCTACAAAAACTCTAGATTTGAGAGTTGAATAAGTTACTCACCTTATTTTGTTAATGAATCCAAATTAAAATTGACAAGAACCTAATTCATATCCATAAATTTTAAGTTTAAGGAATCATTTTTTCCTCTACTAATATTCTATCAAATAAAGGTGTTAAAGATAGGTAACCCAAAAGGACTCTATGCTGCTCGAAAACTTCAAATTAATCGAAAAAAATTTCGATGGTCAAAAACAAAATATAAAAGGAGAAAACTTCAGTTAAAAAAGAAGGTAGATCCATTGGAAGGCTCATGTCAAGCTCTTGGTATAGTTCTTCAGAAAGTTGGTCGTGAAAGTAAGCAACCTAACTCAGCAATTAGAAAATGTGTTCGGGTTCAATTAAAAAAGAATGGAAAAGGTGTAACAGCCTTCCTTCCAGGGGATGGTGCGCTTAATTTCATAGAAGAGCACGATAGAGTAATTGTTGAAGGAATTGGAGGAGCAAAAGGAAGAAGTATTGGGGATCTTCCAGGAGTGCGTTACAAGGTTGTTAAAGTAAACGGTGTAAGTCTTGATGCTCTTTTAACTGGAAAGAAAGAAAAACCACTCCGTTAAGAGGTTTTGAAGTATGAGTAAAGTAAAGAAAGATATAAAATTATTTAATAAATGGTCTTTTGCAGACATCAAAGTTGATGATATAACTCTTGAAAATTATATTAATTTAAGACCTATTATTGTACCACATTCAGCTGGAAAACATGAACATAAAAGATTTTGGAAGTCCTCTAAAGTCTCTATAATTGAACGATTCAATAATCGATTGCTCTCTCCTGGTTTTATCAGCGGTAAAATTAAAGGTCATAAAAGTTCTTATAATTCTGGCAAAAAATTTAAATTACTAAGAAGTCTTGAGAATGCATTCACCTTAATCGAATTGATCACTGGTCAAAATCCTATTCAAGTCTTAGTAGATGCAATAATTAATACCGCACCTAGAGAAGAAACGACGAAAATCGCTATGGGCGGGATTAGCTATGCGTCAGCGGTAGATATTGCGCCCCAGCGTCGAATTGACCTTGCGATCAAATATCTTGTTCAAGCAATTGGTGCTAGATCTCATGGTAATGTCAAACAGTTTGAAGAAAATCTAGCACAAGAACTAATACTAGCTGCGAACAACAATCAAGAATCTAGAGCTGTGAAGCGTAAAGATGAAATAGAGAGAATAGCAGTGTCTGCAAGATAGAATCATTTTCAATTACTAATTTTAATATGAACTTTTGAAATTTAAAAAATAAAAAATAAAAAAATTATTTGTGGGCAGCTCCACAATAACCACAGAATTTTGCTTCTGGATTTGCAAGACTACCACATTCATGACAGAAGTTAGCTTGATTTCTAATTTTAGGTTTTACAGGGGGTCGATAAATCTGGGCAATTTTTGCTTCACTCAAATTTGTTCCACATTTATAACAGAATTTGGGATTTCCTCTTACTTTCGTACCGCAAGTTGGACAGCCTGTAAGCACTCTTGCTCCACAATTTTGACAAAACTCCCATTTTTTTTCAAATCTTTTTCCACATTTATGACAGTACCTAATTTCTCCTGAAATATATTCTAATATAGTAGGAACAAGTGCTAGTACAAATAATGTACCAATAGGAATTGCAGGAATCCAATATTCCTCAGGTGTAAAAACTTGACCATAAATAAGAGCAGCAAACACGACTACAGTTATTAGAAATATTGTCCATGCTCCAATAATTCCTACTTTAATTTTCCGTTCACTCCTAAAATCCACTAAAGTAGCCATAATTGCCAAAATAAGAAGAACACCAATAGGAATAATAGGGATCCAATAATCGTTAGGTCTGAAAACATCCCCTATTACTAATGCCACCATTACAATAGTAACAATGGAGAAGATTACCCATAATCCTATTGTTCCAATGTTTAATTTTTTTTTAATGTCATTTAAACTCATAAAAAAGCACTTCGGATAAAGAAATTTACAATATCTGATATTTAAGAATATAGTAAAAACTTATTAAAATTATTAGTAGTCCAGTTTTTAAATATAAAAAAAAAGAATAATTTAATTTATTTTTTTTGAGATATAATCTAATACGGTGATAATAACAGCACCAGCTAGGGATATACTAATAGGAATCCAAGAGAACCAGTAAAAATTAGCGGGGATAAGTGATATTTCCAATACCATCATCGTGAATGTTATTGCTAAAAATAGCGTCCAAAAACCTAAGACTTTTGTTTTAAGTGGTCTTCTTATTATGACATAAGTGATTAAAGCAGCAATAGCATAAGCAATAATAATTATAAGGGGAATAGGTATTGGTATACTAGGTGTTTGTGCCCAGAATGATAGAAAAAATAATGAAGAGAAGACTATAAAAAAGTTGAAATAATAGAGTATTCGTCTTAGTATATTCTTATTTTGGTCTATTTTATACCAAAGGATTCCAAATGAAACAAATAAGACACCTAAAACAATCAAATTTAGGGCATATTCTATCAATAAAAATATTTCATTCAAATCTAAAGGTAAGGTTACTAACGTATCAATAACATAATGAGTACCCCAAAAAGCTGTTATCATTCCGTACCCTAAAATTTGCGTAAGTAAAATATGATAAGTTGATCTACTAATAAGAGAAATTCCTCGTGAAATTCGCCAATCTGATTTTTGAGGGAGAAATTTCATCGCAAGCAGAAATAGAAACGCTGAATAAGGAATTATTAAGAAATGATAATCTCCCCTGAGTAACGGAATACCATCGATTCTGATTCTATAAGAGAAAAATTGGTGTGCAACTATGAATGCTAAACTTATTGGATATAAAAGCCAAACGAAGAAATTTCGATCTTCATTGAGATTATATCCAAATGAGAACCACAAGCCTAAAGCAATACCAGGAAGGTAGAATAAAACTGAGTTCATAATAAGGTTTAAGATATGAACTTCTTCCCATGATGTAATATCACCGATAAAGAAGAATATGCCTAATTGAAACGCTATCTCAACCACAAAACATAATACTAAGGCAAAAATTGGTTTCTTTTTGAATAAAAAGTAAAGTAAAGGCATTATTAATATAGATTGGAAAAGAACTGGCAGAAACCAGTTTCCTGGACCCCAAAATAGTAAGTAACCAATAAAGAGCTGCATAAAACCATGTTCTGGATAATATTGACCCCACCACATTGCAGTTAAGTCAAATCCATACATAAACAATCCAATAAATGTCGAGGCAATATATAACGTCAAAAATGGTAATATATATCGAATGATTTTATTTTTGAAATAACTCCATGAATACAATTCCTTTAGAGTTTGTACTTCTTGTCTTTGAAATGAGCGACCCATATTAAAACCCATTATCACTAAAAATACAGGAATTGATATTCGTTCCCAAAGAGAAACACCAATATAAGATTTGATATTCCAAGAAACTATATGGTCAAAAATTACTAAAAAGATCATCGCTGCTTTCAAGATATCTATTTGGAAAAAATTTTCTCTGCCACTCGCTACAACTTCTTCTTCTCTCTCAATTGTGATTAATTTAGTCGTTTGATTTCTATTTGTCATTGTCGTTTTTCACATTTTTTCATATAGTTTTTTCGTGATTTATTTTATAATCTTTTATACTGAATAATTAGATTTAACAGAAAAGGAGTCCAATTTTTAAAATTGAAATAATATTTGTAATAAATGATAAAATTTAGAACTAAAATCTCTAATAAATAGAAGAAGTTCTAGGAAGCGATTACATCTATTAAAATTTGAGTTAATATCACCCACATATTACCCCTATTCATTGATACATCAGAAAATTTCTATATTTTTATATATTTGAATATCATATTATTTAGTTAAGTATAATTAAAGAATCAGAACAGGGTTAATAAATAAATTGGATACCGACAAAAACCCTAACATTTTAGAAAAGCAACTTAAAACACTAGGGCAGAAGATTAGAATTGATATTCTAAAAAAATTAAAAAATAGTCAAATTCCATTACCCTTCTCAAGGTTGCAAAAAGAAGTTTTAGGAAATGATATATCCTCTGTTAATTTATCTTTTCACTTAAAAACATTGAAAAAAAGTGAATTAGTAGATTCTTCCAATGAGGGTTATTCAATTACATTTTTAGGTGAACAGATTATAGACAAAATCTTTTCTATTGAAGAAATTTTAAACCAACAAAATAAAACAAGAATGATTCGGACTTCTAAATATTCAAAGGAACTTTTTGATGCAAGTAAAATCGAGGATTATTTAATTTCTGAAGGTGAATTAGAACGATTTTTAGCTAGAAAAATTGCTCGTGAAGTAGAGGAACGTCTTTCTAAGACTAATATAGAATACATGACAGCTCCTTTAATGCGGGAATATATTAATGCGGTTTTATTAGAAAATGGTTTAGAGGAAGTAAGGCATAAATTAACTCGATTAGGAACCCCTCCCGTTGAAGTATCTAAATTATTTGAATCCAACAATGACCTAATAAATCCTGAAATTTTCATTGAAAAATTAGGTTCTGATGTTTCTGAGCAATTTTTGCTTTTAAATCTTATTCCTAAAAATTTAGCGGATCTATATTTATCAGGCGAAATCGCTCTCTTGCATTTAAATTACTGGGCTTTAAGGCCTTTAAGCCTCTATATCAATACAAAAACACTGATAGATTATCTTTTCAAAACCTCTAAAAATAAAATAAACAATGAAATAAATCATTCAGAAATGGTTATTCAACTCCTAGATCTTTTGTATTCTCTTAAACCTTATTATTCTGAGGACTTAGTCTTAGGAAATTTTAACAATGAATTCCTTTCTTCATTTTCAAAACCAAAAACAACATTATCTGATCTTTCTTTACTGGTTTCTCAAATCCTTAGATTCAATAATCTTTTTAATAAAACAAGAAGTTCTCTAACTCTTGAGTTCAATTTTAATGGGACTCAATTGAATAATTGTCAAATTGATGAATTTTTTCTTAATTCATTAAATAAAAAATGTGGAGAATTTATTAAACCTTTATTATTGTTTGAATATTCAACGATATTCTCTTCAGAGTCAAATTATAAGAGTACAAATAATTTAATTGTTAATAATTTAAGAGATAACATAATTCTATATAACAAAACATATTCCAATTTATTTAATTCAACTATTGTTCAAATACCTAGTTCTGAGTCAAACCAATTAATACTCGATAAGATCTTAGTCAATTTACCCATCATATCAGTTGATGCAAAGCAAAATGACGAAAAATTCCTAGAAATATTATATCAAAAATTAAATTATGTTTTTGAATTATTCGATTATAAAGAGAAATTAGTAAAAAAGAAATTAGGTTCACTAAAACAATGGAATTCCATTATATCAAACGTTTTTAAAGATGATGAAAGAGATATCTTCAAAAATGCCTTAAAATCCATTAGTTTTTTTGGCCTTAATGAAGCTGTGCTAAATCATTGTGGAATTGAACTTGATAAAACAGAAAATAGCGAATCTTTTGCTCTAAAAATAATTGGTTTAATGAAAAAGATTATTGATGAAAAAAACGATGTAAATGGAAATAATTTTGTTTTAAGTCAACCTCATTATGACTCTTACTTACAAGGCTGTTGGAATAACGGCATAACAGAATTCGATCAAAATATAACTGAATACTCATCAAGTTTAATAAGACATGAATCAAATCTTTCAATCAATAGAAGAATCAAGCTATTTAAGAAATTTGAAAGAATTATTGGCAAAGGCTCTTTATTTTCAATGAAGATTAATGATGTAGATATTGAATTAGAAAAGTTACTAAAAACCTTAATTGAATCCAAAATAGGTGCTATTTGTTTAAGAGACCGTGCGTAATAAGAAATAACTTGAAAATAAAGATAATCTTATTAAAATTATTCTGCCATCAATTCAGCTAAGAGAGCTTTTCTCATGGGGATTCCATAATAAGTTTGTTTGAAGTAAAGTGCTTTTTCCGAGCTATCGACGTCAGAAGAAATTTCAGTAATTCTAGGGAGCGGATGTAATAATCTAAAAGTATCTTTAGTATTGTTGAGATCTTCTTTTTCAAATATATAAAACCCTTTAATTCTTTCATATTCTTCCAAATCAACAAATCTTTCTTTTTGGATACGAGTCATGTAAAGAACATCTAAAATGTTTAGTATTTTCCTATAATCTGTAATTTCTTTATACTTAGCTTGTCGTTGTTGTAGGAAATCTTTATCACGATTCCTCATTCTCAATTCCTTAGGGCTTATAAAATAAATATTTACATCGAAATTTGATAACAGAATTGATAGCGAATGAACTGTCCTTCCATACTTAAGATCTCCCATTAAACCTACATTCAAACCATCTAATGAACCAATTTCTTCAGTAATTGTTAATAAATCTAATAATGCTTGAGTGGGATGTTCACCACTTCCCGAACCTGCATTAATTATAGGAACCTTGGAAAATTTTGATGCCATTCGAGCAGCACCTTCAAGAGAATGGCGTATAACTATACAATCACTATAATTTTCAACAGTTCTTATTGTATCAGCAATACTTTCACCTTTCTTTATTGAAGAAACATCTCCAGAATGAAATCCAATTACGCTTCCACCTAATCTGTACATTGCAGATTCAAAACTAAGACGAGTACGAGTAGAAGGCTCAAAAAATAATGTTGCTAATATCCTACCATGAAGAAGATTTGAATTCTTGATTTTGAGCATTTCTTTAGCTTTTTTTAATATATATTCAATATCTTCTCTATCAAATTGCTTTGCACTTATAATTCCTTCGCTAAATTTCTCTTTAAACATTTATCTTCTCAAAAAATATGTTTTTATTAACATTATGTAAATAAGATTTAAATTGTTTTTTATTAAAAATGATGGGATTTAAAAAGACCTTGCCAGAACTAATAAAATTTAAAATTTATAATTAATTATTAAAGGTAATTAGATATAGGTGGTCTGTTAATTTGAAGTATCCTCGAACAGTAAGGCGATATTGTTCTACCTGCCATTCACATCAAGTTCATAACGTAAATATTTATAAGAAAGGTAAGGAGAGAATGCTAAATCATGGAAGGAGAAGATTAGAAAGAAAAAAGCGAGGTTATGGCTCTTTTCCTAAGGAAATCTTTCATAAAAATGCCAAAATTAATAAGAGAACAACTCCAATGTTAGAATGTACTGAATGTGGCAAAAAACAGTATGCTAAATCTTATCGAGTAAAAAGGCTCGAATTACAAGAAGTATAAAAGAGTGAGGAACTATGGTACATAAAAGAAAAGCAAAAGAACTTATCCCACAACCAAAAAGTAGATTTTTGCGTGTGAAATGTTTAAATTGTGGAAATCAACAAATAATATTTGGATGTTCTGCTACAGATGTAGAATGTTTAGTTTGTGGGAAAACCTTACTTCAATCAACAGGGGGTAAAGCTAGAATCCTAACAAAAATATTGGAAGTTCTTTCTTAATTGTTTAAATTTTAAGTTTTCAACTATCTTTCATTTTAAATCAAGAAAAGAAAAAAATTTGTAATTATAAATTAGGTTGCTCAGTAATTTTTTCCCTTTTTAGATTTTAAACTAATTAAGAAGTTTTTCTCATCAATATTTCTTTAGCCGGAACAGCTAGACCAATTATGAGAAGAGTAATTCCAACAACGAAGGTAACCATACTATATCCAATATATCCAATATATATTTTATATATTATAAACGTACTCCAAGAAATTCCACCGCCTGCAAGAATTGCATACCAGGACCATTTCTCGCCTTTACGATAGCTATTTTGGTTTATTAAGACGATCATAATACCATCAGCTAACAGAATAAAACCGATTAATTTTTTTGTTATAATGTAAATCTCTGCAAAATCTGGCGCAGCAATTAAATATTCTGGGTAAGTTAGGCCTGTGTGATGAGCAAAGTCGCTCACAAACATTATTTCAGTTACGAATATCCAAAGAAATGACATTACAATGGTATACATTCCCATAAAAAGTATTAGAAATGAGCCGATTTTTAATGTTAATTTTTCCATTTTTCACACTTTTTTTTTTGAAATATTTCTTATTATGACTTAACAATTTTTTGATGACATTATTAAGGATTTCCTTATTAAAAATTATTCGTGAAACTGTTCTTTCACGTAAATTGATCTAGATTCCAATAATATAAAAAAAGCCGATAAAAGTAATTATTGTTCGCGCCAAGTATATTTACAACTTGTGCATTTAAAAAAATGTGTGCTTGGTTCATCAGAACTCCTTATTTGCACTTGCCAGGTTTCTGCTTCTAAATTGCCACATTTAGGACAATCTTTTTTAGTTTTTGGGTGAATTGAAATTTTATCTTCATCTGAAACTATAAGTAAATTTTTTTCTAAAGCTCTATTCTTTTTTCTGATGTTTTTTTCTATATTACTATTATCATTTTCTAATTCTTGTTGATAACCACATTTACATGATAAAAATACTTGTTCGTCAATTTTTCTCTTGCGGAGAAGATTGGAACATTCTGGGCAAAATTCGACCATTTTGATTCTTATGCCATAAATTAGTAATTCTTAACTTTAAAAAATATTAAAGTTTAAAAAATTTTATCCTAATTATAAAACTAAATAAATTTTTTATATAAATGTACAATCATTTAAAAGTTTAAAATCTATTGAATAACAAATAATTAAAGACCGAGATTTATGAAGTTTAAGGAATCTATTACGTTTTTAGGGACTAAAGATCTCGAAAAGACATCTCAATTTTACCAAAATATCATTGGATTAACTCTATACAAAGACCAAGGTGTCTGTTTAATATTTAATGTTACTATTAATAGTAAAATAGGTTTTTGTGAGCATATACCGGTAGTCTATCAAGATAAAAGTCCAATTATCACTTTTATTACTGATGATGTAGATAAAATTTATAATAAATTAATCAAATTAAAAGTGAACATAAAAGAGAAGCCCAAAATCAATGAAAAATTCAAAATCTATCATTTTTTCTTAAAAGATCCTAATGGATATACACTAGAAATTCAAAAATTTTTAGAAATTTGAAAATACCTTAAAAAAAGATGATTTTTCACTCAAGCTCTTTTTTTAGCTGATATAATTTTTGATAGTATTCGAAATTTAACTTATTCATGTCTTGAACAACATCCGCATTAAGTAATTTTTCTCCTGAGGATTGGAACTCAAGATCTCCTATTACGTTAATTAAATCATTTTCTTTAAATTTAAAATCATTAATACTCATAAGATTAACAATTAATTCTCCAGACTTATCCTCTAAAATTATTTGATTATCATTTATCTTGGTTTTTATGTAACCAGTTACTTGAATTCGTTCATCTTCTATAGAAATATCCTTAATCATTCTTTGCTTAGCGTACTGAAAAGACATTTTTTTTTTAAATATGAATCATTTTATTATTTAATACAATTTTGAAAATTTAAGATAAGTATAAATAATTAATTTAATACCTAAAATTGGTATTATTAAAAGACTAATATCAAACATTATTAATAATGTGAATAAAACATATTTATCTTAATTATAATTCAATAAATATACTGAAAGATTATGAGTTTTACATTAAAATTAGAAAATAGTCGGATATTGAAAGGAATAGTTGAAACTCTCGCGAGTATCATTGATGAAACCGAGTTTCGAGTCACTCCTAAAAAGTTTACCATCTCAGCTATGGACCCGAGCAGAATTTGTTTGTTAAAACTCTCAATTAATAACGAAAATTTTGATGATTATCAATGTGATAAGGAATCAAAAGTTGGATTAAACCTAGATGATTTAGACAAGATATTAAAAAGGAGTGGTACAAATGATTCTGTTGAAATTGATTTTAATGAAGCTGATCAGAAAATAAGAATTAAAATGAAACGCGAAGGTACATCACGAACAAGAACGTTTAGTTTAGCATTATTGGATATTGAGATTGAAGAAATTCCTATGGATAATTTATTAAAGATAGAATATCCTTCAAAATGGGTAATTGACCCCGAATTCTTAGTTGAAGCAATAAAAGACGCTGAAATTTATTCCGAGATTCTTAATATGACTGCAACGCAGGGACAAGGTTTAATTTTTAGTTCCACAGGACAAATTGGTGAAATGGAATATGATCTTCGTGAAGATGATTTAATAGAGACAGATATTAACGGAACTAGTAGTGGTGCATATTCCTTGACCTTTTTAAAAGCAATTTTAAAAATAGCCTCGATCACAGAGAAGCTAGAAATATCATTAAAAACTGATCATCCATTAAAAATGATCTTTAATCTTCTTGAAGGAGGAGAATTAAGCTACTTTTTAGCACCAAGAGTAGAAGAAGCTGAATTCGAAGATGAGGATGATATGGATGAATTTTAATTAAGTTCTTCTTTCCCTATTTATTATTTATTAGTTTATTAATAGATTTATTAAAAATATCAGTAAACTAATTTACTCTTAATCTATTAAAGTTTAATCTCATCATGTTTTTTAGATTATAATTATTTAGCTTCAAATGTAGGGAAATTTTAGGCAATGAGCGACATCTATGACTTAATAAAACGGTATCCATGGCTCCCTTCTTTAAAAACATATTATTCTAATATAGCTTTAAAGAATCCTTTAGATTTTATTAATGAAATTCTTTCATCAAATCAATCTGAAGCTTTAAGAAATAGAGCTTTAAACCTATTTATTGATGCTTTTAATAATATCGAACAAATTTCGGATTATACTTTTGATGAAACTAATATTTATCTCTATTTAATTCTAAGAATATTGCTCTATATTTTAAATGATAAGGTTTTATCAAATCGAGTAGCTAATATATACTCTAAAACCACTTACAATGAATTAAATAAAGAAAATGAATTCAATTTGTATTACATTTATAAGGATTTAGATTTGAATGTTGTTTATGAAGAGAAACCTACTATATATAAAAAAATTGTATTAAAAAGCCAAGAAGAAATTTCTAGAACTAACTTCAAGATTTCTTTTATCGATTATTTAAAACTAGCATCTAATCTAAAAGATGATTATAGAAAATTAGTAAACAATGCCCTTTCAAACGGTTATGTTTATGTTAAGCCTGAAAGTCTTAATAGATTATTACAAGAAAATATACGAATGAAACTATTGAATCAAAATGTTAAAGATTCTAATACTATAGATGCTTTTAAAGAAAAATTATTAGAAATACAAGAATTTAAAGAATTATTTGATAATATCGTCTCGATTTGGGAATTAAAGAAAGATGAGTTTGAATATAAAGTAGACATAACCTTCAAAGAAGGTCAAGATATATCCGAAGTTTTCCCTCCTTGTATTAAGGAAATCTTATCAAAAGCCCAAGAAGGTCAAAACTTAATACATACTGAGAGACTATTTATACTATGGGTTTTAAATGCACTCAAATATCCAGAAGATAAAATTATTGATGTCTTTTCAACACTACCTGATTTTGATAGAGAAAAAACAGAATATCAAGTAAAGTATGCTATTAAAAAAGGATATACTCCTTACTCATGTAAATCATTAAAATCATATACTTTATGTTTGGCCACCAAGTATGAAGATAATTTGTGCTTGAAAGGGTATTTTTCAAATAAATTACAAGAACAGAGACAAATCTCACATCCATTATTTTATATTCAATATAAACAATTTGTTCTTTCAATTAAAACAAAAGCTGAAAAAACCAATTTGAATGATAAGAATGTCTGATGAAAAATATTTAAAAAGGATTTTTCAAGCATATTATAAAGAAAAGCAAGCTGATCTTCCAATAATTAGTCTTTTTGAAAGAAGAGAATTTGGCTTTATACCTTTTGAAAAACAAATTATGAATAGGCATATTGGTTTTACATCCCCTATTAATTTGAAAAAGTACTTCATTAATAATACTCCAAAACATGCGTATTCGAGCGGTTCCCTTTTTATTAGACCAGAAAATCAAGATATGCAAGAAAAAGGTTATCAGGGTTGTGATTTGATTTTTGATATTGATGTAGATCATTTTTATACTCCTTGCAAAGAACATCATGATGTTTGGTATTGTAAAGAATGTAGCGAAATTGGTAAAGGTATGGTTGAAAATTGTCCAAATTGTGGTAAATTAAAACTGAAAAAGTTAAATTGGATTTGTGAAGATTGCTTAAATGTTGCGAAAAATGAAATTATTAAGTTAATTTATAACTTCCTAATTCCAGATTTCAATATTGATATTGAAAAAATGAAGATTGCTTTTTCAGGACACAGAGGATATCATCTAAAAATTGAAGATGAAAGAATAAGAACTTTAACTAGCGATGAAAGGAGAGAAATTGTCGATTATGTCAAGGGGGATAATATCTCTTTTGAGATTTTTGGCTTACAAGAAAAAGGAGGAAATATTTTTGGATTTTCAAGAGAAACCATTGGATGGCCTGGAAAAATAATTAATGAAATTGAAAAAATATTAGGTAAATCGAATCTAGAAATAGAAACTATACTCTCAGATAAAAGAAAGTTTAATTTAAGTCAGAAACTTGTAGAGAATTTTATAAATTTTAAAGATAATTTCTATAGGATAATTAAGAATAATCAAAATAACAATTGGACCTTGGTTGGATTTAGTTTAAACACTTGGTACAAATTTTTAAAAAAATTGATTAAAGAGATCGGAATTAAAATTGATGTACCTGTTTCAATCGATGTCCATAGATTAATTAGGTACCCTGGATCCCTGCATGGTAAAACAGGTTTTAAAGTTCAAGAATTATATCCTGATGAACTTGACAGTTTTAATCCTTTGAATGAGTCGAATGAAAAACTAGATCCCATTGTGTTTAAAAGTGAAAAAGAGATTACTCAAAAAATGGAAATTATTGAACCTGAGGTACCAATTACGAAAATAAAAGGTGAGACTTACGGACCTTATGTCCAAGGAGAAAAAATTGAAGTTCCTCACTATTTTGCTGTTTTTTTATTATGTAAAGGAGTTGCAAAAACAATTTAAGTTAAAAAATTTAAACTCAGAACTCCTTTTTATAATATTAAATTGAAAAATTCGATTATCATGGATTTACGAAAAGAATATGAAAAACTATATGGACATTGGCTAAAAGAGTTCCAAGATATTGATTTAACACAGATAACGCAAGAGATTTTCAATGAATACAAAAAACTCTTAGATTTTATCAATAGTTATCAGCAAAAAAAGAAGTCTGAATTAAAGGATCAGATATTAACAGCATACAAAGATAATTTAAATTTTTTATTTAAAGACTTTTTAAAGATTAGAGAATTTAAAATAATAACTTCAGCTTTAGCCCTTAAAGAAATTAATTTAAATAATGTAATTGAAGCTGAGAAATTACTTTATGAAAATCTAGTAAGTTCAATTAAGGGATATAAAAAAGTAAAAGCAATTTCGCTTTATGGAGAACATGATGAGTCCAAAGAGAACACAATTGAACAAGAAGTAGAAATAGAATCTGAAGTTGAGATTACCCCAATTTCAAAAGAAGAAAAAATTTCCGAAGTTTTTGGTTCCATAAAAAAGAATGGTAAAGAAAAAATTAATTATACTCTTGTAAGATTTTTAAAGAAAACACCTCCTTTAGTAGGGATTGATCTTATAAGTTATGGCCCTTTTGAAGAGGAGGATATCGCAAATCTTCCCCAAAAGAATGCAAAAATCCTTATAATTGAAAAATTTGCTGAAAAGATAGAAATTAATTAAATTTATTTAAATTTTTCATCAAATTCTTCTTTAAAATAATCTAATCGATATTCTGCATATTTATCAATTAAAGAAAATTTTGGAGGTTTTGGGTTTATTAACTGGCCTCCACAATAACGACATATTGCTTTTGGGTTTTGTAATACATATCTCTTACATTCTTTACATTTTTGAAGGTATTTGGTCATAAGTATAAACTTAAAAATTAATTAATTAATCTCGAATAAATTCAAAGGTACCATGATATTTCTCAGCATTCTTTTCGATTGTCTCTAAAGCATCAGATAAAATGTTTTCAGCGTCTAAATAATCTTTTGAGACAACTTCCAACCTATAAAAAGGAGCAGCAATATAATTAATATTAATATTTCTTGTTGATTTTGGCTCTATTACTTTAAGAGCCTTTAAAAGGGATTCTTTAATATGATCTATCCCATTCTCTGAATTAAATGCAAGCTTAACCTTACCAGATATACTTACGGTTGAAATACTTACATTTTCATCAATAATCTTCAGAAGTGCATCCTTAATTTCAGCTGTTATTCCTTCTAAACTTAACAATATTTCTTCACCACTTTCTTTTAAACCTTCAACAGTTTCTTGATATGTATCAAAAAAATCCAATACAGGAAATCCTATTAGCTCATAAGCTTCATCAAGGGTCATATTGATTCCTTCTACCTCTATGAGAAATTGAAGTAAGTTTTCAAATTTTAGTGCATATTTCCATTCTTTTATTCGATTTTCTCTTTGAGCAGAATTCACTCTTCGTAATGATAAATCTACATGTCCCTTATCAGAGTCTACTCTTAATACACGTAATACTATTCTTTGACCAATTCTTACATAATTACGGATATTTTTAATCCATCGAGAACTTATTTCTGAGATGTGAATCATACCTCGTGCATATTCTTCTGAATCTAACCCCTCAAAATCAATTAAATCAACGTAAACATATTGATTTTCTACTTCAGTTACTTTCGCAACTACAAACTCGCCTTCTCTTGGAAATTTTGTTCTACTTTTTACCATTGTTATGATGAGAATATTGTTTATTATTTATTTTTTTAGAATTATTATTTTTAATAACGATCTATAATTTTTTATCTTTTTTATCTTACACATAAAAATAAAAAGTGGTTAAAAATACCAAATTGGTTTATTCACAATAAATGGGCTGAGAAAGCAGGTATTCACAGAGATATTGCAGATTTAGTAAATAGAGCATGTGATTACGGTTTCAATTGGGCTTTTCATGAACGCGATAATGGAAAATCTGATAGCAACGACGAAATCATTATTTCTCAACAATTAAAATATTTCTGTGAAAAAGATAAAAAGAAAAGAGGTTATATTAAAGCTCTTTATTTACATCATCTCTTAGATTTTTTTAAGGAAACTCATGTTAATATTTATGACATGGATTTAGTTTTTGAGAAATTCTTACAGAATAAAGTTATAATTGAAATTGTTGATTCACAAGGTAATGTAATAAATTTCCAAAAAGATTTGGAAGAAATTTTCAAACTATTAAAAGAAAACAAAAAAGAATTGTATGAGGATCTAAAAGGAAAATACTATGACGATTAAATAAATTCAAATATTCAAATTGAATGAAAAAAAACACTATTAAAAAAAATAAAATTTAAACAAATTGAATTAGCCATTCCAACTCTAATTCTTTTAATTTTGACTTTGTTGGTATTCCATCTTCATTCCAACCCATCATGTTATAATAAGTCGTTATTGCATTTTTAAGCTCATCTGGGTTAACTGAAGTCTCATTGAGTTCTCCTGATGTATGAGGTTTAAAAAATCTTTCGGGTAACCAATCATCCTTTTTTGTGAAACCTTCTCTTATATTGAAAACTCTTGCCATAGTAGTAATCCTCTCTCCTACTTTCATTAACTCCCATGTCGAAGTATACCAGCCAGTCACAGCTCTCAAGATTTCAGGAGCATCAACATAGTCCCAAGGTAAGAAATAACATATTAATAAGGCATTATATAAGTTTTGCCAATTGCTGATATATGTTAAAGCTCGGATCTTTTTCGATCCTAAGTCATCAACCTTAAGTGGCTCTAAAATCCCAATAGCACTATGAAATGCTATGGATCTTTCACTTGCGACTGAAGTATCATGCATATTCGCCATATGTTCGGCACCGGTAGGCGAAACTGTATATCCAACTCCCAATCCCTGTTTTAAGCGAGGTTCATGCATTGGGATCTCCTGACCTTTAACATGCATAGCGAATTTCTCTGAGCCATTCTTTAATTTTTGAGAAGCCCTTTTTACACCCTCTGCTAAAATATCACCTAGTCCTTCACGTTTAGCAATCATTTCAACCATCTGAACCATAGCTTCTGCATTTCCAAAATTTAATTTAATTCCATTAGTATCTTTATCAGTTATAAGTCCATTCTCGTAGCATTCCATAGCAAATCCTATAGAAACTCCAGTAGATATCGTATCTAATGAATATTTATTACAAAATTCATTTGCTTTACAAACGGCTTTTATATCATGCACGCCACAATTGGATCCAAATGCCCCAATCGATTCATATTCGGGTCCCCCATAAGTCGGATCGACTTTCCAAGGTGTTTCAATTTCCACAATCTTTTTACACCGAATTGAACACGCATAACAAGCTTCCATTTTAAGGTTAATTTCGTCTTTCATAATACTAGGATCCAATGTTTTTGCTCCAGAAAAATTTCCATCTCGAAAATTCCTTGTTGGAAGATTCCCAGATGTAGCAAATCGCTCCATTATAGCACCCCCAGTGCCATATTCAAAATAACCCCTCATAGGTTTATACGCAACTTCATTAAACTCTTTTATCTTAGCCCTTAATTTTTCTTTATCGTTAACTTCAAGTTTTTTATGACCCCTCACAGCAATAGCTTTTAAGTTCTTTGAACCCATTACAGCACCCATTCCGGTACGACCTGCAGCATTTCTTAGATCATTTATAACACACGCATAACGAACTAATTGCTCTCCTCCAGGCCCAATTTGTGCCACACGAATTAAATTATCATCCAACTCCTCTTGAATAATTTTTTGTGCATCTCCTGTTAATTTTCCCCAAAGATGACTAGCATCCCTTAATTCTGCCTTTCCATCATTAATCCATAAATAAACAGGATTTTTTCCTTTTCCTTCCACTATTACAGCATCAAATCCTGCATGCTTTAATTCTGCACCCCAATGTCCTCCAACTTCGGCTTCACCAAAACCACCTGTTAAGGGAGATTTAGCCCCAACACTATTTCTACCGGTTCCTGGTATCGCGAAACCCGTTAAAGGACCTGTTGCAAAAATTAGTTTATTTTCAGGACTCAGCGGGTCAATACCTTGTGGAACTTCTTTCAAAAGATAGTAAGCTATGAATCCCTCACCACCAATATATCGACGATAGAAAATTTCATCAGGATTTTCAATTGAGATTGCTCCATTTGACAAATTTACACGAAGAATATTTCCTGTATATCCATTAACCATTTAAAACCCTTATTTTAATTATTAATATCATTTGATATTTATTTAAATTGCATCTTATTTATAATTCTTATTTCAATGAAATATCGCTTTTCTATTAATAGTCTAGATTTATTTTTAATAATGAAATTTGCCAATTTATAGTTTTAAATATTGAACTTCTCCCGAAGTCCAAATATATATCGAACTTAATAAAATAAACTGTATATTTAGAGGTCGATATTATTTCATCATTATCGTTCTTAATACTCGATAATTACGCTTAAATATAGTAAAAAATATAAATTCAACAACATTTACAATTAACATCTAATAAAAATAATTTTAATATTAAATATTATATTCAGTACAAATAAATCATAAAAAATTAAGGAAATTGATAAATATGAGCAAAACTAAAGACCATTTAAATCTTGTAATAATCGGGCACATAGACCATGGCAAATCGACGATGATGGGAGCTTTACTTATTGAAACGGGCGCCGTTACCGATAGAGAAGCTCGTGAATTGGAAAAACTCGCAAAAGAATACGACAGAGATTCTTGGTCATACGCTTTTGTCTTTGATAGATTAAAAGAGGAACGACAAAGAGGAATTACCATTGACTTAGCATTTCGAAAATTTGAGACTGCTACTAAATATTTTACGATAATCGATGCACCAGGTCATGCTGATTTCGTTAAAAATATGATCACAGGTGCTTCACAAGCCGATGCTGCTATCTTAGTGGTTTCTGGTAAGAAAGGGGAAATGGAGGTTGGAATCGCGGCTAATGGACAGACCAGAGAACACGCTTATTTAGCTCAGACCTTAGGTATTAAGCAGCTTGTAGTTGCAGTCAATAAAGCTGATGTTTATGATTATTCCCAGGATCGTTTTAATGAATGTAAAGAATCGGTTGGTGATCTTCTAAAAGGCATCGGATTTAAAGATGTGAAATTTATTCCTACTAGCGGAATGCAAATGCAAAACCTTTCAAAGAAAAGTGATAAAATGCCATGGTATGACGGTCCAACTTTGATTGATGCGATTGATCAATTTGTTCTTCCTGAAAAGCCAACAAACAAACCTTTAAGACTTCCCATTCAAGATGCCTATAGAATTAAAGGAACTGGTATTGTTCCTGTTGGTAGAGTTGAAACGGGAATTTTGAAGAAAGGAGATAAAATTATTATTATGCCAACTGGCTTTCAAGGAGAGATTCGAAGTATAGAGATGCATCATGAAGAGATTCCACAAGCAATTCCAGGAGATAATGTAGGGTTTAGTATTAGAGGTATAACTATGGCCGATGCCAGCCGCGGCGATTGTCTTGGCCATCCAAGCGACCCTCCTACGGTTATTACCCCAAAAGGAAAATGGACAGGACAAATTATTGTGATTTGGCATCCAACAGCGATCGCACAAGGTTATACACCAGTAATTCATGCACATACAGCGCAAGTAGCTGCGAGGTTTGCTGGTTTGCTAAAAAAATTGGATCAGAAAACTGGTGCTGTAATTGAAGATTCGCCAAAATTCTTGAAGAAAAATGAATCTGCTATTGTAGAGTTATCTCCGATTAAGAAAATGTGTCTCGAAAAGTATGAAGTAATTCCAGAAATGGGTCGATTTGCTGTTCGGGATATGGGACGTACTGTGGCTGTTGGTATTGTCAAGGAAATTGACACAGGCACCTAAAAAGCCTATAATTGATTTTTTTTATTCTATTTAACCTATTATTTGTTTTTTTGAAACTCTATCTTTAATTAAGTAAGTTTTTCCTAAACCTCTGAGATTCTTTTTTAACAGAAAAAAGATATAAGAGTAAAAATTTAGCTATTAACATATCTATTAGTATGTACTATTTGAAGTTGATAAAATAGAATTTTTCTTATAATAATCTCATATCATGTCAATATCATTTTAATTTTTGAACAATTTTGAGCCTTTTCTACTTAATGTAATTTTGCATTAGAAAAGGTCGACATAAAGTTTATACTACAAAACAAAAGATTTGCATTGTAGGGCACAGTGGGGTTGGTAAATCATCACTATTATCTTTACTTCAGGGTCGAGATATTACAAAAGAAGCAATTCCTACGGTAGGATTAGAAATCGAGGATTCAAGCCTAAACGGGAAAAAAGTTAACGTTTGGGATTTTGGAGGTCAAGAGCGGTTTAGGTTCATGTGGCAAGATTTTTTACGAGGAGCAGGTTTAACTGTTTTAGTATGTGATTCTACAGAAGATAATATTAAAAAAACTAAAGAAATCTTTGAAAAATTTTCCCGTTATATGAATACTAAAATCATTGCTATAGCCAATAAACAAGATCTTCCCAATGCTTTGAGTGCCAAAAAAGTTCAGAAAAAATTAGGCATCCGCACATATGGTATGTCTGCTATAAGATTGGATTTACGAGATCGAATGCGTGATATATTAGAGTATGAATTAGATACAGAATAAAATGAGGAAAATGTCTCTAAAATAACTTTCCAATTAGATGTGCTAATCTTACGGATTCTGGTAACTTAGAATCTATACAAATTTTTGTTAATAGTATTTCTACTTCATTAGGTGCAATTCCTTTACAATGGAAATATGCTTTTGACAATCCTCCTGAAGTACTAATTTCTGCTTCATATAAATTACCAGCATCAAGAATATTATTAATTTTACTTTTATAGCTATTGGGAAATTTTTGCAAAAGTGCGTTTCTTACAGAATCAAAATCTACTTCCTTTTCAGTCAAAGCTATAATTGGTTTTTGTAATTCATTATAAATTTGGTTTAAATTGATGAGATTAAAACCTCCGAAAGTTATACTATGGGTTATAACATATTGTACATGTTTTTCATTTTTTTTTACTAAATTAATTAATTTTTCAGTTGCATCATCACCATCAATTTCGATTTCATCCCGTATAACACTTACCATTCTTGTTCCTTGGCAAATTACTCCGATTAATTGAGTATATTTTTTCTCTGAATGTAATTCGAAGGAAGCATCATCAAATCCAATTGTTATAGGATTATCTTTCATTTTTAATTTTCAGGTAAAAATTTTTTAATATAAGTTAAAAGATTAGTAAATGCTGTCGTTGAGTTTTTAATTTCTTCATTTCTATTGTAAAGATCCCCTGAAAGATTTTCTACTAAAAAGTTGATAATCTCTTTTATTGACATCTTATTACAAATCCATACATAAGCTATTAAGGCTTCAACAGTATCAGCAAGATCATGAGCATCGGCTCTAGTTTTTGCAAAACCTTTCATATTTGCATTCTTTAAAGCTATTTCTAAAACATTTTTGCTAACTTTTTTACCGGTCCTAACAACGTTGTTCTTAGGATTATTCTTCGTTAAATAAATAGATTTTGCTACTGAATAAACTAAATTAATTATTCCATCTCCAATTTTAGCCAAACCTTTATCGGTTCCAATAGACTTTTGAGATTTTTTAAGATTTATATCGGAGACTAAAAACTCGTAATCCATTAAGATAAGTTGAATTTAGGCATCTTATAAAGTTTTCATAAAAATAAGCATAATATTTTACATTAATTTTTTAAATAATTTTTGAACCCCAATAACTTCTTCTCTTAAGGACTCAATACTTTTATGTAAAATATCTTTAATTTTGTAAGGTTTTGAATTTTCAAGACGAATAAATATTTTTGCAGGTTCTATATTAGTAGCCTTATAAGCGGCAATATTTACACCTTCAGTTTTTAATAAATGCTTTACAAAGATATTGCAGAATCCATGTGATTGTCCTTCTATTGTAAGTTCATAATCATTTTCGCTTTGGCCTTTTGTTATTTCTAAATTGAGATATTTATAATCGGGAAATCTCGGTTCTTCCTCTAATTCAAATTCTTCCTCTTCTATGATTTCTTCTTCTGAAGGCGGTATCGATTCTTTTTTCTTGGTTTCTTCTAGCTTTGGGTAAACTCTTTCAATCTGTTCATCGCCCAATAAATCCTCAACCAAATCATCAAGTTCATCTTCTTCGCTATCTGTTTTTACAGCTTTTTTTTTTGCCATTATTACAACTCCCAATGATTAGGACTTGAAAATCCTAATAAATTATATACAGAATAAAATAAATTTTTTATGGTTTTAATAAAAATAAAAATACTGGAATCTTACAAATAACGATTAGCTAGATCTTTAAGTCTCTCAATTGCTAAATGTTGAAGATCTCTTGAACCAAAAAGGGTGATTTTTATGCTTTTTCCTTCAACCGATACATTTAGATTCAGGTAATTTACTTTTTTCTGAACATCTTCAAGAAATTTAATAATATTATCAAGTGAACCACTATTGTTATAGAAATGAATAACCCTTTTCCCTAACTTTCTCAAGTAATAACACTCATAATTTTTAATTAATAAGAAAATTAGAATCTTAAATTTTCAGTTGCATTTCCATAATCAATGGCAAGTTTCCTACTTTCTACATTACCACATCGATCACATTTAAGTTTATTGTGTCCGATTTTTTGAAGTGGATCACCACAGATTACACAATCTGCATAAATAACCCCCAGATTCTTACCAGTAGTGCTTAATTTGTATTCATTATAATCTTTTTCTATTACACGAGCGCGTATTATATCCGTTATTTGAAAAGCATCACTAATCTTTTCTACATACCTATCTGAAATCTGTGAGACGTGTATATTACCAAAATAGTATGAATTAAAATGTAATTTTTTATTGATTGTATAAAAATTGAGTCCAACTGAATATTGTCTTAAAAAAAGAATTGAACCAATGACAATATCTCCAATTTTTACTACTTTTCGATCTTTCTCTTGGTGAGTACTGATTTCAATTTTCCTTTGATTTTCATCAATACTAATTATACCTGTTTTACTAGCATATATTTTTCCATCCTTTGTAAATGTAGATTGTTTATCAGGAAGGAATTCTTCAACCACTCCAAGTTTTTCTCCTGTTAAGACAATGTTTCCACTCTTAAGAGATTTCTTATCCAATAGTATCAACAATAGTTTTTTAATTTCTCAAACGCTTTCTATTTTAAGTAAATAGTATTAAATAATATAAATAAATTTAATGTATTAATTCTAAAAGAGTAAACATTTTTTTGGATGAAACTCAGCAAAAAACAACTGATCTCTATTATACAGAACACTGAATCATTCAGCAATCCTAAAATTGAATTGGAACAGTATTGTATCGATGCAAATTGTGCTGTAGATCTAATTTATTATGCAGGATTTGAGTATAATGATATCAACAGAGCTTTTATTGCGGATTTGGGGGCAGGAACGGGAAGATTATCTATTTTATGTGCTCTTTTTAATGCTAGTTATGTTTTGAGTGTTGACATTGATAAATGTGCATTGGAAATTTTAAAAAAAAATGTATTCTCTCTTGGTTTAAACCGAGTAATATTTCCTATATGTGCAGATATTGAATATTTTGAAATTTCAAGAAGATTAATACCTAAAGATATGAACATTACGACAATTATGAATCCTCCTTTCGGAGTACAAACTAAATATGCAGACAGAGTATTTTTAGGTAGGGCCCTTAACTTTTCAAATGTTGTATACTCAATTCACCTTGAAAGTCCCAAGGTCCATAAATTTATTTCAAATTATGTAAAGAAATTTGGATGGAAAATTGATAATGTTCTTCCTTTTACCATGGTCTTGGAAAGAGCATTTCCATTCCATACTCAAAAAGCAAAAAAAATTAAGGTTAGTGTGTACCGATTCATAAGAAAATAATAAAGAAAAGTAAAAGAGTTAGATTTTTATAAAATTTTTCCAAGAATCTAACTTCTTAGGATATCTTGCATTTTCTCCTAAAAATTCTTCTATTCTAAGCAACTGGTTGAACTTGGAAGTTCGTTCTGATCTACTAGTAGCGCCAGTTTTCAATTGCCCTGTACAGAGTCCAACTGCTAAATCAGCGATAAATGTATCTTCTGTTTCACCAGAGCGATGAGAAACCATAACATTAAATCCATTCTTAAAAGACATTTTGGCTGCCTTTATAGCTTCAGTTAAAGAGCCGATTTGATTTACTTTAAGTAATAACGCATTTCCTGCTTTTTCTTTTATTGCTTTCTCTAAGATATTAATATTTGTAACTGTTATATCATCATCAACAATTTGAATGGACTTATCAACTTTGGCTGTTATATTAGAGAAATTCCTAAAATCTTTTTCATTAAAAGGGTCCTCAATAGATTTAAAAGGATATTCATGGATTAAATCAATATAATATTCCAATAATTCTTCCTCAGATAATCTCCTCCCGTCGATGTTGTAGGAACCTTCCTCAAAGAATTCACTAGCAGCAGCATCCATTCCCAGGACAAAATCTGTCCCAACGAGAAAACCTGCAGTCTCAATTGCTTCAATAATAATTTCAACAGCTTCAGATGTCAAATTAAGGTTTGGTGCAAATCCTCCTTCATCACCAACATTAATAGAAGAAGGACCGTATTTTTTTTCCAATAATTTCTTTAATGTTTGATATACTTCTGCGACATTTTGAATTGCTTGAGAAAAAGTGTTAGCCCCTACTGGTAAAACCATAAATTCTTGAATTGACAAATTATTACCCGCATGTTCACCACCGTTTATAATGTTACAACAAGGAAGGGGAAGTAAAAAATCATCTCTAGTTTTATTATATGCCAGATTATAAAGGTATTTAAATAATGGTACTTCAGATAATTGAGAAGCTAATCTAGCTGTTGCTAATGAAACCGATAATATCGCATTAGCTCCTAAATTACTCTTATTTTCTGTTCCATCTATAGAAATCATTTCTTCATCTATTTTTTCTTGTTCTCTAGCGTCAAAACCTATCAATTTTTTACCCAGAATTTCATTAACGTTATTAACAGCCTTTAAAACATGCTTTCCCATGAACTTCTTTCCCCCATCTCTCAGTTCAAGTGCTTCCAAAATTCCTGTCGATGCTCCTGAGGGAACAGCAGCTCTTGAATAAACTTTTCCGGCAAAAACATCAGACTCAACCGTTGGATTTCCTCGGGAGTCTAAAATCCATCTAGATTTAATTTTAGTAATTTTAAAATCAGTCATACATATCTTATTGTTTTTTTATGGATATGAATATTAATAAAGAATTAAGCAAATTTAATTCTTAATATATATTATTTTAAAAATCAAATATTTTATTAGTATACTATAATATTATTTTTCTATACTCTTCTGATAATCTAATTCTCCAAGAATTACTATAATTGGATTTAATTTATTCTAAATCAAAAAATATTTGGTTTACTAGCATTACAAGTCTGATTCTTTTAAATATAATATTATAAAAAAATAAAAATGGGATCTTTGAAAATCAATTATTACGAATTTTGTTAATAGACGTTCTATAAATATTGTTTTTTGCATCTGTTCATCTAATTGTCCAAAATTTAACTTAAAAATAAAACAAAAATTCTAAATATTAAAGTTCTATAATATTATATAAAGGTGTTCAATTATGAAAATGATGATTGAAAAAGATAGAAAGAATATAATTTCAGAAGTACAAAAATTTGGTGGTTTAAGTCTGCGACGACAATCTTTAAGAGTACACAAGAATGGGGCAAAATTTCCAATAAGTAAGACCTATATTGATGATGAACTTTTAGATCCTGAAATAGTATATACTCTTATTTTAATACCCGAAATTAAAATCGCTACTAAAACTACTGTAGCACTAAGTTATTTTGCTCGAAAAAAGGGTCCTCTTGTATTCTATGCTTATCCCAAAGGTATTCTAGAAGAAGATTTTTCCATTCAAATTGCAAATATAATGGATCAAGTATTTAAAGAGGGTTTCTTTGTCCACCAGTCAAGCAAGGTACCATCATCCTTGAATTACTATTTTGAAATTCCTTCAGAATGGGCTCGTGGCGGAAAAGAAATGCTCATGATCAGCGTGATTTTAGATAAACTGCCAAATAGGTTGTTAGAAAAGAGTATTCAGGAAATATGTACTGAATTTGCTTTACAATTAAAAAACTCAGAAGGACTTTTTAAAGCATTATACATGGAGGTGATTGATAAAATTCCAGAAAAAGAACGTTCAGATATTAAAAAAATTAATGAAAGTTTAAGAGCTAAAATAGAAGCGTTATATAAAGAAATAGGAATATTATCTGAACAAAAATGAAAAGGTGATTAAATGCTTAACTTAGTTTTAAGTCATTTTGATAGTATAATTGGTCCCAAAGTGTTTTTGAATATACCAAAATTATCAAATTCATACCTATCAATATTTATAGCATTGTTGAGATTCGTGAAGCTTTTAATTGGATTATAGATAGAATTGCGTTTAAAAAAGCACATGTACTAATAATCTGAGGTAGAAAAATGAGAGAGAATAAAATAATTACTAATATAGAGCAGTTAACACCAGAATGGTTGACAATTATCTTCAAAAACAAGGGTTATCTTAGCCAAGGGAAAGTAACCAAAATAATTTTGAAACATACGGAAGTAACTATCACTTCTAATATGCATTTCTTGAAGGTAAAATTTTCTAATGATGCTCAAACGAAACCATCTATTCCTCATATCGTTGTAAAAATCCCCAAACCTGTTGGCAAAATTCTAGGTATACATGAAGCAAAATTTTATAGCATCATAGCTGAAACCATGAATCAAGGAAGAATTCCGACATGTTATAATGCGGTGTTTTCTGAAGAATCGGGATGGTCTCATATCATCCTTGAAGATTTATCGAAAACTCATTCAGGAATTTGGGACTATCCTCCTACAAAACGATATTGTGAAAAAGCGAT
>JBHLLJ010000003.1:0-62411 GCA_048885705.1 Candidatus Hermodarchaeota archaeon | reverse complement strand
AAAAGATATATTCAATTCTTTTAGAATTTACTTATAAATAAAATTAAGAATATATTAAAATTTCTCTAAATACTATCATTTTTATTGATTTAATTTTATAAATTTATTAGACTTAATTACAAATTTAAATGTAATTTTCATGAATAAAATAAAAGAAGAAATCATATCAATGCTTATAGAACATTCAAGGATTATATATTCCGTCCTCAGTGATATGGGTGTTTTTTATAATAGATGGGCTGAAGATTATGAAAAAAATAAATCATCATTAGAAAAGAAAAAAAATAAAATGCAATTATCTGAAGAAGATGCAGATGCCATTAAAATTCAATTAATACAGAACTTTTCAGAGTCAGGAGCAGGTTTAGGTAATTTTGTCTCCTTGATTTTAAAAATGGACAATGTAATTAATTATCCCTTAGAATTTGTGGATATGTTACCTAAAATTAAATTAACTCCTAAAATTGACCCTGAGATAGAAAGAAGATATGAAAAATTAATCAATAAAACCATTGAGATGGCTGATATTTTAAGATCAACAATTAAAAACTTGAGAGATAACACAGATGTAGTATTCCAGAATACGACGAAGATTCATGAACTCGAAAATGAAATTGATAGAATATATAGGCAATTTCTCGAATATTTATATTCTAATGAGAGTTTAGACATAAGAACAATTTTACGTTTAAGGGATAGCATTGTATTACTTGAGCAACTCTGCGATAGAATGCATGACATTGCTGATGAGATAAGAGTATTACTTTATCAATAATTATTTTTTCTTGAATTAAAGTATTCATTATTTCTTATAATATGCAATATAAAAATTTATACGCAAGTTTTTATTATTGTCCCCTAATATAATAATTTCATTTGATAAATACAAGTGTAATATATATGAACGGTAAAAAAAAATTTTACTTTTATCTTGCAATAGTCCAAGTAATCTTAATCATAGTATTCCTTTTAACTATAAATGGTCTAGTAGGATTTGTTCACGCCCAAGCTGAAAATTTTGATTATTATAATTCTCCAACAACACCTATTTTAGCGATTTCTGCAGCAATAGCCATATCGGTCTCAGGATTAGCAGCAGCTCATGTTATAAAGACAGTAGGGACCGCAGCAATTTCAGCCATTTCAGAAAGGGAAGGGGCTTTTGGTAAAGTAGTAGTTATTGTAGCTCTAGGGGAAGCTATTGCGATTTACGGGTTGATTATAGCAATATTATTAGTGTTTAATATACCCGCACCTCCATAAGGATTATTAATTTATAAATATTTAATTTTTGGTGAATTTAACGAGTGCTATTGAAGTTCCAAGCTACGCATTTACCTTAATCAAGATTGGTTTTTTAAAACAATTAATAATGGATGACAACACACTCCAAAAGTTAGAAGAAATAACTGATATTAAGCAATTTCTTGAATATATAAGCATTTTTTATCCCGCCCTTACCGTTAAATCCAATACATTAGAAGAAATTGAAAAATCTCTTTTTCATGTTTATATTAAGCTAATTGGAAGAATAATTTACATCTGTCCGAGAACCATGAGAATCTTTTTAAAAGATTATTTAATGAAATATGAAATAATGAATATTAAACGGGTAATACTTGGAACAATTCTGCGTATGAATATTGATGAGAAATCATTGATGGTAAATATGTTAGTTGAAAAATACTTAGATAATACAACTTTCATGAAAGAGTTAATTGAAATTCCCTCATTAGAAGAAATACAGCTATTTATGAAACCAACTATCTATAATAAAGTAATCAGAGAAGGAATTCTTTATTTTAAGAAAACAAATGAAATATTTGTTTTAGAAGCCTTTTTAGACCAACTTTTTTATAATAATTTAAATGAAGAGATTAAATTTCTAACCCAAAAAGAAAAAGTAATGATTTCTCCATATATCAAATATATATCTGAGATTTACAATTTAAGGCTTATATATCGAGGAATAAAAAATAATATTGATAAAAATCTTTTAGCACAACTTTTAGTGGATAATTACTTATTTATGAATGAACGAAAATTAAAAGAACTGATAAATTTAAAAGACAAAGACGAGTATATTAAAGTTCTTACGCAATATTTAACTGCAATAAAGGAATTAAGAACAGGTTCGATTGGTCAAGAGCATTTTATTTGGGCAATAGAAAAAATATATTTAGACTATTATTTCAAGTCTTTAGAAATTAAAAGTGTAGATATTGATTATCAAGCGATATACAAAATTTTGGAAGTTTTAATTAAAAAAGATAAGGAAATTCGCTTATTCATTTTACCAAAATTGGTAGACATAATATATGAAAAATATAAGTTATTAAAATGAAAAACAGCTATAAAGATAAAATATATAAATAGATGGAGTAAAAATATGGACATATTTAAATGGGTAAATGATATTGAAAAAGTATATGAAGATTTAATAAATAATGCAAAGGATTTTAATTTAAATGATATTGAACAATTCAGAGAAATGCAGAGAAAAGAATTTGAGAATTTTATTAATAAAAAGAACGAAATAATAAATATAGCGTTACTAAAACTATCTCAAGATTTAGAATCTGAAAGTAAAAAATTTAGCGATAAAATAGATAAAGCAATTAAGAAAATTGAAAAAGATTTTCAAAAAAATATTCCCAATCTACAAAAATTAATAATAATTGAAGCAGGATTAGATTTTTAATGTTAGATCAAAAAATTCATATTCTGGGCGAAGAAAATTTAGTAATTTTGTTAGGGCTTTTAGGATTGGAAGGTACAATCATCAATTCTGAAGAGAAATTCTTAGAAGAATTTAATCTATTAATAAAAAAACCTTCAATTGGCATGATTGTAATTGCCATGTCTTTAAGTGATGATATTATAAACTTTCTTTTAAATTTTAAACTTAATAATAATAATCCATTTATTTTTATCCTTCCTGATGTTTTTGAACCCTATATCGAGAAAGAAGGAAAACTTATAAATAAGATATTAGAAGCAATTGGAGATATCGTTTTATCTTAAAGAGTTGATTTAAAATTTCAGAAGAAAAAGATTATAAAAAACAAATTGGAAATTTAGGACTTTACTTAATTGATAAGGCTCAAAATGAAATAGATGAATTAAATAGACAAACCCTTTTTCAAAAAGCAGAAATTAAAAAAAGGAATTTAGAAAGAATTCAAGAACGAACCCAAAAATTAAAAGAGCAGTTTATAGAAAATTATAATCAATACCTTAATCAGACTCTATCTTCAACCCTCTTACAAGCAAAAGAAAAATTTCTGAATTTGAAAAATTCATTAATAAAAAAATTAAAAATAAGTTTATTCAATCATATAAAAAAAAAGATTATTGACAATTATTCAGGTTATATCTCATTTTTATTAAATACCGCTAAGAAAATTGAAATTAGCACAGATAAGTCTCAATCAATTGAAGTATTATTTAATTCAAAGGATTATAGTTACTTTCTTGAAAATTCCGAAAGATTTCAAGAACAATTTAGAAATACTATAGAAATAGATAAAGCTCAAGAAGATTTTATTGGAGGATTTAAAATTTCATTGGGTAACGGATTATTATCTTATGATTACACAATCGACAATTTAATAAATAAAAATTCTTCATTTATCCAAAAAGAAATGTCAAAAATAGTAGATGATTCAGAAGTTAAAGAATTGGAAAATGACTTCAATAATTTTATTCAAAATCAAAAATCAAAAATCAATGAATATCTGAAAAAATATGATCAAATCCAAATCTAATGAAAACCCTGAACGTGGATATATATCTGCAATAATGGGTTCTATAATAAGGATTAAAGGATTAGAACGCCAAATTAAGCTCCACAATCTAATTAAGGTAACAAAATATAATCTTTTAGGAGAAGTCATTCAAATTTATTCTGATTATATTGTAGCTCAATGTTTTGAAAATACAACAAATTTAAGAATAAATGATGAGGTTATCAGCTTAAATGAACCTCTCTCAATGGAATTAGGACCAGGATTATTAGGTAAGATATTTGATGGAATCCAAAGACCACTGCAAAAAGCATTTGATAATTTTAAAGAAGGCGGATTAAAACGAGGATTAGAAATTGAACCAATCTCAAGGCAACATAGATGGCATTTCAAACCACAGAAGAGCATCAATGAGACCGTATTCGGTGGTGATGTTATAGGAACTGTTCAAGAGACATCTCGAATAGAACATAAAATATTAATACCTCCATATATAACTGGAAAGATATCTTTTATTGCTGAGGAAGGAGAATATACTGTTATAGATGAGATTTATAGGCTAAAAATAGGTAATAAAGAAAAATCCTTTTCAATGCTACAAAAATGGCCTGTAAATAAAGCCAGACCATTTAAAGAGAGAAAGATGCCTAATGAACCTCTAATCACAGGTATTCGAGTAATAGATTTACTATTCCCAATCACTAAAGGTGGTACAATTGGAGTTCCAGGAGGATTTGGGACAGGCAAGACAGTTATACAGCAATCTTTAGCAAAATGGTGTAACGCAGATGTGATTGTCTTTGTAGGATGCGGGGAACGAGGAAATGAAATAGCTGATGTATTAGATCAATTCTCTGAATTAATCGACCCCCAGACTAAACGTCCTTTACTAGAACGCATAATTCTTATTGCAAACACGTCAAATATGCCTATATCCGCGCGTGAAGCTAGCATTTTTTCAGGAGTAACAATAGGTGAATATTATAGAGATATGGGATATGATGTTGCTGTTCTAGCTGATAGTACTTCAAGATGGGCAGAATCTCTTAGAGAAATCTCTGGATTGCTAGAAGAAATGCCAGCAGAGGAAGGATACCCTGCATATTTACCTTCAAAACTTTCAAGTTTCTACGAAAGAGCAGGTATTGTTGAATTGTTGGGAGGTGATAATAGTAGAAAAGAGAAGATCGGATCAATTACAATCATTGGTTCTGTATCTCCACCCGCGGGAGACTTTAGCGAACCTGTTACAGCTACCACAAAAAATTTTGTTCAAGGGATATGGTCATTAGATGCAGGATTAGCATATTCAAAGCATTATCCAGCAATTAATTGGCTAAATTCCTACTCTAATTATCCAGAATATATTTCTGATTGGTGGTTTGAAAGGGATTTTGATTGGGTCGAAATTGATATTGATTGGCTTGAGTGTCGAAAAGAAGTAAATGAAATTCTCTCTAAAGATAATGAATTAAGGTATATTACTCAACTTGTTGGAGAAGAAAACTTGCCAGAAGACCAGAGGTTAGTTATCTTCATTGCTCAATTGATTAAAAATGGTTTTCTCATTCAAAACGCTTTCGATGATATTGATAATTATACTAATACCAAGAAATTATTAGGATCTATAAAAATTGTTCTTTTAGTTTATAAAGAAGGCAAGGAACTTATTAAAGAAGGATTTTATATTGAAGAAATTAAAAATCTTAAGGTAATGAGTGAAATTCTAAGAATTAATCGAACTATTCCTAACGAAAGTTTTGATAAATTAGAAAATATAAAAGATAGACTATTAAATCAAATAGAGGAATTAAAATTAACACGGAGTGTATACGGTAAAAGATGAGTGTAATTTATAAAAAGATTCAGCAGATTATTGGGCCACTGTTATTTTTAAAAAATGAGCATAGTGCTCAATACGGTGAGATAGTTCGAATTAAAACGGAGGATAATAATATTCGAACAGGACAGATAATTAAAATGACTGAAGATATGATTATTGTTGAAGTTTTCGAGGATACTTCAGGACTGTCCTCAGAAAATGCAGAAATCACATTTACAGAAGATACTTTTAAAATAAACATATCAAAAGATATGTTTGGACAAACTTTCAATTCACTCGGACATCCCATTGATATTAGGACGAAGAATGTTTTAGATTCCGATATATTAACTGATGTTCGAAAAGACATTAATGGAACTCCTATTAATCCCTTTGCTAGAGAATATCCTGTAGACATTATACAAACAGGTATTTCTGTAATTGATGGACTCTTTACCCTTATTAGAGGTCAAAAACTTCCTATTTTTAGCGGACAAGGATTACCGCATAATAAATTAGCGGCTCAAATAGCAACTCAAGCAAAAGTTTTGTCAGAAGAACCGTTTGTAATCATATTCTGTGGAATTGGCATAATCCAAGATGAAGCAATATATTTCTTAAGTAGATTTCAAGAAAGTGGAAAGCTTCAAAATATTGTCTCTTTCATTAATTTTGCCGATGATCCAATTATTGAAAGATTAATAATTCCTCGAGTTGCCTTAACTACTGCTGAATATTATGCTTTTGAGAAAGATATGCATGTGTTAGTAATTTTAATTGATATGACTAATTATGCCGAAGCTTTACGAGAACTTAGTTCTGCTAAAGAAGAAATTCCTAGTAGAAAGGGATATCCCGGTTATATTTATTCAGATTTTGCTTCAATTTATGAAAGAACGGGAAAAATCAAGGGAAAAAAAGGAACAATAACCCAGATCCCAATTCTTACAATGCCAAATGATGACATTTCTCATCCCATTCCAGATACTACTGGCTATATTACCGAGGGACAATTGGTTCTTAGCCGTGCGTTACAAAAAAAAGATGTATATCCGCCCTTTGAAGTATTAGCTTCAATATCAAGATTAATGAAGGATGCTATAGGGAAGGATAAGACAAGGGAAGATCACGCAGATGTTAGTTCTCAATTATTAGCTTCATATTCATCCTATCTTGAAGTTAAAGATTTAATTTCCATTGTAGGTGAAGATGGTTTAAATAATGATCAAAGAAATCTATTAAAATATGGTTTTGATTTTGAACAAAAATTTCTTAATCAAAAATCGACTGAAAGTAGAGATTTTGACCAAACCCTAAATCGTGCTTGGGAGACTCTTTCCCATTTAAATAAAGACCAATTAATTAGAATTCATCCTAAATATATTGACAAATACCATAAACCGCAGGTGTAAATCATAAGTTTTAGAGAAATTAAACCTACAAAAACAAATTTACTTAATTTAAAAAGAAGATTAGATTTTGCAATTAAAGGGCAAAATTTTTTAGAAATTAGACGTGAACAACTCATTCTTCAAATTAAAAAACTATGGATGGATTATAATTCAAAAAGGAAAGAACTTCTTAAATTATTCAAAGGATCTATTAACACTTTAACTAAAACCTATGAAGAAATGGGCAAAAATGAAGTAATTCTAATTAGCAAATTAAGTAGAATCCAATATAAACCAAGGATTAATATTCGAACAGTAAAAAACATGGGACTTGTAATTACTCAAATAGACTATGAGTTGTTTCAAGAAAAGAAACTTCCCGCTTATACTTTTGAAAATACAAGTCATTATCTTGATGATTTATTAATAGTTTTAAAAGAATTCTTTAATAAGATTATAAAATTTTCTGAAATTGAAGATTTAATCCTAAAAGTTGCATCATCTTTTAAAAAAGTTAATAGAAGGATAAATGGTTTGAAAAATGTAATAATACCTAGATTAGAATCAAATATCAAACAAATTAAAGACATTTTAGAGGAAATTGAAAGAGAAAATTATGTTAGATTGAAAAAGACAAAAGATCTTATTATTAAGCAAGAATAAACAAATTTAGTGAGGAGATTATGGGAAAAAAAGATGAATTTTGCCTGATGAAAGTGGATATAAATTATAATTATAAAGACCAGCTTTTGATTGAACTTTCTAATTTAAATACGGTACATATTAAACCAAAAGAAAAATCTGAACTGCAAGGAGAGATAGAAGAAAAAAAACCTATTGTTGAAAAAATTAATTTAGTGAGAAAAAACCTAGATACGTTATTTAATCGACTCGATATTAATCAAGAAGATATAAATAATTTGAGAATAAATAAATCAGAGAGAATAGAGTTTAAAGCTCAAGATCTCGACGAATTAATTAATCATGTTCTCGAAGAAATTGAATTCTTTACGAATAGAGCTATAGAATTGAAAAGTTATATATCTAAAGCAAAAATAGAGTTGGAAAATATAGAAATTGTAAAAAAATGTTATAAATACCTTGAAAAAATAGAAATAACAAATAATAATGTTCCCAACTTAAAATATTTTAAATTTAGAGTTTTTACTACCTTTTCCAAGAATTTAGAAAATTTAATCAATCTTTTTACATTCTCAGAATTCCCTAATTATTATGAGACATTTCAAATCTCAGAGGATCGAACTGGATTCTATATATTTTATCCAAAAGATAAAGAGGATGAATTTAATGGAAGAATTCGATTGATTCATTCTGAAGAAGTTCCAATTTTAAAAAAGTATTTAACTGATACTGGTATCAATTACAATCGAATTGATACTGAAATAAAATTTATAAAAGACTTGTTATCACGCTATAATAAAGAACAAAACAGAATTTCTAGTGATAATTTAATAAAGTTCGCAGGAATTAACGAAATTGTTCAGAATATCGAAGAGTATAACTGGGCAGCTCAACAATTTGAAGTAAGTTCTGCAAATAGAACAATTCTTAAATTTTTTGTGCCTTTATCAAAAAAGAATATAATCAAAGAAGACTTATTCAATAAATTTAAAGAAAATATCTTAATTGAATCGATTGATGTTTCTAAAAAGCGTCCAATTCGTGAATCCTATAAAAAGAAAGAGTTTAAAAAAGAAAAACTCGGCTTCAAATCAAAATCTGAAGAATTTAAATCAAAAAATGGAAAAGATGAACATTTTGAAGATTTAAGAGATGTTACTCCAAGAATCATGAAAAATATTTTCTTAGCAAAACCTTTTGAAACAATTACAAAAATGTACGGTACACCTACATATTCCGAAATAGATCCTACTCCGATTATAGCATTCACCTTTCCAATATTATTTGGAATTATGTTCGGTGATATAGGGCATGGTTTAGTTTTAATAATTGCAGGATTTATTGGGGCTCTAGCATTTAAGAAGAGAAAAAAAACGTTTTCAAGTTTTTCTTGGATTATCTTCTATTGTGGATGGGCTTCTTTTCTCATAGGATTTTTTTATGGTGAATTTTTTGGACATCATGAAATAGAAATTTTCGGCAATATAATATGGAATTTTGAAGAAAATCCAATAGTAATTCCAATAGTAATTCCATATTTAAATATAAATGTAATTATACAATTATATAATCCGTTGGGAAATATATTATCCGTTTTTTATTTTGCTATAACAATTGGGATATTTCACATAATTCTTGGATGGTTTATTCAATTCTTAAATTATTGGAAGCAAAGTAGAAAATATCTAGCATTTAGCGATTCATTAATGAAGATTTTCTTTTTATTAGGAGGTGCAATTTTAATATTCGGTTATGGATTTAATATTAATATATGGTTATCTTATCCATATCCAATTTTATTTGTTTTGATTCCAGGATTATTATTAATATTTTCAAAACCATTTGGAAAAATCTTTAAGATATCCTATTTACAGCAAGAATCTATTGGAGGTTTAATAGGTGAGGGATCAATTGAAACTTTTGATACTTTATTATCAGTGATGAGTAATGTGTTATCTTACATTAGATTGTTAGCCTTGGCATTAGCTCATATTGCTTTACTATTTGCTATAAATCAAATGGGAAACTTAATTCAAGGAGTAGGGATTGGATTTGATATCTTAAACCTAATCGGAGCTATATTTGGAAATATGGTCGTGATTCTCATAGAAGGCTTGCTTGTCTTTATAAATACTATGAGATTGCATTATTATGAATTCTTTTTCAAATTCTTTCAAGGATCTGGTATTGAATATTTTCCATTCTATCTTGATGACAATTATTCATTTATATCATTTACCAGAGAACTCGATAGAGACATAATTTCTGAAGAGATTGATAAAGAAATCGAGATTAAATCTGTAAAAGAAGAGATTGATAAAGCTAAGAGTTATATTATTAAAGAATTTAAATGATTTGAATATTTAAAAGTAAAACCAAAATCTGTAATTTATGGTGTCAGAAAAAAAAAATCAAAAATCAAGTAAAAAAACCGCATTAAAATTAATTGGTTTAACGATTTATTTAGCTCTCTTTATTTATTTGTATTATCTTTTAGTTAATTTTGGTTTGAATCCTTTAATTGTTTCAATCTTATTGATTTTTATATTTTTAGCTACTATTGGTCCTTTTTTAAGACCAAAAAAGAGGACTCTTTATTCTCGGATGTTTTCAAATAAAAAAAGTGGAGAAAGAAACAATAATCTGAAACAAAAGGAACATAATCAGCTAGAATCAAAAATTCCTAAACCTATGAATTTGGATTTCAACTACCGCAAATCTATAATAAACAAATGTAAGAATTGTGGAAATACTGTGCCTAACTTTGTTAAAAAGTGCCCATTCTGTAATGAGGTTATTTTACAATAAAATATATGGTTTGTGCAAAAAAGATGATAGAAAGCGAAATAAAATATGGATATATTTCTTCAATTATAGGATCTCTTATTAAAGTTAAGGGGTTAGAGAATCATGTACGTCTTTATGATTTAATTAATATTCCCAAACATAATATTCTAGGAACAATAATTCAAATTTTTTCTAATCATGTTGTGGCTCAATGTTTTGAAAATACTATATCCTTAAAATTGAATGAAAAAGTTATTAGTTTGAACGAACCTTTATCCATGGAATTAGCACCTGGAATTCTTGGGAAGGTTTTTGATGGGATACAAAGACCATTAGGTAAAGTATTTACTCATTATTCTACTGGAGAATTAGTGAGAGGAGTTAATTATCCTTGTTTATCGAGGACTAGAAAATGGCATTTCATACCTTTAAAAAAAGTTAATGAGGAGGTTAACGAGGGAGACATTATTGGTACTGTTCAAGAAACTGCATTAATTGATCATAAAATTATGGTCCCCCCTTTTATTTCAGGAAAAATATCATTTATTGCACATGAAGGAGATTATACTATTATTGATGAGATTTTTAAGATCAAAAACATGCATAAAGAAGAATCTTTTTCTATGTTGCAAAAATGGCCAATTACTAAAAATCGCCCTTTTAAAAGAAAAGAAAATCCTCAGGAACCCTTAATTACAGGTATAAGAATTATTGATTTATTATTTCCAATAGTTAAAGGAGGAACTACAGCAATCCCAGGAGGCTTTGGAACGGGTAAAACCGTTATAATACAATCCTTAGCTAAATGGAGTGATGTAGACGTTTGTGTGTATATCGGATGTGGTGAACCTGGTAATGAAATTGCAAATATTATGAAACAAATTTCAGAAACAGTAAATCCTAGGAGTGGTAAACCCATATTAGACAGAGTAATACTTATTGTTAACACATCCAATATGCCTGTGTCTGCTCGAGAAGCTAGTCTATTTTCAGGAGTTACCATAGCAGAATATTTTCGAGATATGGGGTATAATGTTTTAGTTCTCGCAGATAGTACATCAAGATGGGCAGAATCCTTAAGAGAAATTTCTGGATTACTAGAGGAAATGCCAGCAGAAGAAGGTTATCCTGCTTATCTACCATCTAAATTATCAAGTTTTTATGAAAGAGCAGGAGTTGTTAATACCATAGGAAAAGATCATCTAGGAAATGAAAGAAAAGGTTCAATTTCAATTGTTAGTACTATTTCTCCTCCAGCAGGTGACTTTAGTGAACCGGTAACTTCTACAACAAAACGTTTAGTTCAAGGTTTTTGGGCATTAGATCCTAATTTAGCTTATCTAAAACATTACCCTGCTATTAATTGGCTAAATTCATATTCTAATTATCCCCAATTTATAACAGAATGGTGGTTTGAAAGAGATATTGATTGGCCTGAGATTGATCTTGACTGGTCCGAGTGTAGAAACCAAATGAACGAGATTCTATCAAAAGAACAAGATTTGAAACATATCATTCAGTTAGTAGGACAAAAAAATTTACCTGAAGATCAACAATTAATACTTTTTATTACCAACATGATAAAAAATGGTTTTCTAATCCAAAATGCTTACAATGAGATTGATAATTTCACAAATATTAAGAAATTATTAGGGATGATCAAAATTATACTTTTAATCTATAAGGAGGGAAAAATTCTACTAGAACGAAAAATAAATATAGAAGATGTTTTAGGGTTAGACCTAATAAACTCAATTTTGCGAATAAATCAAACAGTACCTAATGAAGCCTTTCACCAGATCGAAGAAATTAAAGATAATATTATGAAGAAAATAAAACAATATGCTCTATAAATAACCCATTATATGAATGAATTAACTCTTTAAGGAAAAATTAAAGTTAATCACTTAAATTTAAGAATATTCTATATTGTTCTATAACTGCACCTTTAAGTTTTTATATGTTATTATAATAACCAACAATATAGTATAATTATTTGTTTAAAAGGTGAAATTTACAACGTGTTTAAAGAAATAACTCAATTTTATAAGATTGGAAAAGAGTTAGGATTGAAGAGTAGCGAAATTAACAAAACATTTATATTTTCAGGGAATCGATCTTTGTTATTTAAGCTTTTATTGATATTTATATTAGCTTTAATAGCGGTTGTCGTCATTGTTGTTGTAGTTGTTGGGTCAAGATCTGTTTATCCAAGTGGAACCTTATATTCAACAGTTAAAATAAATGATTTTAAACATAAAAAATGAAGTTAAACGTTGGTTCTGGAAAAAGATATGAATCAGATTATTGTAATATTGATTTATATGAGGGTATATTAGCAGATCAAAAAATATCTGCTACAAATCTCTCATTTCCTGATAATTCTTGTGAAGAGGTTAAAGCAATTCAATTCATTGAGCATATAGGTTTTTTCGAGGCTCTTTACGTTTTAAGTGAATTTTTCAGGGTTTTACAGAATAATGGAATTCTAATAATAGAAACTCCTGATATCGAAAAAGCTTTCCAATCATACTTACACGGAGACTATGAACAACAAAAAGAAATATTAGGTTGGGTATTTGGTATCCCTCATGAAGGTCTTCAACATAAATTATGTTATCCTCCAAAATTGTTAACTGAAATGCTTATAAAAATAGGATTTATTGATATAAATGAGAAGAAATATTATAATCCAGAATCAATACCCACACTAAGGATTGAGTGTAAAAAACCTTCGAAATCGAATCTCTTTCAAATCATTACACATATTCGAAAAAAAATTTTATTAGAAGACATTGTAGATTTTAAAAACTCTTTTCTAATAAAAGAAATGGAGGAATTAATTACTTTTATTTTAGTTAAGGTAAAAGAGTTTGAAGGAAAGAGAGATAAAGTAATTATCATTGAAATTTTCAAGACTATTCTACTAAAATTTCCTCAAGTAGCTAAAATTTTTCTTAATACGATTGAGAATTTGAATTATCTTTCGAGTTTTGAGATAAAATACTTTAATGAAATAGTAGAATATATAATAGAATACAACCTACCTAATATCTTGCTTAATTCTCTAAAAAAGCTGCCTACAATACCTGGAACTCAAAAGTTGGCGTTCTTATCGATAAAGTCATTTGGCGAAACGATAATAGAGAAGTTATTATTTTATAGAAATGAAAAGAAGAATCAATTAACTCATCTAAAGGAGCTCTCAAAGAGTAATACATCGAATGAGTTATTTTTCTTCACTTTTACTCTAATTCAAAAAAAATCCCAAGAATATTTTTATCAGGGAATAAAAGAATTTTATAAACAAAATTATGAAATTGCTAAAGGGAAATTTTTAGAGTCCATTCAATTATTCAGGGATGATTTCATTTATTATTGGAATTTGGCAAAAGTGCTTGTTAAATTAAATTTAAAAGCAAATGCACTAAAAATTTATAAGAGAACGTTAAGGTTATTAAAAATTAGCAAAATAAAGAATAAAAAGATGATTCGGAAGGATATTACTTCAGAAATAAGTTATGTAAAGAAGCCAACAAAAAAATTAATGAACTTTAATCCTATCTTAAACCTTGATAAATATCATTCTATTAATTAAAAATTAGTTAATGTAATATTCACCAAGATTATATTATGAAATGGCCAATTTTAAATATAAAAGTTTTTAAAGAAATTTATTCAATTTTATATTTCAATAATGAAATCCTAAAACGTCAATGCCAAGTTTAATAACACTTTTAACCCGTAGAATTAAAAACTCCTGTGCTGTGTGGGAAATTACTCTAAAATGTAATAGCAAATGTATTCATTGTGGATCTAGAGCCGGTAGTGCTCGTTCAGACGAATTAACTACTGAGGAATCATTAAAATTAGTTAATGAGTTACATTCATGTGGGTATAAAGGTGTAGCATTAATGGGGGGAGAACCTTTAATTCGAGAGGATTGGTATTCAATTGCGAAAGAAGTTAAGAAATATAAAATGGATTTATCAATTGTTACAAATGGATTAAATGTTCTTAATCATATTCAAAAATTAAAAAAACTAAATGTAGATTGTGTATCTTTAAGTCTAGACGGTGGAACTCCCGAAACACATGATTATCTTAGAGGAATTAAAGGTGCCTATGATAAAACTCTAAATGCAATGAAAATTTTAAAAAAAGAAAAACTTCCTGTTTCAATAATAACTGCAGTTAATAAAAAGAACTTAAAGGAAGTAGATTTAATTAAAAATTTAATTTTAGACCGAAATATGTCATGGCAAATTCAATTGGCAGTCCCAATTGGACGATTTCCTAAAGATTTAATGATTTCAAGGGAAGAATATTATGCATTAGCAATGTTTATAGCAATCAATGTGAAAAAATATTCCTATCGAAGACTTCCTGTAATTGGAGCTCATTGTTTTGGTTATTTTTCAAGATTTATACCGAATTTAGGATTAGCACCATGGATTGGTTGTCAAGCTGGATATTCTGTACTAGGTATTCAAAGCAATGGAAATATTAAAGGTTGCTTAACTCTTTCAGATAAATTTATTGAAGGAAATATACGGAATCAACCTCTAAAACAAATTTTATCTAACCCTCAAGCCTTTAACTATAATCGAAATTTTACAAAGGAGAGTTTACACGGATATTGTAAAAGTTGCGATATGGTGAATGAATGCAAAGGAGGTTGTTTAGGGACTAGATCTGCTATAAAATCAGATAATTCACCTTATTGTTTACGATCAATAGAGGATCTTCATTTTAATTCCCAAATGTTAAAAACAAAAGGAAAAATGGATTCTATTTTATCAAAATATAAAAATTTTTATTCGAAAATCTTAAATATATAAAATCTGAATTTGAGAGGTGAGTGTTTATAGAAATGATAGATACTATTTTTAGGATATATAAAATTGGAAAGGAATTAGGATTAACCAAAAGAGAGATAAGCTCTCTATTTTTTTTTAAAAATTCCAGAGGTAGGACATTTTCTATAGTGCTCCTTGTACTTATAATAGTTATAACGATTACTACTTTATCAGTTCTCACAGTTTTTGTTTATATATTAATTGAAAGAAATACTTATCCAACTGGTACTAAATATTCAACAGTCAAAATTAGTGATTTTCGATTGGAGAAGAATAAAGCTGAAATTAAATTTAAAAGCTTGAAAAGGGAGAAAGCTAAAATTAATTAATAAAATTCTTTATAAAATTATCAAGGTTTAAACCACTCAAAAAAGTAGTAGCTACAAGTGAGTGGATTAGCAATTACAAATTTTTTTCTTACAGATGTTGCTAAACGTCCAGCTCTGACCATATCCACAGCTGAAAGTTCTGAATCATGCGGTAAAACATGAACCATGAAAAGAGAATGTTCAAGTCCCGGTCCCTTTTTGTATACAACGAAATCTGCTCCAAATTTTAACCCTGGTCTAGGGATATATCCTTTTTCTCTTAAATCCTTGTAAATAATATATTTTTCCTCAAATTTATGATGTATTTTCTTAGCAATCTCATGGAATTTCTCCGGTTCTAAATAATTATTTTCTTTTACATCGAAGATAGTAATTTCATCTTTTTCCAAGAGATAATACGCTTCTATTAATGACAATTCACTTGGTTTGGAAAAATATTCTAATCTGGGTTTATGGATTCCTAATGGAGAACCAAAAAATCCTTTCTTCACATATAAATAGGATGCATATAGAGGATTGAAAACAATCACTCTTGAATTTATGAATTTTGTAGGGATTTTATCTGGTACTTCAATGTCATCAAGAGAGATTTGTTCATCCTTTACTTGGTTCATCACTAGGAGGTATTAAAAATGACTTAATAAATCTTTCAATTTTACATTAATCAGATGATATTATATAAATTTCAACATTAATAATTTTAGCAATATAATTAAAAAATGATAAAGGTAAAAAAATGGTTATCCGTAAAGCTGCTGTGGCTGGTAGTTTTTATCCAGGACATAAACAAGACCTAATTAATATAATAAAAGAATCATTTGTGAATAAGACTTTTGGACCTGGAGAAGAACCAAAAACTCTAAACCAAGAACAAAGATCTATTATTGGTGGGGTTTCTCCTCATGCAGGATATGTCTATTCTGGATGTTGTGCTGCATTTACATATTTAAATTTATTTAAAGAGAAAATCCCGGATACTATTATTGTTTTAGGTACGGATCATGTTGGTTACGGGAAAATAGCTTTGATGGATGAGGGAGAATGGGAAACTCCCTTAGGTAATATTAAAATTGATAAAGAATTATCAAAAAAGATTCTTGAAAATAGTGAAATCATAAAGAAAGACGAGTCTGCATTTATGGGTTTTCCCTTTGGACGAGAACATAATATTGAAGTCCAATTACCGTTTATTAAATATTGCGCTCAGGATAAAGATGTCGAATTTATACCAATAATAATCTCTAATAAAGATTTTAATGTCTTGAATAAAATATCAACCGATATTGCTAAAGCAATTGAATCATATGATAAGGATGTAGTAATTGTTGCTTCTTCTGACATGACCCATAAAGAAGTATACGATTCCAAACAATTAGAAAAATTCAAGGAAAAAGATCATCAAGTGATTGATGCCTTTGTCAAAGGTGAACCTAAAATTACATTTGAAGCTGCATCAAGAACAACAGTTTGTGGACCTCAAACTATAAGTTCTTTAATGATGATATGTAAGAATTTAAATGCAAATGAGGGAAAATTATTAAAATATTATACAAGTTCTGAAAGAACTGGAAATATTAGTGGTTATTGTGTTGGATATTTTTCTGGAATAATATTGAAATAAACTAAATTAATTATTCAAAAGTTAGAACATAAAAAGGTTTTGAAAAAAATGCCGGAAGAAAATGAAAAAGTAGATGATTTCATTAGTTTATGGAAGAAGAAAATGGAAAAAGAAGGTGATAAACCTAGTGCCATCGGAGAAACTTTAGAGAGAATAAAGGAGGTAGAACAAGAAAATGAGCTATTAAGAAATAAGATTAAAGATAATATAGATTTAATTAGTAGAACTGAAAAAGTTATTAAGAGTACTCTTGAAGAAAATGAGAGGTTAAGAGCACAATTAACACATGGAGGAATAAGTGATGTAACAAATATTAGTGATCTTCAACAAAAGAATATATCTCTTAATAATAAAGTAATAGAGTTAGAAAAAAGGTTAGCAGAAAAAGAAGTAGAATTAAGAGCAAGAAATAATGAGAAAATTGAATTACAAACCAAATTAGACGCCTCTTTAAAATCGAAGGTCGGCGTTCCTCCAATGGATTCTGAAGTAAATATCACTTTGATAAATGACTTGAAATCCGAATTAGCAAAAAAAAAGAGTCAATATGAGGAATTAGAAAAAAAAGTTAATGTTCTAACTGAAGAAAATGAAGCTTTAAATCAACAATTAGTCGAAAAGCTGAAATCATTACCCATTGATTATGTTGTCCCTGTGGAGCAACCTACACCATCGGTAATTAGACCTCAATCCACCCAGCCATCAACTGAAACTCTTGAAAGATTATGCCAAGATCTTCAACAAGATTTAAATAAATACAAGAAACACATAGAAAGATTGTCCAAGGAAAAGGAGGAGTTAAATAAAGCACTTGAAAGTGGAGGTTTTCAATTAGAACCAGAGGAAATGAAAAAAATTAAAAAAGAAAATGAATCGTTAAAAAATGAAATATTAGAATTACAAGAATCTTTGAAAATCAAACAGAAGGAAGAACCTCAAATCAGCGAGAAAATTAACAATCTTCAGGAACAGATAAAAGAAAAAGATCTTTTGATTGTGGAATTGAAATCATCTGAACAAACTCAGCCATCAATATCAAAGGGCCCAATGACCAGTTTAGTAGAAGATTTACAAAATAAAATTAATAAATTAAAAATAACAATTGAGGAAAAGAATAAAATTATCGAAGAATTAAAATCCTCATAAATGAATAATCTAAATAAAAACCATCCCTCTATTATATTTGCAGGCCATTTCGCTATCGATAATATAATAAGATTTAAACGCTTAAACAAACCTAGTCTTGGAGGAAGTGTGTCATACTGTTCCTTAGCATTAAGTAAATATACTCAAGATGCTAAAATTGGCATAATTTCACACATTGGAAAACTAAATTTTAATAACTCACTATTAGAAAAAATTAAGAACAAAAATATTGATTTAAGAGGAATTAAGTATTCTCAAGTAAAAAATACAAATTTTGTATTAGATTATTTTAATCATACACGGAACTTAACTCTTAGATCCAAAAGTCCTAACCTTAATTTTAATGATATTCCAATAGAGTATCTTAACAATCCTCCTGAAGTAATAGTGCTTGTTCCATTATGTAATGAAATCTCATATGAATATGTATCTCAAATTTTAAAAAAATTTCCCGATGCTTTCATTGGTATTGATTTACAAGGTTTTCTTAGAAAAATTGATGACCATGGTAATGTCTCTTATATTTATGATAAGCAAATCATCTCTAAAATCGAAAAAATTATTGATTTAATTGGAGATAGGTTGATTTTAAAGGGATCAGAAGAAGAAATGAATTTACTTGCTAGGGAATGTAATGATTCTGAAAAAGTTATGATTCACTGCAATAAATATGATAATTATGGAATTTATATCATAACTTTAGGGGAAAATGGATCGATGCTTACTAAAAAAGGAGAGAAGATGTTGTATATTCCTGCATTTAAGTCCAAAAAAGTTATAGATGAAACTGGTGCTGGTGATGTTTATTTTTCGATATTCTTGTACGAATTTATTCATTCAGATAAATCATGGGAATCAATTAAAAGGGCAGCTTGTTTAGCATCCGCAGCTGCTTCATTTTTAATTGAAAAAAAAGGGCCTAATGGTTTTGTATCAAAAAAAGAAGTTATAAAAAGAATCAACAAAAAAATATATATAAATTAGACTAAAAGTTAGTTATATGCATATTAATTTTCATTTTGCCGTCGGTCTTATTTTTGCCTCGATTTTAAATATTTTTTTTAACTTTACTCTGCTAGAATTTATACTTATTGTACTTTTTTCATTTATTTGCGACTTTGATGTTTTTTTCAATAAATATGCTAAAGATCATAATCATAGATTATTAATTACTCATTCAATAATTCCAAGTATAGTGATAATTATAATTGGATATATATTTTTCTTGCCTCCGTTAATCCTCAGTGGTTTTAGTTATTCTATTCATATTTTTATCGATACTCTTGATTGGGGTACAAATTTTTTTTACTTTCAGAAAAAGCAAGTTGGTTTTAAATTCTTGATTTCAAAAGAAGAATTTGAAAATTTATCTCAGTATCTAGCTGAGTATAAGTTACCAGCGTCATTTTTTGATGAAAAGTATTACAGTAATAAAATATGCTTAGGAATAGAATTTATAATTTTCGTTTTAATGGTTATATTTATTGTAATTTTTGCTTTAGAATATTTTTTAATGATTTTCCTATATTTTATTTGGTTATTTTTTCACCTATATCGTCACTTTACTCTTAAAAAAATTGAAAAAAACCACAGAGATACAAAATTATAATTGAAAGATAAAAGATTTTTGTAAGAAATTACATTAATTAGTGTAAAATAGTTTAAAAAAAATTATAGAATCAACTGATTCTTATGAATGAAAATGAGTTAAATGTTTTTGAATGCAATTTAAATGATACTAATCTGTTTAACTGTATTCTTGAAGAGGTAGGTGAATTAGATATAGACACATTATCAGTAACTACCTCTATACTATCCGATAAAACATTTATTAATTGTTTAAACGCTTCTTTAGTAAATTGCTTGAGAAATAACAGAAAGGAATTAGAATTCCCCCATGTTCAAATACAAACTATAAAAAATGAAACTGGAGGTTTATTAATTAAAAAAATTAATATCATAGTTGATAAACAATTAAAAGATGAGTTAATCTATTCAAGAATTAACCAATGCCTTAAATTTGTTAGAAATGCCTGTAAGATAGATGATTCTGTTCAATTATCAATTATCCAATCGGAAATTAAAGAAGATTTAAAATATTATCAAGTAGAGTTAACTAAAATTAATGAATTACTCAAAAATGTTAGAGATAATAAAGTAAAAAAAGAAAAATTATTCTCTATTTTTAAAAATATGGCTTCTAATAAATAGGATTCTCTTTAAACAATATAGATGAGGGATTATTATTTCAGATGAATTAAAAACTAAAGTTGGTATAAAATTAGCTGATATAGATTCGCAAATGATATTTAAATGCGATTTAGGGAATATGAAAGTTAAAGATTGTTATATTGACGAAGAACATCATGAAGAAGTTGATATGTTAGGACCAAATCCATCAAGAATGCTAGCTTTGGGAGTTTTAGGATGTTTAAGTGCTAGTTTTATTTTCTGTTTAAAGAAAAGAAATTTCAAAGTGGATGATTTTAAAAGTGAAGCAGAAGTTACAATAGCACGGAATGAAAAAGGTTTCTGGAGAGTGAAAAAGATTGATGTAAAGATTGAACCAAAAATACAAGATCCGGAAACTCTTAAAAGAGCAAAACAATGCTTAAAAGAAACAAAAGATGGTGTAAGTTTTTTTGAGCAATATTGTATTGTAACTCAAAGCGTTCGTACCGGTGTGGAAGTTAATGTTAATCTAAAACTATAATTTTCTTATTTTTTTTAATAAAGGTGAATTAAATTTGCCAGATGAGCATAAATCTGAAGTTGGCATAAGATTAGAAGAAGATCTGCTATTTAAATGCGATCTGGGGCAACTTAATATGAATGACTTATTTATTGATGAACAACATAAGAAATCAATAGATAAAATTGGACCAAATCCTTCGAAACTGTTGGCATTATCGGTTTTAGGGTGTTTAGCTGCTAGCTATGCATTTTGTTTACAGAAAAAAAATTATTCATTGTCTGACTTTGAAGGAAAAGCATTTATTACTAGTAAGAGGAATGAAAATGGATTGTGGAGGATAAATAAAATAGACATACAATTAAGGCCTAAGATTGATAGTCCAGAAATGCGTAAAAGAGCAGATCAATGTCAGAAAATGTTTAAACAATATTGTATCATTTCAGAATCTCTAAAAAAAGGAATTGAAATAAACACTAATTTTGATTATTAACATTTTCTCAAACTTAATCTGTTATGCCATCTTCAGTAATAGAAAATATAGCATCACTTTCAGGAATGTGAGGAGCATCAACGACTTTAGCAATTCGCTGTTCACTTTTGCCTTTTCGTAGAAAGATCCTTATTGTTGCTCCATGAGCTACGACATGTCCTCCCGTGTGTGTTAATGGATTACCATAAAAAACATCTGGTCTGGCCGATACTTGATTTGTAAAAACAACTGCTAACTCGTCATAAGTTTCGGTTAATCTTAATAAATCATGTATGTGTGTATTTATAATTTGTTGACGTTCTGCTAAAGTGCCTCTCCCTATATATTCACTTCGAAAGTGCCCTATAAGAGAATCCACAATAATTAGTTTAATCTTTTTTTCATCTATTATTTTTGGAGCTTCTTTAGCTAATAAAATTTGGTGATTGCTATTATATGCCCTTCCAACAGTGATGTTTTTCAGGATCGAATTATAATCTAAATCTTTCGCAAGTGCCATTTGAATAATTCTTTCCGGCCTAAAAGTCCCTTCAGTGTCTATATATAGCGCTCCACCTTCTAATCCTCCTTGCTCATAAGAAAGCTGGACATTTACACATAATTGATGGGCTATTTGTGTTTTACCAGTTCTATATTCACCAAAAAGTTCTGTTACTGCTCCTGGCTCTATCCCGCCTATTAATAAATCATCTAAATTTTGACTACCAGTTGTTAACTTGTGTAAGGACTTTCTTTTTTCCCATATAATATCAGCTGATTTAAATCCCATTTTTTCGATGTCTTGAGCGATCTTTATAATTTTTTCAGCAGTTTTTTCACCTATACCTGCTTCATCCATTAATTTGTTCAATGGAAATAAAGCAAGAGTTCTGATAGATAAGATGCCAGCTTCACTCAATTTTTTCACAGTTGCTTCTCCTACACCTGGGAGATCTTTTAATGTATAAGAGGATTCTGACTTAGAAACTTCTTTACTGTTTGGCTCCTCAGACTCTACTTTTTTTTTTGCCATTATATAATATTAAGTGTAAACTATTATTTGAATTCCAGATAAATTTTGATATTTTATCATGAAATAAATATAAAAATAATAATAAAAATTTAATAGAAGAATAAAAAATTTCTCTTTTACTTTGTCTCCTTACCACTTCTAGTAATAAGAAGTAATACCAGAAATAACACAACTAAGAATAGGAAGGTTAATGTCCAGAAACCCGCCGGATCTGGTAACCATATATAACTTAAATAGAGAAATGGAGCAAGGAATATCACTACAAATATAATAATAATTGGTAAGGGTACTTCCTCGTCTTTAATGTCTAATATTAAAGGGACGATAACCAAGAAAATCAAAATAGTTGCAGTAATTCTGAAAGCTACAACAACTCCTGGATTAAAAATAACTGAATGTACATTAGGTAACCAGAAAAACCAGTACTTTACTACAGTAGATTGTAGAGAAGAATTTGCTTCTGGTATAATAGCGCTAATAATCAATTGTATTAAAATGCTTATAGCTAAGTACATTAATATCTCATTAATTTCTTTTTCTTTTTTCCGATATATACTTATTGTATCTCTTAATATTGCTGCTATCCACAATAAAAATAGAATGATATAAGCAAAGAGTGGATCCCCGCCCATGCCCCAAAAGTAATTAACAGGTATTACTGCAATTGGGTAAGCTAAATAACCGTATTTCTCATTCCTACCAAATAAATCAAAAACTAGAAATATCATGAAGATAATAAACAAAGTTATCAAGATTATTATATTAGGAATGTCAAATGCCATGTTTTTATCACTTTTTTTGGATTGTAAGATATTTTATAATATTATAATATAATTTATTCTATTTATTTTAAACCCTAACTCGATATTAGAAAGAAAAAATCAAATTTTTATAGTTCTGATATCACTTTTTCCATGTTGAGGATCATTTTTTGTGCTTTGTCTTTATCTTTTGATTCAGCAGAAAGAAGAATTGCATTTCTATATAATGCTACTTTTATAATTACGTATGCATCATCTTCTATGATTTTTAATTCATTTATGATATCCTGGTATTTGTAACCATTTTGATCTGCTACTTCTCTTAAACGATTGTGAATATTTTTAATTAATTCCGATGAGACGGCAATAGTTTTATTAATCTTTATACCCTTGGGAAATCCTCTAGTTAATGAGCTGAGAAGATCATCTTGAGCAGTCATAATTTCAAGAACCTTAAGTAGAATAAAATTACCATCAGAAAAGGGGGCATATTCACTGAAATAAAACTTTAAAGTATCTGCGGCTGCAAAACATGCTCTCTCTTCCCTTATTTGCCTTGAAATCTCCCCGGGGTAATTCTCTACTTCCTTTATAGGATAATTATTATCTTCAATAAATTTCTTTACTACAGGGGAAATTGAGGGTGTTGTAATAATTGTATTCCCTTTAGATTTTTGAATTCTTTTATCAAAGGAAATAAAAAGCATTAATAAATCTTCAAAGCTTATTTCCAAACCATTCTCATCTATTATTAATATTCTTGAGCCATCTACATCAAAACAAACACCAACATGGCTATTTGATGCTTTAACAATATCAGCGGTGTTTCTTATTGTATTAATGCTAGGTACAGGGCTTGAAGATCTTTCGCGATAATGTGTATTTAAAGCAATTACTTCAATACCAATATCATTCATTAGAAGAGGAGTTATTTTTCCAGTTGGCCCATAGGAACAATCAACCACTATCTTTAATTTCGCAGCTTTAATCTTTTTTTTATCAACAAATTGTTGAAGAGATTTAATGTAGATATCTGAAGTTTGTGGTATTGCGGTTATTTGTCCTATTTCATTAGGATCAACTCTTCTGACATGTTCCGGATAGTTATTGTATGATTCAATTATTCTTTGAAGTTCCGATTGTGCTAATTCAATTCCTCCTGCATCCAAGAAACGTATTCCTACATCTTCGCTATATAAATGGCCTCCTGAGAAATAAAAACCCCCACTCGCTCCAAATCGTCTTATAGTAAATTGTAATAATGGGAATGTACAATCTGATAGATTTAAAAGATTTATACCAGTAGACATCATACCTGATGTGTAGGCTCTTTTCAACATCCGACTATCATTATGATAATCTCTTCCCATAACAATTGATTCTCCTTGCTTGAATAAACTACCGTGAATGGACCCTATTGAGCTTGAAATCTCTGGTGTAAAAACGTAGTTTGCCTTACCAATGATTCTACCGTTCTTTTTTAACTCATTAAGGTTTTTTATTGGATTATGAATCATTAATAACTACTTTTTCAAATTCTCGATATTATTTCAATTGGAAAACTTATATGATAAAAAGCTAAATAAGAATATATAACTTTAACGATTTTTAATTATTTAAGATTCTCTTTAATATTTAATATATGAAAAATTATATAACAATAGCAATTTTCGATCAATTATACTTTCATAAGAGATTGTAATGAATTATGACTGAAATTTTAGGATCTTTCAATTTAGTCCTTCATTCTCACCTTCCTTGGGTGCTTGGTCACGGAGAATAATGTGAACTTATCACTTTATACGGAATATGGCCCCATGGTATGGATTGGGTTAATGAAGCAGCTGCGGAGACATATATCCCCATTCTTATAGAGTTATATAAATTAGTTGACGACGGATATCATCCAAAGTTAACAGTTGGTCTCACACCAATACTATGTGAAATGCTCCGTAATCCTAAATTCACTGAAGGATTTTTAGGTTATTTAGAAGAAAAATATAATGCTGCATTGTACGATTTTAAAGATTTTACAGAGAATAGATATGAAGCCGGAAGAATCAATCTGACAAAATGGTGGCAAGAATTTTATGATAGAATACGTGATAATTTTACAAATAGATATAATAAGGATATTGTAGGTGCATTTAAAAACCTACAAGATATGGGCCTTGTAGATATTATTACTTGCGGAGCAACTCATGGATATTCACCATTACTTTCTAAAGATACTTCCATTGATGCCCAATTTAAAACTGCAGTTGATAATTATAAAAGACATTTTGGGAGAAGTCCTACCGGTGCTTGGTTACCTGAATGTGCTTATCGTCCCGGATATCGATGGAAAAATCCAATTACCAACGAAGAATATGAAAGACCTGGTGTAGAATATTTTCTTGCAAAAAATGGTTTAAAATACTTTTTTATTGATACGGCATTACTATTAGGTGGAAAATCACAAGGCGTCTATGCGGCTCGATTTCCATTGCTTGCCGAACTCTGGAAGCAATTTGAATCCCAATACGAAGAAATCCCAACTTCTTTTGAGAAATCCCAATATGAACCCTATTTAGTGTCTACTGATCCCAAGACTCCCGGTCCTGTTGGATTTTTTACTAGGGATGAAAAAACAGGAATTGTTGTATGGAGTGGAGAACATGGGTACCCTGGTTGTGCTGAATATCTCGATTTTCATAAGAAGCATTATCCAGGTGGTTTAAGATATTGGAAAGTCACAGAAGCTAAACTAGATTTAGGAAAGAAAATGCTGTATTGGCCAGATGATGTACCTGGTAAACTAGATGAAAATGCAAGTCATTATTTAAATCTAATCAAGGATATTTTAAGAGACTACAAGAACAATAATGGAAGAAATGGGATTGTAGTTGCTCCCTATGATGCGGAATTATTTGGCCACTGGTGGTTTGAAGGTAATTGGTGGTTAGCTAGAGTACTCCGATGGATAGAGGATGATCCAGAAGTAGAATTGACAAATTCTCGAATATATGTAGAAAATAATCCGCCTAATAAAGTTGTTTCAGTCATTGAGGGGTCATGGGGGCAAGCAAGTTCTCATTGGGTGTGGTTAAATGAATGGACAACTTGGACATGGGAAAGAATATACGAATGTGAAGCAAAAAGTGAAGAAATTATAGCAAAGTATAAAGATTCTAAAGATCCTAATCTAATAAAAATCCTAAAGCAGATGGCACGAGAACTCCTCCTCTTAGAAAGTAGTGATTGGCAATTCTTAATAACTACTTGGTCAGCTAGAGATTACGCTGAAAATAGAGTAGCTTTACACTATGAAAATTTCAATAGGCTCTATAAAATGGCTTCAAAATATGGTTCTGGTCAAAATATCGAACAGGGTGAGTGGCATTTCTTAGGATCGATTGAAGCAGTCGATGATATATTTGAAGCAATAGACCTTGAACCTTTCGCTAAAAAGTAATTATTATTTTTCTTCAAATAAATTTCCTTTTTTTTGAATTTGAAATTCAATAATAGCAAATATTTCTTTTTTAATTTCTAATATACTATCCAATCAGCGTAACAATTTTCTAAAAGTATGAATTTAAATAAAATTTGTGTTATAATACATTTAATTACACAAAAAAATATCTAAAAGGTGAACAATTATTTTTTATGAAGCATATGTAATGTCCAGCGAAACAATTTTCTTGATGATAGCCGTTATCCTTCCGACTATATTTATAGCTTTTCAAAGGAAATTCAAATTAAAAAAAAACTCAATAAGTTTTAAGATTTTATTGCATATTTTGTTATCGACATCAATTACAATTGCCTGTACTGCATTTGCCTATAGAATTTTTAATGATTCTATTCCTAGAGTTATATTAATTCTGAGTGCCTTTAGTTATGTTGTCTTTGCTATTTATTATTTACTTAAGATAATTCAGAAACAGGAATTGAAAATATCTATTATATTAAAAGATAGTTCGGATGCGTCTGTAAATGTTTCCAATATAGCTACTGAATTAGCGGCAAGTGCGAGCGAAGTAAACGCTGCCTCAGAAGAGATTGCAAGCTCTACTCAGCTTATTACACAAGAGGCAGAAGAGGCTATAAATGCCACTAATAATATAAGAAAAGTTATTGGAGTTGTTACTAATATTGCTGATCAAACCAACTTACTGGCTTTAAATGCCAGTATTGAGGCAGGGAGAGCGGGTGAACATGGTAGAGGATTTGCGGTTGTTGCAGATGAGGTTCGAAAATTAGCTGAAGAATCAAAAACAGCTGTTCTTGATACTAATAAAGATATCGGTGATGTAGTTAATAAAATTAATTCCACTTTTAACTCTATAGAAGGAATTAGTGTATCAGCAGAACAACAAACAGCCTCTATGGAAGAAATTTCTGCTACAGCCAATAAACTAGGTAACTTAGCTGAAAGCCTAAAAAATAAATTAATAGGGACAACCATTGAAAAAGATCCTCAGAAGCAAAGCACTAAAAGAAGGATCTTCAAGTAATTAAGAGTCTATCCTTCTTTAACAGTTAACTATAAAATAAATCCTTTTCTATCTCTTTCAATTCTTCTTTAGAATCGACCATTAAAACCATTAAATATTTATTGATTTTGTTTTTTATTATGAAGATTGTACTTTTACTTTAATTTGTTTACTTTTTTCATTTACAGAATATCTATAGATAAGAGCAATATTTCAACTAATACAAGGAAGTTTCAAAAGATTTTTATTTGAAAAAATAATACTATTTCTAAATATTTTCAGATAACTCTTTATTTAATATTATGGCAGCTCTAAGAATCCTGTCTTGGCAGTGGCCTTGGTGTTGGCAATAGAGCCAACTGCAGCGGTTCTTATTTAGATTTATTTTTTCTTTTCAATATTTTCCTTTAAAATATTAAATCCTCTTTCTAAATGGGCATTAATTATATTGAATTCCAATTTTTTAATGATACACATCTCAAGATGTGAAAAAGTAAATAAAAAAGGTAAATAATATGTTAAATAATTTTACTGGAAGAATTTTATTACAACCTAATGAGATTCCAAAAAATTGGGTAAATATTTTACCAGATTTACCCTCTCCTATGACGCCCCTAATAAATCCAATGGATGGAAAACCGGCTCCACCGGAAATGGCATTTGCTATTTTTCCTAAGGAGTGTGTGGTACAAGAAGTTTCATCAGAACCACTTATTCCTATCCCTAAGGAATTAAGGGAAATTTTTGCTAGAACATATCGACCAAGTCCACTCCATCGTGCATTGGGATTAGAGAAAGAGTTAGGTATAGAAGGAGATAAGATAAAAATTTTTTATAAAAATGAATCGTGTTCTCCTACAGGGTCACATAAACCTAATACTGCTATAACCCAAGCATATTATGCAAAAAAAGAAGGAACAGAAGAATTGGTTACCGAAACAGGTGCTGGACAATGGGGTTCCGCCTTAGCATATGGATGTAATCTCTATAATCTAAAATGTACAGTATATATGGTAAGAGCAAGTTATTTTCAAAAACCAGGAAGAAAAATATTAATGAGAGCTTTTAATGCTGAAGTATATGCAAGTCCTTCCGATCTAACTGATTCTGGAAAAAAATTTTTAGAAAAAGATCAAGAACATCCAGGGAGTTTAGGAATCGCTATATCTGAAGCATTAGAACATAGTATGGCAAGTGAAAAAACAAAATATTCTCTTGGAAGTGTAGTAAATTTTGTACTATTACACCAGACTATTATAGGCCAAGAAGCAAAAATTCAACTAGCTAAAGCTGGTATTGATAAAGCAGATGTAGTAATTGGTTGCATTGGAGGTGGTTCCAATTTTGCTGGCTTAATGATTCCTTTTGCCAAAGATAAATTAATTGGAGCGAATCCAGACATGGAATTAATTGGAGTCGAACCTCGAGCTTGTCCAAGTGTAACTAAAGGAGAATATAGATGGGATTATGGGGACTCTGCAATGAGAGGGCCTATAGTAAAGATGTATACTTTAGGACATACTTTTATTCCTAGCCCAATTCATGCAGGAGGCTTAAGATACCATGGAATGGCTCCCATTATTTCAATTTTAAATAATAACAGAATTGTTAAAACTACAATGCATCATCAAACAGAAGTAATTAGTGCTGGTCTTCAATTTGCCAAAGCTGAAGGAATACTTCCTGCTCCAGAAAGTGCACATGCCATAAAAGAAACGATTGATCAAGCAATAAAAGCTAAAGAAAACAATGAAAAAAAAGTAATCTTATTTAATCTGAGTGGTCATGGTTTTTTTGATTTGTTAGCTTACGAAGAATTTATGAACGGAAATTTAAAAGAATATGAATTATCTGATGATGATATTCAAAAAAACTTAGCTTCAGAAGAAATGCCTATAATTGATGAATCTCAACTTTAATTCACTTTTTTTTTCTTTTAGATTTTTAATTATTCCACATCATAAAAATATGAAAATGATAATTTTTAATAACATTTTATTCTGTAAGAGTTTTTGCTTTACAAGGGTTGGCTTTAATTGATTTTGGAGCAAAATTTTAAGGTTACTGCTCTGATATAACAGTTCCAATTAGTTTTAAAGATCTCTCTGAAGAACAACGGAAAATGAGAGATTTAGTTATAGAATCTTATGAAGCTGCAATAGATATAGGAGTACCTCTTTGGAAAATTAATGAAGAAGCCGATAATGTGCTAAAAAAAGAAGGTTATAGTTTACCATATGCTGTAGGACATGGTCTTGGTTTAACTGTACATGATTCACCAATAATAGCTAGCAAACCGACTGATGGTTATTCATTAAAATATTAGAAAGAAAAATTAATACAAGATGGGATGGAATTCACTGTCGAACCTGGTATTTATAAACAAGGTTTGGATGGATTCAGATTAGAAAATGATGTTCAATTAAGAATGGAAAGGTTGAAGTAATAACAAAATCAGAATATATAGAAGTATAAATTAAAATAGTGAATACTTAACTCTTATTCAATAAAATTTATTGTTCTGTTCCAAGTTCTATCGTCTTACTTCTGATTTGAGAATTATCACTGATTTTACAATTTGGTGCAATAATTGCTTTCTCTAAAATTACATTATCACCTATTTCGCAATTATTACAAATTATACTTTCAGTTATAATACAACCCGAACCAATTTTAATTTCATCCCATAACACACTTTTCTCAATTACAGTATCTTCTCCTATTGTAACGTTGCTTCCGATAGCAGTTAATTCTTTTATCTTAACTCGATTTTGTAGTTGAACAAACTCCCCAAAACACGTAGGTTTCTTAATTACAATATTTTGTCCAGAATTTATTATACCCATTATAAAAATTTCATCATATTCAACACCACTGGGTAAAATTGGCCATGCATATTTACGTAAAAGATCCCAATTGGCCCATAAATAGGTTGTAGAATTTCCTGCATCCATCCAATAATAATTCTCAACAAAGCCATATAAATCATACTTATTCTCAAGTAAGTAGGGAAACACTTCCCCACCAAAGTCCATTAAACCTGTTTCATGAAGTATATCTCCAATCTGGTTTTTAAAACAATATATACCTGTGTTGGCAACGTTTGTATGTAAAAAGAGATCCTCTCGCTGCGACATACTACTCAAATATAGCTCCATTGGCCCAGGTTTTTCTAAAAAGAGGTATATCTTCCGATTTTTGTCCAATAATACAACCCCATATTGAGAAATATGACTTTCAATAGTTTTCATTGAAATTGTTGCTATCCCTCCTTTTTCAGAGTGAAAGTCCATGAAACGTTTCATTGGAAGGTTAGTTACAATATCTGCCATTGAAACTACAATTTTCTCAGAATCTAGATGATCAGTTAAGAGTCTATAGGCATCTGCTGTACCCTTGCTATCTTGAATTTCGCATTCTAACTCAACATCACCTAATTTATCTTTTGTCCATGTTTTATTGATATATTCTTTCATTTCTTTACCCATATGGGCTAGTGCCAGAATTATGTGTTTTATATTAGCATATACTAAATGTGCAATCGCATAATCGACCATAGGAACATTTGTAACTTTAACTAAAGGTTTAGGAATTAGTGAGGTCAAAGGCATTAATCGTTTGCCTTTCCCTCCCGCAAGGATTATCGCAGACCATTCTTTCAATATATATTCCTCAAGAAAATTTTCATATATGTAACGAATTTAATAGATATAAATGTAATTCAATTTAAATTATAAAGATTATATATAGTTTTCATTTGGGGAAATAATGTACAATCAAAAAAATTTTAGAAATAACCTCTTATTTAATTTTTAGAAATATATTATTCTATTCTGGGATCCTTGCACTACTTCTGCGTTTTATTAAAAAAATCGTGATTCCTATAGCAGCAGCAACAGCAATAGAAATCATAATAGCAGTTGTTATAATAAGAATGGAATTATTTGGAAGTGATTTTACTATCATAATTGTTATTCCCCCAGATCCTCCAATTAAATCAGTATAAGAATAAGGAGGTACTGTTGGATGGAAAGTTTCACCTGAAACAAATCCCCTGGCATCAATCGATATGAATCCCTGAGTATCTAGCGTTTCAGCAACAATTCTCCATTGAACAGTTTCAGTATCTCCACTTTGTATTTCTCCAATTGGTAGTTTCTTTGAAGGACTTTCTTCAGGGGAAAGTGAAAAACCTGGTGGTAATTGGATGGTTGCATTACATATTGAAGCGGTATAAGAATTATCATCGAAATAGGATGGACATAAATACTCAACGCTCGCAGAGAGTGTAAATGTTGAATTAACTACTACCTTAGTAGGTGCACTGATTGTTATCTCCCAGGGATGGACAAACAATCCCCAATAACCAGAATATGACCAAAAATCCATAAAGGTAGCATAATTAATTCTATAAAATGATTGAAACCAAGGATCGCGAGTTATAAAACTATTAATAATTGCACCATCTTTGTTATATCCTATAACAACTCTAAAGTGCCCCCATGATTTGCTATCATCACCCCATTGCAAAACTATAATAGGATAACCAGCATCTATTAAATCTATTAAATTCGTAGCAGAACTAAAGTAATTTTCAAATGCTGCATAACCTATTTTTCTATTTGTATAACCTGTTATATTATTAACCATTTCATTGCCTACAGATGTACTTAAATTACTGAAATGAGAAGCCCGCCGCATATCATCAGTAAAAGTCCCTCCAAACGCAATATCAGTTGCCGCCACATCTGCAATCTCCGGTTGTATAATATCAGATCCATAATAATCGAAAACCATCTCTAAACATGCTGGACCACAATAATAATTTTTAATTTGAGAATAATAAGGAACTGATGAAATTATAACATCACTAGCTGACAAATTTAAATTTGATTTAATATCATCAAAACTACAAGATCTAGTTTCGATTGTACTTTTATAATGAATTGGTATTATTAGAACAATAAACAATAAGATACTAATTTCTAATTTTTTTTTCATTTGGATTTACATCTCTTTAATTATTGAAAGTAATTTTCTAATGCATGTTTGATTTCAAATGCTGCTATGTGAGGTAATTTTCTAGCAACTCTCATATCATCAGCCATTTCAGCTCCTCCGATTACTTCATGTGGTATAATATCACCAAACATATGAAAATCAGCATCATACCCATATGGACAACAATTAAACAAAATATTACGATTTTTGTCAATTTCAATGTCATCTAATGCTTGAAAAATCATTTTTAGAATCTTTGCTAAATCTTCAATTTGATTTACCTTTAATTGTGAAAACCGTCTTATATGTTCATTTGGATGAAATCTTATATGATAATTCCTTACAGGGCTTCCTGTTGTGTAAAAAGTCCAAAAATCAGTCTCTAATATAATCCTGTCCGTACCTCCATGAGTGGTTTGGCACAGATGACATTTACTCCCCATTTCTTTAAATGCTTCAAGATACCCTTCTAATCTACTTCCATGTCCATCCATATTTAAATCTATATAAATTTGACTATGTATCCTCGGCTGTGAACCTCCAACTTTGGTTCCAATATTGAAAAAAGGCATAACAGGAATATCATAATAATCTTTATTAATGGCTTCCTCGATACAATAAAGAATTGCTGATTTCATTGAAAGAAAAATACCTGCTAAAACTTCCTCTGGTATTAAATTAAAACATAAAGAAGGATAGAAATTTCTAGAAACGGTTACTAAATTTATGCCTCTTGATAATTTTAGATGAGGGGGAAGTTTTTGTTGGATCGTACTCTCTATGTCTGGATCAATAATTCTTGCCATTGCTGGATATCTATTTATCAATGTTAATGCGTTCGTTGTATTAGAGATTTTGTCTATTCGATGCGGTGTTTCTGAAAAAGGATTATCCCGTCTTATTTCATCTTGAGTGATAATTAATGTAAATCCATCTCCTAAAGGCATACCCCAATCATCATATACTATTTTTCCTTCAACTACCGAGGAAAATACATCTTTATGTTTACCCACAATTTTCTTTGAACAATCATAGAGTTCTTTTTCTTCTTCTATTGTCTTAAAACCTTTAGGACGGGTGCCTCTAATGGGACTGATATAAGAATAACGGCCATAATATCTTGTCCTTTCCTTTCTTAAACCAAAATCTTCGCTCCGTATCCTAACTAAAGATAATGGATCCCATCTCTTAATCGGAACATCATAAGTTGTTTTATTTTCAAAGTTTTCCTTATTAATAACACCCCACTCCATAAATTTTGGACTGTAATGATCTGAGCTTTTAGATTTGTCAGAAATAAAAACTACCTCTAATCTTTTATAGTAGATTTATTAATATTATTTTAATTGTATTTATTTTTTACTTAAATGAGAAAATTAGAGAAAGCTTAGAATTAAAGAAAAAAAAGAAAAAAATTTTTCTTACCAACTCATCACTAAAATAAAGAGTAGATTATAAAAAAAATTTAATATTCTAATCGTTTAATAATTTTGTATGTCTTAAATTCACGTACTGGTTCATCTTTGTCATTTAATTTCTCAATTGGTACCCTTACGTAATTCTCATCATCAAATTCCTCAATTTCAGCCTCTTTATATTTGACCAAATTATTAGCCATTTTTAGTTCTTTGAGAAGGAAATCCCGAACAGCTACTCTTATTAACTCGGATCTGGATGGATATAGTCCTGTTTCTCCTACTAATTTTTCTATACTGTCGAGATATGATTCAGGAATGTTAACTGTTACTATTTTCATTTTAACCCACTTTTTTTTCCATAAATATACCACATTCAAAAATCGGCAAATAGACTAAAGCTTTTTTTACTACTACCGCCTTAAACCACAAATTTTTTTATAAGTTATTTTATTACACATTACTATATAAATGTTTTTTTTTATTGGATTAATATATTTAAAGAAATACTTAATTGTCATGTCTTAAATATTCCAGATAGTATATTAATGCATTAATTCTTAAAATGTTTCTATACTCCTCAATTTTAAGGATATTTTTGAAGTTTATACTATTATATAAAGTTGTATGAACAAGTATTTAAATTATGATATAAATAATTGAAAAGATCTATAAAATATCTTTAAAATCCGTAAAATTGTTTACTTATTTAAATAATCATATGCAATTTTTCAATTTAAATAACTAAATGTTTAAGAAAAATTCTACTATAATATATTTTTAGATTAAATTTTTTTATCATTAGAATTAAATAATGAGGATACTATGTTTTAATACTCCTCTTCTAAATCTACTACATTAATAAAATCTTGACGTCCTTGAGCTACTCGAGAAATGTTCTCAATCACCTCATTCCATCTTAACAAATCATTAAATGGAGAGTATCCTCTATGTGGTGATAATATAATGTTATCAAGTGTATGGAATGGGAAGTTAAAAGGAAATTTTTTCCCATCTTTATTAATTTCTGGATTATAGTTATACCATACATCGATTGCAGCACCTTGTATAATTTTTTCTTTTAATGCGTTGAATAGGCTTTTTTCATCAATAATTTCTCCTCTACTAACATTCACGATTATCCCTTTAGATCCTAAAAGTTCTAGCTCAGAGGTCCCTATCATTTTATTTGTTAATGAAGTTAAAGGTAAAGCAATTATGAGTATATCAATATCCTTGAGAAACTCATTAAACTGAGATAATTTATATTCTTTTATTTTTGTAGGGAATTGATTTTCTTGTTTTTTCCAGTGTTTTCTTAAAATAGAAAATTCTACATCAAATCCACTAAGAAAATGGTGAACTTTTTGATTTATTGCCCCATATCCAAGTAATCCTACCTTTTTATATCTTAAAGGAATTGATATAGCATCTTCATCTCCAGTTCTCCACCTCCCTTGTCGCATCCATTCATGATGAGGAATTATTTTATTCATAAGACTTAATAGAAGTGCAACTGCATGCTGAGCTACAAAATAAGAATTTCCATGACCGTTAATAAGAACAACTTTCCTTTTTTGATTTACGTCTCGAAATAGATGCAAAAGATGATGAATTCCAGCCCCTGGATTAATAAATAGTTTTAATTTAGTAGCATTCATTAATATTTTCTTGGAAGGATGCCATCCTATTAATACATCCGCTGATGAGACAGTATTTAATAATTCTTCATCTGAAGAATCTTTTCGAAATATAATCTTAACATTTTTTATTTTTCTTAAATGATCAGTTAGATAATCTCTTACATTTTCTGGGATTGGAGAAACAAAGCATATGGTGTAATTTTTAACTGATTTTTTCATAATACCAAAATTATCTGAAATAAACTATTGAGTAATTTAATTTTTATTTCCTTTAAATTATAGGTTATTCAAATAAATTTTTATATCCATTCCATTGCTATAAATATAAATATCTTTTATTCAAAATTATTAACAAAAATAAGGGAAAGAAATTGTCTGATACTGTTTTAAAAAAGCTTTTTCAAGTGTTTGTAAACAAGTTAGAATTTGATCCCGTTGATTTCTTAGTCTCCAGTGAAGAACAAGAACTTTCAAATTTTCAGAAAGATGTGGTTGAAAAAGCAACTATAATCATGAAGGATAATATTGTAGGGGAAATTAAATCGTTTGGAGGAAACATAAAATTAAATGAGGAAAAATTCAAAGAACTTGAGAAGAAAGCAAATGAGGAGTTAGAAAATGAAGAATATGAAGATATAAAGAAAGAGTTAAAAAATTATCTCAAAAAGTTAAAAGAATTAATTGAAAAGACATGTGTAGCAATAATTCCTGTAAAGGAAATGCCTTGGGTCGATGTTTTATTTCGGACTATTCCTCGCATAGTATTTGATAAAAAAGTAGAACTTTTAGATAATTCGATTGCATACTATGGGGAAATTAAATGCGTTCTTTCAAGATCGACTATATTTGGAAAAATACGAAATGAGAAACCTTTATTTGCTCCTGTAATGGGAGCACTTGATTTAGGTGGATACAAACTAGATGATTCCATAAAGGGGCCAAAATCTCAACTTTATCCTTATGTCAGTGCTATTATTGATTCTTTAGATTCAACAATGATGCAAAACCATCTAGCAAAATATCATGAAAGTTATCAACGACATGGTGACCCCATTTGCGATTTTTTAATGAAAGATGACGAATTAATGAATTCAATGGAAAAAACCATTTCAGGTGTCGAATCAGAACGAATTAGTTCTGATATTGCAGTTAACAGTATAGCAGTACCCCAACCCGCAGATAAAACCACTTTAATATTAGTAACAGATGAAGGAAAAGATCCAAGTAAATATTCAAGATGCTTTGAAGCTCTTTTAAAATTTTCTGCTGAAAGTTGTAATGTTCCCTCGCGACAACCTCAAGTTCCCTCGCAAGCAGCACCTCAACAAGCGGACACAGTTAGAACTCCAGGAGGGCAAGAATTAAAAAGCTGGACAGCTGAAGAGCTAGCTGAAGAAGCACAAAAAAGAATGAGTGCTCAACCTGATATGCCCACTTGGTCAGAAGAAGAATTAGCCAAATTCACTGCTGAACGAGGATCTGGTTTGCCTGAGGGAATGGAAGTTTGGACGGAAGAAGAATTACAAGAGTTAGCAAGGAAGAGACAAGGAGGATTGGATATACCTGAATGGGAAGTAGATGAGAATCTTAAGGAATGTGTTAAATGTGGATATAGTTTGAGACCCGGATGGAATCGATGTCCTGTTTGTGAGACTCCTGTAGGAGCTAAGCCAGATTTAGAACTTAGTGAAGAAACATCTCCAGAATCAACTGAACAACCTAAACCAGAACCAGATCAAAAATCCATAGAAGATGAGAAAGAGGAACCAAGTGAAGAATCTTCAACAGAAGTAAGTGAAGAAAAAGAAGATCAATAATAGAATAATATAACTATTTTATTCTGATATATTCAATTTTTTTGAAAATATCAAAAAATTCAATTTCTTTTATATATTAAACAGAAAACTTTAAAAGGATATAAAATTGGAAAGATTCCAAACGTTTTTTAATTTCCTTTTATTTTGAAACATATAGGAATTAAGATTTCTGGAAAAATAATTGCTACATAACATCTTTTTGTTTAAAGGAAATAAAATCTGTGATTTAGAAGATCTTAATATCTATAGTTATCCTCATGAAATTATCAGTATTAAAGATAAAAGACTTGTTAATAATATAATAAAAGAGCATGATAAAGAAGAATATTCTCATTTACCAAATTCGGTTCAATATGTAATTCATGAGCCTATTGCACAATTTCTTAATGAATTAAATATGTATACTTGTTGTATTAACGGTAAAATTATAATAGGCCTTATTTTTGATGATGAAGATAATCCTTATGACTATAAGGAAATATTTAAAGAATTATTGAATGAACTGTTAAACAATGGTAATGGCTATTCCTTCGATGACGAATTGGAAGTCGATAATTTATTAATTTCAATCTTTATTGATATTCGAAGGTTCGGTGATGAAGTAATCGAAAAACCTTATGAGTTTGACTATTACTTTCAAAGAGAAACATTCTTCAAAGTTTTTTTATTTGGAATTGATGAAGTAGGAAAATCGAGTCTAGTTAGACGATTAAAGACGGGGAAATTTAATGAAAATTTTTTTACTCCAACCAGGAAATTTAATATCGAATATCTCCCAATAAAAGAGGAGGGGTTATTAGCAGTCTGGGATATGCCTGGACAGAGATCATTTCGACCAAAATGGTTAATAGGATTTCAAGACTCTAATATCATTATTTACATGATTGACATTGCTAATCAGAGAAGATTTGAGGAATCAAAACATGAGTTTTGGAATGTAATAAACAAAGAAGAATTAGATAGCATCCCGTTGCTTATTTTAGGTAATAAAATTGATTTAACAAAAGGTTCTAAAGAAGAATACGAGATTGAATTTCAAAAATTAGAAAAAGAACTCTCTAATTATTTTAACTTCAGAAATATAAAAAATAGAAAATGGAAATTCCTATTTACTTCAGTAAAAACTAATTTTAATATAGATAAGATAATACCAGAGATCTTTGATCTGCTAACTTCCTAAATTCTTACGCCTTATACGATAATAACCAAAAAACACTCAAAATTCACAAAATATTAAGATTTGATGTTTTAAACATTAAATTTAAATATCTAGCAGTTTAAATTTCTATTATATAATTATAATACTTTATAATTCTCTTTAGAAAGGAGCAAATAAGGGATAACTGATGTCGAAAAGACTTAAAAAAGAATTACAAATTATGATTGATGAAAAAACAGGTCAATTGTACTTCGGTGATAAAAAAAAAGATTTACGTTTATTAATGTTAAGGCCAATAGATTTAATCGAATTCTCTGAATTCGCTGGTACAAATGCAGATGATATTTTAATATGGGTCGGAAAAACTATTGGACGTAACTACGTGGATAAATTCTTTTATAATAAAGATTGGAGTAAAGAAACAATGGCAACGAGAAAAGAAGTAGTTCTTGGAAACCTCGAAGCATTAGAACTTATGGGATTTGGAGAATTAACAGGCCACTTTAAAAAAGATCATCTTTTAATTACAGTTACAGATTCTTTGGCTTCTGAAGAACGAGAAAACGTTATGGGAAAAAATTTATGTTTACTTTATCAAGGACTTTTTAGTGGCATGTTTGAAAGTTTAAAAATCGATGTTAATGCTGAAGAGATAGAGTGCGTTCTTTTAGGGCACGAAAGAGATGTTTTCAAATTTGAATTAATTGGAGAATCCTTTGATGATAGTTTAGTTGATTCAGAAGAATCTGTATCAGAATTTTTATCCACTCTTTAAGTTAGATTCTAATTCTTAATCTGTTTTCTTTGGTAACTAAAGGATTAATCTAGAAATCTTTTTTTACAGGATGAGTAATCGGACGAAATTTTTTTAAAATTAAAAGAGTGAAATTTCACACTTTTTTCAATTAATATAGATTAGATTTTGAGTTTTGGAATATAATAATTAAAATAAAATCTAACATAACTCTAATTATAATCAAATATCATAAAATCATATAATAATAATTATGAATTGATGTGAGAAACCTTTGGAAAAGAGAGGAGCAAAAGTAAAAATTGATGAATATAAAGGTCCACTTGGTACAATTAAAGGATTTGAATTAACAACTGGGAAGATATCTTACGGTGATGAGACAGAATGGGAGCCTATGGGTCCTCATCCTGCTCCCGGACTTAGAGATCTAAGATCTTGGTTTTTCAAGTTAATGGAACGATATAAACCGTTTTATATGCCCATCTGTGATATGTGTTGCTTATGTACATATGGTAAATGTAATCTCTCTAAAGGGCGGACAGGGGCTTGCGGTATAAATATGGAGACACAGCAAGCTAGGATTGTAGAAATTGCATGTTGCATTGGAGCGGCGTGTCACTCTGCTCACGGAGACCATCTACTTCATTGGTTAAAAGAGAAATATGGGAATGTTCCAATCAATTTTGGAAATAACATTGCTGTAGAAATGCCACACACTCGTTTAGTTCTTGGTATGAAACCTGAGAGTTTAGAAGACTTGGAGACAGCAATGGAGTGGGTTCATTATACTCTTACTCAATTATTAGCAGCTGGTCATACAGGGCAAGAATCGAGTTATCTTGATTATGAATCAAAAAGTTTCTTAGCTGGTTTATGTGATTCAGTAGGAATGGAAATTTCAGATGCAGTTCAAATTTGCGCATATGGTATGCCTATAGGAGATCCTAATGTTCCAATTGTAGAATTAGGAATGGGTACTATGGACACTGAAAATAAAGCAATAATATTAATGATTGGGCACAATGTAGCACCGGGAGTTGAATTAGTAGATTATATAAGAGAAAAAGGGTATGAAGATAAAGTTGATGTAGGTGCAATTTGTTGTACATCTCATGATCTTACACGATATTATTCAGCAGCAAAAATTATTGGGTCTTATTCAAGGCAACTACATTATATTCGGTCTGGTTTAGCAGATGTAGTTATGGTTGATGAACAATGTGTAAATCTAAGAACTTATGAGGAAGCTAAGGCGGTGGGAGCACCTTATATAACTACTAATGAAAAGATAATGGGTGGATTTCCAGACAGAACAGATGATCCAATGATGGAAATAGTAAATGATTTAGTCAGTGGAAAGATGGATGGAGTTTTAATCTTAGATCCGATAAAAGCTGGTGAAGTTGCTGCTGAAACAGCAATTAAAATCAAACCAATTCGAAAAGGAAAAAGTGGTGTTCCAGATGAAAAAGGCTGTCAAGATATGGCTATGAACTGTAATGGTTGTGGTAACTGTCAGAGAAACTGTCCGAATGATCTACCACTTGTAGAAGGTATCAATTTAGCTAAAGATGCGGATTTTTCTGTTTTAGAAGGAATTTTCCATGATTGTTTAGGATGTGGTAGATGCGAATCTGATTGTATGAAGAACGTTTCACCATTGACATTAATCCAATATGCAGGTCGTGAGTACATAAAAACAGAAAAATATAATTGCCGAGCTGGTAGAGGTCCAATTCAAGATACAGAAATACGAAATGTAGGAGCTCCTATTGTCTTAGGAGAAATTCCAGGAATAGTTGCAATTATTGGTTGTGGTAATTATGCCCATGAGATTCAGGAATTGTATAAAATGGCCGAGGAATTCCTGGTTAGGAACTATATTGTAGTAGTTTCAGGCTGTGGAGCGATGGATATAGGTCTTGTAAAAGATGAGGAAGGTAAAACCTTATATGATCGGTTTCCGGGGGATTTCGATCGAGGAGGTTTAGTTAATGTTGGATCATGCGTTGCTAACCCTCATATTACCGGTGCAGCAATTAAAGTTGCGAATATTTTCGCAAGGCGCCCATTACGGGGGAATTTTGAAGAAATCGCAGATTATATATTAAATAGGGTAGGTGCTGTTGGAGTAGCTTGGGGAGCAATGTCCCAAAAGGCTGCAAGTATAGCAAGTATGGCTAATGGTTTAGGAGTCCCAGCAGTTGTAGGACCTCATGCGGCTGAATATCGAAGAATGTATATTGGTAGATCTGATGATGAGGATAATTGGAAAGTATTTAATGCAAGAGATGGTTCTGAAGGGCACATTATAGGTCCCGGACCAGAACATCTTTTAACAACAGCAGAAAGTATCGAACAAGCTATCTGTTTAGTTGCTAAATTAGCATTAAGACCCGCGGACAACTCTAAAGGACGAATGATAAAATTATCCCATTGGATTGATTTAGAACGCAAATATAAGGGCGTTAAATTCCCAAATGATTTAGAAAAATTCGTTCGCCTTGAAGCAGACATCCCAATTAATATGAAAGATGAAATTCAAGAATATCTTAAACAAAAAGGTTGGAAACCAAAAGAAATAGTAGATCCAACACTTTTAAAGAGATTGTGTCGAACCTAATTTAATATCTTCTTTATTTTTCTTTTTCATAACTTTTTATAAATATATTAGATCTTTTTATAATCTAATTCTGGAGTAAGCCAGGCAATTCTAAACAATTCATCATCTGAAATTAATTCTCCTAGTACACTCTGACTAATTTGATTATAGAAAACAGGTTCTAAGAACTCCAATCTTTCTAATTGAGGTTTTATCAAATTTCTTTGTATGGAGGTATCTTTTCTTATCAGTTTAGCTAATTCGGTATGTTCGTATACCCGGAAGTAAGAATCAACAGTTATTGTAGTTGGTCGATGGTTCTTAAAAAAATTGATCATATTTTTAACAGAATCCAGTGTTTCATATGGGTAACCAACTATTAAATCAATTACTAACTCTATCTTGTATTCTTTACAATACCCAATAATCTTTTCTAAGTCTTGATATGTATAATTATTTAATTCTTGAATTTTTATATCACTATTTACATTAATCGATATTCTATACGCATTGGTTTCATGCAGCAATTTGAATAATTTTTTATTATAAGGATAAGGTTTCATAAATAACTTCCATTTTAACGGAAGTTTTGCCTTGGTTAATGCTTCACAAAAATTGATTGAAAATTTTAAATCTGAATTAAATTCATCATCACATAACTGAAAGTGAGTGTACCCCTGACTGACAATAAATTTTAATTCTTCTATAATATTTTGGATTTTTTTATACCAAATTTGTGTATTAGCATTAATGCAATATGGACATTGTCCTAAACATCCTTTATGAGTTTCAAATCCAATTATCTCAGAGAGAGGTAAATATTTTCCATAATCAATCTTTTTTCCACGTAAATGAACCAACTCAGAGTCCGTATTATATTGCCAGCCATTATAAATTTTTTTTGATAATTGTCCGGATTGCAATAATTCAATAAAACGAGGAAAAATTGCCTCACCAGGGCCTATAATTCCATAATCTCCATCAAGATAATCTAAGATTTCATATGGCATAGCAGAAAACCCAGAGCCACCAAGAATTACTAGAATATTGTGCTTTTTAACAATTTTTACCAATGGTTTTATGGAAGGTAAAAAGAACTCATTATTAAAATAACCTAGAGAATCTATATTACGGATTGAGAACCCAACAAGATTATATATTGTATTATTCAGAGTCATAGCTAACCGTTCTTCTGGTGATTCATAAAAGCATAAATCTAGTATATCAACATTATGATTCTGTTTCTCTAATGCAGTCACCAGATATTCTAAGCCAATAGGGATTACTGGCGGATTTTTAAATCTATTTGGATTCACTAATAATATATTAAACCCCATAGTTCTTCAATTTTAATGATTACTTTATCTTATTTAAGTGAAAAACACATATATTCTCTATGAATATTTAATAAAAATTAGAAACAATCCATTTATATTGAATTTTTCATTTTTAACAAAAAATCCAAATCTTATTGGTCTATGGAATATTTAAAATAATGTTAGATTTAATAGTAAAAGGATTGAACTCAATTGGATAAACAAGATAGAGAAATTTTAAAATTAACAAAATTATGTAAACATTGGGCAGACCATAATGATTCACATAAAGAAAGTTTCTTAAAATGGCAATTTATTGCTCAGGAAAAAGGCTTAGAATCAGTTGTAGAAAAACTGAGTAATGCAATTAAGATGCTAGATAAATGTAATGAATTTTTACTGGCGGCAAATATGGAATTAGAAACTATGTAATTACTATCTGAAAATATACTAAAAAAGGTAAAAATTGGTTTAAGTATTACCTTATAGAAAATTATAAGAATAAATTAATCAATGGGAGTAATTGTTCTTTAAAATAGTCAATTTTTCCCTCTATTAGATTCGGATTCTGTGAGAGCATCCATAGATATACTGGTATCTGTAATTCTGAATACTCAAATAGTTTTTCTCCTCGAATGGTAAAACCATTAAGAGGTAACTCTAATTTTATTGATCTTTCTCTAATTAATCCAATTGAATTATAAAAGTTCGAAAGAGTTTGGAGCAATAAAGCTGTGTTATTTACAAGCATTTCATCTGTATCTGAACCAGTAAAACTACCGAAGATTAATCCATCCATCGATACTAAACTCGATGCTTTTGCATCAACTTGATGCGTAAACTCTTCAAGTATATGTTCAATTATTTCAGAAGTATCAGAAACTTTCTTTAGTGCAACACTGAACATTTGCATAATAGTTTCCCATTGAAACACCGTAGTATCGCAATAATCGACTTCAAAATCCTCAAAATCATCTGTAATACTGTTAAATTTATTTTTAATACTGGTGACATTTTGTTGCCATTGTAGAGTTTTCCGTATATCTTGATCACTTTTGCTTAAAACAATTAAAACTTTAGGCTTCTCATGTAAATCTACTAATACCTTTAAAACTTCACGAAAGTAATTGGCAGCTTCAGGAATTCTATCTGGATCTTGCGTATCGATAACATATATCATTATATCTGCTTCTGTAAAGAAAAGTTCAGGTCGATTGAAGTAAAGTTTCTCTCTATATTGTACTTGTCCACCAAGGTCCCACGAGATTACTGGATAACCGAAAAAGTCTAATTTTTCCCTTTTGACACCTCTTGTCGGAAGAAGAGATTTAATTATTGAAAATTTATCTTGAACTACTGCAAGAATAGACGTTTTACCTGCTGCATCCAAACCAATCATTAGGATCTTTTTGTGGCGACGAAGTTGTTCCTGTACATTTTTTTGGATTACTTGGGCAATCTTCACCCATTTTAGTAGCATATTTGGTAGTATTTCTTTTATTTCTGGCAGATTTGAGGCAGATAAGTTAGCTAAATCATTAATGCTCTTTATACCTTCATTAATTAAATGTTCAGAACTAACTGTATCAACACCTATTAGTGTATCTGGTTTGAACCTTAAAACCTCCTCAAGTTCATTGATTAGAACATTCCTTTTAAAGAAATCCTTAATAGCTACATTTTTACTACTATTTTCTGACATTACGCATCAAATTTAATATCGATTTTCTTTTTACTAATATTCTTAATGTTAATAGTAAATTACGTTATATTAAATATTATTTTTTTTTGTAAAAATAAACTTTATCTAATTGAAGCAGTATTATTTAATTAGTTATTAATAATCAATTAAAATAAGAGTGAATCAAAAGGATCATTTGCTAACTATTAAAAAATAGAGCCGTTAAATACTTTAATTAAAATGTCCGAAAATAGAATTCCAGAAAATCTTGTCATCTGCATAGACACGTCAAGATCAATGTTTAGAAAGGACTTTAGTCCTAATCGACTAAATTGTTGCATATCTGCTGCTAAAACATTGATAAAGGAAAGATTTAATTTAGATAGTTTAAGTGCTTTTGCGTTAATAAAATATTCTAATGAACCGGAAAAGATAATAGACTTTACAACTGCTAGTTTCGAAAATAGCCTTAATGAAGCCTTGAATTCATTGAATTGTGGGGGATATTCAGCGATGGGTGATGCCTTAGCTTTGTCAATCAAAACTCTAATAGGTGAATTACGCAAAGTCGGTGCTAAAACTCCAAGAATAGTTTTGATTTCTGATGGAAATTATTTAAAGTCTGTTGTTGATCCCATAAAAATGGCACGCTTAGCTCAAGGATTAAACATCAGAATTGATACTTTTGGTCTTGGAAATGCGAGACAAGATAATGTTCTAAAGAAAATCAGTGATATCACAGGTGGTCGGTATTTTTATAGTAATGATTATGAATCGTTAAATAGGGCAGCAAAAGAAATTGCAGATGATAATTACAAAACATATGGATCCAAGAAAGAAGTACTTATAGAAAATCCAGCTTTTCTTAGAAAAATTGCAGCGAGTTTATTGAGAGTTCAAGATTTAACAAAAGATCAAGAACAACGGGCAAAAGAGATTAGGGGAGAGGTAGATTTTAAGAAATGTTCAATTTGTTTTTCTGATCAAAATCCGTATACAAAAGGGTCTTTTTATGTAACAGGGAGGTATTGTCCAAATTGTGCTACTCCTTTTCATATTCATTGTTTAGCAGCATGGGCAGACTCTCAAAAGAATCACCAAGTAAAAAGATCTGGAACTGCTAGATGCCCACATTGTTTCTACCTTCTAAAGATTCCTATAGAAGTATCTCAAATTCAAAAATTAAGAGTTCTTACAGCGGGATTAAAAGAAGAACCAATTCAGAAACCTGATCTAGTACCCGCAAAATATATCAATGACGTTAAGACATTAGGAGAAGAAGCTCTTTTTAATGCTTGCCCGATTTGTCATCTGATTTTTGAAGAAGGTCAACCAGCAGTTCAATGTGGAAATCCTCAATGTAGTACCCTCTATCATGAGGAATGTTTTAAAAAGTTAATTGAAGGTCATTGTAAAAGTTGTGATTATAAGTTGCACCTTTATTGATTTCATTTACGACTTTTACTTAATCTTAGCATAATATCTATTTCTGAAATTAAATAACACAAAATATCGTAAGCTGGGCCAGAAAAAAATATTTCTGCTGCCTTTTCTCTTATCCTATTTTCATCTTTATATTTTGGGTCTTTTTGAACGAAAAGTTGCCTTTCTGCTAACATCCAGCAGAGTTTATCATAAGCATATCCTTTTTCTGCCAGATAATAGGCTGCTACATTAACTTGTGATATGGTTTCATCATCCATTTTGATCAATGTTTTTATTATTTTTGAGATTATTTTACAAATTCTTAAATAATTAATAGTCTCCAAACATATAATCTTGACATTAGTTAAAAAAAGTTTAGAAAAATAGTTATCTTCTGGAAAAATTAAGCAGATTAAATAATTTTTCATTCCTATTTTAAATATCAAATTTTTAAGTTGGTCTAAAGATGGAAGATACTAAATATTATACTTATGAGAATATAATATTAGCACGAGGACATTTTGAATTACCTCCTGTTCTAATTGGTACAATTTTTTATCAGAACGAAACTATAGTAGATAGAAAAAAACCAGAGGTGTTTAATACTCAAAAGGCTTTGAAACGCATAGAAACACATCGTTCGTTATCAGATCAATATAAAATCCCTAATTTGGTAGAAATTTCCGCTACTACCCCCGAATCTATGTTAAAATATTTAGAATTTTATTTGGAACATTTTAATCCTCCATTCATTTTAGGTGGAAACTTTGAATCAAGAATAGCAGGAATTGAATATTTAAAAGAAGCTGGAATAAAACCTGAACAATACATTTATAATACGATTTCGAATCTAAAAAATAAGAAAGAAATAGAAATACTACAGAAAAATAAAATAAAATCTGTTGTGTTACTAATTCTTGGTTCAGATAATATGACTTCTACTCAGAGATATGCATATCTTACAGAGAAAAATCAACCTAATAATGAGAATATCATTGATGGATTAAAAAATATTGGTGTTGAAAGAATATGGATTGACGGAGGAGTGATCAATTTAGAGAGTTTGGCTCATATCTTAGAGACTCAACAATTAATTAGCAAATCATTGAGACTTCCAGTTGGAACGGCACCTAATCTTTTTCTTTTTCAATATTCCTCTCCTCGGTTAAATATTAAATTTCATACCAAATATAGAAGAGCTAGTATTATGTTCATCGTAACATGGTTTTCGAACTTCATTTTTTATGGCGCAATTGAAGATGCTCAAGAATCATTTGCTTCTGCATACCAATCAATAGCATTCAAAGATATATTAAAGAATCGAAATATTAAACTATTTAAGCAATTTTAATAGCACAAAGCGTTAAAATTTTAATTCAAAGATTTAAAGGAACATAAATTTTGGAATAAAAAGCTATTAATACTAAGATTTTAATATCTTAATTAAGTTAAAGTTAATTGTATTGAAATTTTAAAAAAAAATCATCTGTTTACGAATTGCTTATTGTTAAGGAGAATTTAGAATGATAGATAATAATTATAACGATGAGAAAGAGTTAGAGGCTATAAGATTAATAGATCAAGCAGAAACTCTTGCTGACAAAGGGAAAGGACATGAAGCAATCCAAATTTATGAAAAAGCAGCTTCTATCTACCTTGATCTTGGCAGTTACCTTAAATTAGATCAATTATATATCAGAATAGCTCAAATAATCTCGAGATTTAAAAATAATATTCAAGCTGTTTATAGATTAAAATCTATCATTAGAAAAACTGAAGAATTAAAACTTTACGAGGTTTCTGCTAAATTGTTAATACAATTAGGAAATCTCTCTTTTAATATGCATGACTGGGAGACTGCAGGAGAATCTTGGCAGAAAGCTTCAGAATATTTATATGAAACTGATCCAGATGAGTATAATAATTTATCTTCAATACTACTTTTAAAAGCAGGACAAACATTTGAGCGCTCTAAGATTAAAAAAGATGAAGGAAAACGATTAATATTAAAAGCTGTTATGAAAATACATAAATTTGATGAATTATATGAGCAAGAAGAAAAAAGAGCATTGAATTTATTATCAAGGGGAGAATTTGAAGGAGCTGCTCAAAAATTCTCCGATATTGCTTCTTATTTCAGAAAATCTTTGGATGAATTAGATGATCTTATTGATGAGGAAGAATCAAAAGATACCTACCTTAATGCAAAAGCCAGATTCATTCATTTTGTAGCAGAATACCAAACAGTCTCCGCCTTATGTTTAAGAGCATCTGAGAACCGGGCTCATAATGAGCGAATAAAGAAATTAGGAAATGAATCTTTAGGGCTATTTAAAGAATCTATATCTATGCTTAAATCATACTTATTTCCTATATCATCGGAATTTGATCATGAAGTAATCTTGAGAGTCACCTTCGATGCAATGCTAATGTCAATCATTCAAGCCATGTTAGGAACTCATAAATTAAACCCAATGGAATTCTTATTAGAAAATCTTGAAAAAAATAAAGCACTAGTAAAAAAGTTAAAGGATTCTCCATATTTCAATATTACTGAAAGGATTGAAAAATTAGGAATTATCGAATCGCTTGATAATCTTGAGAAGACGCATTTAGGTCATTTCGAGATGATCAAAAATACACTAATCTCTTATTTTAAATAGAATTATAAGTTTCTTTTTTATTAATCTGAATTCTATTATGTTTTTTAATATTAAAGAAGGTCTATGTAGAAATAACAAAGTTTAATAAGATTCAACAATATTATATAATATAATTTAATTAATAAGGTGAGTGGGAGCAAATAGGTTCTCTATGCTATTTCTATTATTCTTCTATAATTAAAAAAATTATCAACAAAAATAAAGTTAAACACGCTCCTTGACCAAAACTATGATTAAAACAGAATTGAATGGGTAAAAATTTTGAAAATTTTATATGTTAATCCAGCACGACTTAGCTCTGGGCTCGATGCGATTATTAAAGGACCTCCATTAAACTTAATATCAATTGCAGCTATGGTTCCAGAGCATGAAGCAGAATTGTTTGATTTTAAAGTCCATAAGTATAATGAAAACAAATTTCGTTCATTATTGAACCAAAGTGATGTTGTAGCTCTCACAAGTATGACACCTCAAATCTCTCATGCATTTGAGGTGGCAGAAATGGCAAAAGATCTTGGTTGTACAACTATAATAGGTGGTTATCAACCAACATTAGCTCCTGAATACGTTGCAAAACATCCCGCGATTGATTATACGGTTCGAGGAGAGGGGGAACATACATTTCGTGAACTAATAAGTTATCTTGATGAGGCAAAAAATCATATTTCTTTAAAAGATATTGATGGTATCTCTTATAAGAATAAAGATGGACAGGTTTTACATAATAAGGATAGAAAATTGGAACCTAACCTTGATAAGTTTCCAATGCCTCGAAGAGATCTATTAGATGATAAAAAGTACATTTATTTAGGTGCAAGAGTCGCCCAACTTGAAACTTCAAGAGGATGTCCTCATAATTGTAAATTTTGCTGCATAATAAAGATGTGGCGGAACAATGATCGTCCAGTTACATATCGTACAAAATCAACTAAAAGGATTATGCAGGAAATTTATGATATAGACTGGAAAAATGATTTTATTTTTTTCTGTGAAGATAACTTTACCATTAAAATAAAGCGGACAAAGGAAATACTTGATACTATCATTCGATCGGGGGTACCAAATAAAATCTATTTTTCCTGCCAATCTCGTGTTGATACTTTATACCGAAATCCATGGTTGATTGATCTAATGCATAAAGCTGGTATTAGGCAAGTATTTCTAGGAATTGAATCAATGCATCAACAAAGTCTTGATGCTATGAATAAACGAAACACTAAACCAGATATGGTCAAAAAGGTAGTTTCTTCACTTCAAAATCGAGGAATCTCTATATTTGGAGGAGTGATTATTGGGTTTCCAGGTGAAACTAAGACAATGGTTAGAGAAAATATCCAATTTGCAAAATCACTTAATCTGACCTGTATTCAATTTACACCCATAACAGCATTTCCTGGAACTGATTTTTATCATGAAATGTCAGAAAAAAGTATGATTACAAGTAATAATTATAGATATTATGATTTATTCCATCCAATGATGCGCACAGAACAGCTCACAAATAATGAAATATACCAATTAGTTGGTGAAGCTTATTCTGCATACTATCTGAAGGGATGGATTAAAATGGTGGCAAAAAGATATTGCAATCCTTTTGGAAAATTTAATTGGATGGGGAGAAATGTACCTCGTTTTGCTAAAACAGTTATTAAGAGTGGATTGGATATGCTTCATTCAATGGGAATGACAAAGGATATAATTTCTGATGAAATGAAGGAAATAATGGAACGTGGAATAAAAAGTAAAACAATTAGAAGACCAGATGCGTCTAATAATAGAATAAATCCGCTTATTCTAACTGAAAAAGTAGAAACACAAATAAAATCTATAAATTAATTTTAAAATAACAATTAAAATTTAATAATTAGTTTATTGAACTTTAACCGGCTTATCTTTCTAACACCGTGATCGCCAGACGCATAATCACATGCTATTAAACCAGCTTCTTCAAGCTTCTTAATTTGAGCAGAGATATTTGCTTCTGTCATGCCTAAACTAGCTGCAATATTTGAAACATCCATAGGTTCTTCCTGAATATGATGGAGAATTTTACGTCTTGTTTGTGAGGACAGAGCTTTAACAATCTTTTCAATCTGATCATCTGATTCTACAGATATAGATTCAGATTTATTTTGTAGATTAACTTCCAAAATACCGGTTTGTGAAATTTCCATAACTCTTTATCCAACCCTTAATAAATTTCTTATGGTTAATTACACTAAATCAATATTTTAGACGGTATATATACTTATTTGGTGTAATATTTGTAATTCGCTATTGCTTATTAATATAATAGTTACAATTGATGTGGAAATTTACATAATTTATTTTTATTTTTGGAATTATTTATTTAATAAAGTGATCTTCTAATGAAACTATATATTTCATAAGTAAATGGACTATGATTTTGAAAACGATTAATGAATTTTGACCAATTTAATAAGAGTAATAAACTATTTGGAATTGGATTATAATCTTAATGCCTTTGAAACCGAGATTTCGAATTTAATAAAAATCTATAAAAAATTTATTAAAAAACCCATTAGATACCCATTTTGAAATAATATTATAAATTTCGGTGTTTTATGGCTTTTTTAATTGATTTATACAATATATTAATCACATTAAATAAAAACGATTTATCTTAAGAGAATACAATGAAAAATCACAACCCAATCTTGCAAAAACATATTCTAATGCGTGAAACAACTGAGTAAGGTCAAATCTCTCAACCAAACTTAGTCAATGCCAATCTAACACACTCTCAATCGCTTTGAGAATCAATTTATTATCCTTGAACTAAATTATATAATTAGACATGAGTCCAGTCTCTTTTTGTATATTTGATTTAATACTTTTTTTGGAAAAAAATGTAAAATACTATCATTTATATTTTTTAGTTACATATATTACATATAATATTAGTTTAATACAGATATTACAATTCAAAATTTCTTATGGTTTCATAAATGAGTCGAAATTCCAATCAAAAATCGTCGTTTCTAAAAAAGAATTCTTCAGATAAGCGATCTAAGTTAAATAATTCTACAAGTGTTATAACAGTTAGGATTGATGAAGAATTAAATATAAATATTGAGAAGGTACGTGCAAAACTAGGAATTTCTAAAGCCGATTTAATTAGAAACTACTTAGAAATGTCAAAATTCATCATAAAGCCTAAAAGCTCAATAAAATCATTAAATGACCGAGATTTTATAATTATCAAAAGAAGTTATTTAAGAAAATTAATTGAAAATCAAACTGAAGAAGAACAAATTAATCTAGGAAATAAACTAGCCAACTTTGTTAATGATATCGCGAGAATAAACGGGAAATTGGATGATATTCATTATAAGTTAGACTTCTGTGAAAATCTTGGTTTATTCACAAAATTTATTGACGATGAGAATTATATTTTAATAGATAAAAAATTAGGACCGCAAAGATTTGTTGAAGCATTTGTCTGGCGAATATTTAATCAACCTTCTGAATTCGATATTGATTGGGTATCATCTAAGATTGAAGCTCAAAGTAAAATTAGAACTGCATATAAGAATAAAGTCCAACCAATCGAACGATCATCTTCTCATTATTCATTTGAGTTTGCTACAATACCTGAAGAAGAAATTGAATAAAAAAATAGAATTAACTTTTATCTACAATTTCTTTTAATCCTAAAATTGGCACAATTGTTTTATTTGGTCTGAATAGGATTTCATAATTTAACTCATACAATGCTCTTTCAATATAAAAATAAGTAATTAGTATATAATCTACTTCTAAGTCTTTTACTATTTTTCCTATAAGTTTCGATTCCCAAATATTAAGTACATTCAGAACATTATCAAGAATTTTATTTAAAGGTCTAGCAGCTCTTCTAAAATATAGATTATAGAGAATTTCTTCTGGGACTTCATATTTATCTTTTCTAATAACTTTTTTCTCAATATATTTAAGTAATGTATTAAACTTAATATAACTCAGGGCTCTCAAGAATGAAGCTAAGTCTTTTTCTATAGGAAATTTTCCCTTTTTTTCTTCTATAGAAAGTTGAGGGTCACCCTCGAAATCTATGAAATAAAAGTTGTATTGTCCATTAACTTTATTATAAAGAATTTGTTCCATATGTAGATCTTGATGTACTGGTTGAATTTTAATTCTTAGTTCCTTAAATTCAGATCGAAATCTTTCAACTATTTCTTTAATATCTATAAGAATTGAACTTATTTTGGGTAAATTAAAGAATGCACTTTCTGGTTGTTCATTCATTTTTGTTAATAATTCTGAAATCATTAAATCTAATCGATCTGTATAATTTTTAAGATAAAGTTTACTATCTACTAATTCTAACCTATATTCTTCTTGCTCAGGTAATATTAAGGATTTATGTAGACTTTTAATGTGGTTACTAATGTCTTTAGATACTTTTAAGCTTTCAATGCATTTCTCTTTAATTAATCTGGAGACTTCAGGTTTGTCTCTAAGCCTAGAATAATCTTCATCAATATCCTTAAATACTGCATTAATCATGTTATTTAGTTCATTCCAAATTATATCACCTAAATTTCCTATATTGGGAACATACTCAAGAATTCCAATTGTCTCTTTATCTTGAACTTTAATTGTTCCATATATTTTAGGAGTGTTTGGAAACTTATTTTTTACTAAAACAAATAAGATTGATGGTTCTAAGCTTATAGAATAATCCTTATAAGATTTCAAAACATATGACAATGACTTTTTTTGTGGGTCTCTTTTATTAATAATATTCAATGAAAATAAGATATTAGTTGTATTACCTCCTCCTAATTGACTAATTGAAAGTTCATATCGATCTGTGTATAATCCAGCTTCAATTAAGTTCTGTACTTTTCTCATATTTATTTCATCCTCAAATTGTTCATTATATAGTGTCAATTCTAAATTCATTGAAGGAAAATCTTCAGATATGCTAGGGTCAAACAGCATTTTCTCCCAGAAAAATAAACAAAATTCTGCCTCTAATAAATTAAGTGTAATAATTTCTTGCTTATTTTCAATTGTAATAACTAATTTTTTACTAAAAGTGTTTTCAGTAAGTTTTAATATATTAGAATGCGTTTTTTCACTGGAATACAAAAAGTCTTCAAGTTTTTCATAAAAGATCAAAGGGACAAAATAGGTTTTAGAATAATTAGACGTTTTTACTTCAGTTATGGTTAGGAAAATTCTTTCAGCAATAATTTCAAAATACAATAACTGAATTTCAAACTCTAAATTTGATAAAGCAGATTTATCTCCGAACCAACGTCTTGAAAGAAGCCACCCTTTAAACTCATTTGAGTTGCAAACTCCTTGGATCACATTTTTATCAAAATAATTTATCATAAAAACCAATTATTTTCTATATTAAGTATTATAATTAGTTATCTTTTATAGGTAAAAATTTTTACATATATTTAAAACATATAAACTGTATGCATTAAAATGACTGAAAAGAGCATTAATCTCCCTATTGTATTCCACTTTCACCAACCTGTTGATAATTTTCCATGGGTTTTTGAAGATGTTTATAAGAAATCATATGAACCCCTTATTGATAACATCTTTAAATTTGAAGATATAAAAATTACCCTTCATTTTTCGGGTAATTTATTGGAATGGCTAATAAACAATAAAGTCGATTTCATAGAGAAGCTTAAAATAATGGCAAAAAGAGGACAAATAGAAATTATTGGAGGGGGCTATTATGAACCTATTTTTTCGATAATCCCATATCGTGATAAAATTGCTCAAATAAAAAAATTAACTGATTTGATAAAAAATGAATTTGGCTTAGAAGTAAAAGGAGCTTGGTTATCAGAAAGAGTATGGGAACCAAATTACCCTTCTTTCTTAAATGACGCTGGCTTAAAATATGTTATCCTTGATGATAATCATTTTAGATCCACTGGGATTACCGAAGAAGGAACTTTCTATTCCTATATTACTGAAGATGAAGGAAAAACATTGCGAATTTTTCCAATAAATGAGGAATTAAGATATTTAACCCCTTGGAAACCAACTTACTTATCAATTGAATATTTAAACAAGATGGCAGATCATTTTGGTGACAGGATTGCTCTATTAATATCTGATGCGGAAAAAATGGGAGTTTGGGGCACTACACACCAAATTTGCTATGTAGAAGGACAAGGGCATCATGATGGGGATAACGGAAAACCATTCATTCCCGCATTTTTGGAACAAATAAGAAGTAACGTATGGATTAAATCATTAACCCTTTCTGAATATATGAACAAATTTCCGGCTAAAAGTTTAGTTTATCTTCCAACAGCAAGTTATGATAAAATGAGTGAATGGGTGCTTCCAACACCCATTCGAAAGAATTATAAGGATATTAGAAAGAGTTTAAGGGAAGATAAGACTAAAAAACATATTTATCAATTTCTAAGTGGTGGTTTTTGGAGATATTTCTTAGTAAAGTATCCCGAATCCAACAATATGCATAAGAAGATGCTTCATATAAGAAATAAGCTCATCAATGCTGAAGAAAACTTACTAAAAGTTCAAAATGAACAACTTACTTCATTAATTTTGAATAAAATAGGTGAAGCTTGGGATGAAATCTATAAAGCTCAGTGCAACGATTGTTATTGGCATGGACTGTTTGGGGGTGTCTATCTGCAATTTTTAAGATTTTCAGTTTATACCCATTTAATAAATGCTGAGAAAATTATAGATGAAATAAATATATTAATGAATCCGAAACTGAAATCCTATATTTACATAACTCCAATTGATTTTCTTAAAGATAGCAAAACAGAATATTTGATTGAATCTGATATATTTAATGTATATATCAATCCTTCTGATGGTGGGACTACTTTTGAATTAGATTACAAACCTAAATCTTATAACTTATTAAATACTTTAACTAGATGGCCAGAAGCTTATCATGAAAGTAAGAAACTTGCGACAAAAGAAGTATTAGTAGATAGATTTAAAAAAAGCTTATTACGACTTAGATTTTTACACGATGATGTATCGTTAGAAGAACTTCATGCTGATCAATACTATGAGTTTGGAAATTTTGTTGATGAAAATTTTAGGGTTACAAGTACCGAAAAAGATGGAAAGATAGCAATTATTGAAATGGAGAAAATGGGAAGTATAAAGGATCCTGATTCTAATGAGAGAATCCCAGTTCGAATTACAAAAGATATTTATGTTGAAGAAAATGAAATTAGAGTCTCCCTAAGAATAAATTTCAATGAAAAACCAGAAAATGAAGACATTTTCAATCATGTTATTAAACATCTAAATCTAGCGATTGATATACCATTTTTCTTTAATGGAGATCCGAATAAATTTCAATGGGAAAGTAAACAAATAGATTTTAAGGATAATAAAGATAAGAAATTATTGGAATCATTTCAATATAATGGTTCTCATTTTAGAGCTTATGATGAATCCTATGATTTAACCTTCGAGATTGATGTCTCCAGTAAATATGGTATGACTAAAATTACTAAATTTCCAATTATTGCATATGCTTACACAGAAGAGAGTTATAAAGAAATTTATCAAGGAGTAAATGTTGTTCCTATTTTCAAACTTGAAAAGAATTTAGAAATTCATCTTACGTTTAAAATATTTTAATATTTAAATTTAAGTATCCTCTACAAATTTGTGGATATGCGTAAGAATTATGTTGATATAATATACCTTTAAATATATTAAGGACCTAATAAAAATAGGAAAACATGAAAATACGCATTGGTTTTGACGTTTATGGGAACTAATGGAAATGGAAAGCGAAATGGCTGGACCTATAACAAAATGACGCTGAAAAATAATATCGAAAATAATAAATATGTTAAAAATATTCGTCAAAAACTAATGGAGGAAAAGCTTCGAAAAAAGCTTAAGAAGTAGACTCCTTTTTAAAGATTTAAATATTTTTCTTGTTTTGTATCTTTCTTTTTATAACTAGTTTTTCTCAGGATTCAAATCCAAATTTTCCTATAAGAGGAACAAAACGTACTCCTGTAATTGTTTTGGATTTAAATTGATCTTTATGCTTTTTTATAATATATAAGTTTTGTCCAAAATTTTTGGAACCTGCCGGAATACATAGAATTCCACCATCTTTCAACTGATCACGCAAAGGTAAAGGAATTTTTGAAGGTGAAGCAGCAGTTACTAATATTTTGTCATAAGGTGCTTCTTTATCGTAACCTAAAGTACCATCACCATGAATAACTGTCACACTATGGTTATATCCGGTTGCCTCAAGACTTTTTCTAGCATTTTTAACTAATTCTTCATGACGCTCAATTGTAAACACGTGACCTGGACTTACTGAATTTTTTGTTGCAACTATCTCAGCACATAGAGCGGCATGATAACCAGAACCTGTACCAATTTCTAACACTTTATCTCCTTCTTTTAACTCTAAATATTCACACATCATAGCGTTCATATGAGGCGCACTGATTGTTTGCCCTAATCCTATTGAGAGAGGCGAATCCATATATGCGCATGATTCGGCATCTTTAGGCAAAAATTTATGGCGTGGGACTATTAACATTGCTCTTATTACTTCTTCCTTTGTTAAAATTCCCCTATCTTTAAGATTTTCAACTAGACGCTTTCTCTTATTCTCAAAATTCATGATAATTATTATTTTAAGTACAATGCATAAATTTTATCATCCATTTCAACCTCTTTATTAATACGAAGATTAATCCTTATGGGGTCACTATAACGTTTTCTAACTATACTTTTAATTTTTTCTCCTTTATATATCATTTTTTTTATTGTTTCAATGACAGAAGTATTAAGTCCAATGATAAAAATTTCATCACCAACTTTTAAGGGGAAATCTAAACTTTCTAACAGAACATTAGCAGATTTGCTAATTTTATCATAAGAAAGAATTTTACCTAGGTAATGTTTTTTATAATGAGAAACATTTCCTCTTTTTCCTAGTTCAATATCCTCTATAGTTGGTTTTTGGAAATAGAAACCCGTATGAAAACCCCTATTATATACACTTGATAATCGTTCCAACCATATATTTATCTTATCTTGGGTATAGGATTCATTAAAATAGCTATCTATTGCTTCTCTATAACATTCTGTAACTATTTTAACATATAGAGCATCCTTCATTCTTCCTTCTATCTTAAATGCATCTATTTTAGCGTTAATAAGTTCGGGTATATATTCAATCATGCAAAGATCCTTAGCATTTAAAAACATTTGACCGTCATAAATGAATTCATTAGTCTCATCATCAATAACTCGCCATTCTCGGCGACAAGGTTGGACACAATTTCCTCTGTTTGCTGAATAAACTTCTGATTCACAGATGGTGGCTGAAAGATAGCATCTCCCTGAAATTGAGGTGCACATTGAACCATGAACAAAGCATTCAATTTCAGTAGTTGTAAGATGGTGTTTAATTAATTTTATTTGCTCTAATGAAAGTTCCCTAGCTAATATTATCCTTTCAGCACCATATTCCTCAAAAAATTTCGCAGTTTCAATATTAGAAATATTAGCTTGTGTTGAGATATGAAATTTTATATTATTTCTTTTGGCTATTCTAATAGCAGCAAGATCATGAGCGATTATAGCATCAATTTGAGCATCTTTTGCTTCTAGAATCAGTTTTTCCAAATCTTGTAATTCTTTATCATATATTAAAATGTTTGTGGTTAAATATGCTTTTATTGGTGGATTTTGATTATGACAAAATTCAGAAACTTTACTTAAATCTTCCCTTTCAAAGTTTCTTGCTTTTTGCCTCATATTATATTTGTCTATACCGAAATATATAGCATCTGCTATACCACTTATTACTTTTAGTGTATTCCATTCTTGAACAGGTGCAAGTAATTCTGGACGAACTTCCATATTAAAGATTAAATTTATTCACAAACAATTAAACATATATCAATATAAAATAATGATTTTAAAATTATTAAAGTGAGGGAGACCAAAAAATGAATTCCAAAATACCAAAATGTAAAATAACTGTAATAAAAAGAATGTTAAATCAGGACTTAATTGATGAATATATAGAAGACCGCTTAAAAGATATTAAAGTATGTGATGCATTTAAAGATGGCCAAGAAATAATAATTGATAACAATCTCGGGAAGGTACCCGAGGGATTCTGTCACTGGGCGTGGGCTGATATTCGGCATGATATAATAGCAATTGCTTCAGGGGCTAATATACCGGGAATGAAAGCCAAAGGTACTGTTATTACTGGATGTAGTGATTGGTTCCGACCAGTAATATTTAAAATTGAAAGGTTGGAATAACACAAACTAAAGTATTTTTTATAAAATTTAAAAGCGTTGTAATAATTATTGAAAAATAATTTGGTAATTATAATTTTTTAGGTTTATAATAATGAAGGTAGTATTATTTAATGGAAGTCCAAGAAAAGAAGGAAACACATACCATTGTTTAAATACTGTTATGGAAGAACTAAAAGCTGAGGGAATTGAATGTGAAATAATATGGATTGGTAATAAACGATTACAAGGTTGTACTGCATGTTATCAATGCATAGACAATGATGATCAAAGATGTACCATTGAAGGAGATAATATGAATGAATATATCCAAAAAATGCTTGAAGCCAATGGAATTATAATAGGATCGCCAACATTTTTCTCAGATTTATCCACAAGTACAAAGGCATTAATTGAACGTTCAGGATATGCTACGGGAGGGCATTTAAAACATAAAGTTGGTGCAGCAGTTGTAGCAGTTAGGAGAGCTGGTGCAAATCATGTGTTTTCCAGTATAAATTACTTTTTCTTAATAAAGCAGATGTTTGTAGTGGGTTCTAGTTACTGGAACTTAGGTATCGGAAGGAATCCAGGAGAAGTCTTAGATGATGAGGAAGGTATTAGAACATTTAAAAATTTAGGTAAAAATTTTGCTTTTTTACTTAAAAAACTTAAATCATAAACATTAAATTTTTTTAATTTTAATCCTTCAAAATCAGATTAATGGAAAGTTTATGGAAACATTTGAATTAAGTCGTGTAAATCGGTTTATCTTACAAAAACATCATCTTACAGATAATTCTAAAATAGATGATATTTTAAAGATAACAGATGATTCATGCGGACTCCATTCAACAGGACTTACAACATCTTATTTATCACTGTTTATAAGGACAAAAAATTTCAAAAAAGCTGACTTAGAAAGAGAGCTTTATGTAAATAGAACTCTAGGAAGAATTCGAGGAATGCGAAGAACCTTATTTATTCAAACAAGAGAAATGATTCCGATTATCTATGCAGCAACTTTTAAATTAAGTGAAAAAAATTTTGAAAAATATATGGAATTTCACAAAATCTCCTTATCTGATTATAGAGAAATCTCTGAACTAATAATGAATGCGCTTAAGGAAAAAGAGTTATCAGCGTCTGAAATAAGAAAAGAGTTAAATTCAAATTTAAACATTCCTGCCATTATTCATTTAATGTGTGATTATGGATTATTAATAAGGGGGCAACCAATAAAGAATTGGAAAGATCGACGGAATAAATATGCTTTGTTCAAAGATTATTTCCCTAATATTAATTTAACAGTAGAAAATGAAAAACAAGCAATTGCAATTTTAGTAGAGAAGTATTTGAAAGCCTATGGACCTGCTTCAGAAAATGATCTGTCTTGGTGGACTGGTTTAACTAAAACAGAAATTAGAGAAGGTTTAAATAAAATTGAACCTGCCATCAATAGAGTAAAAATATCACATCTTAAAGGAACTTTTTTGATATTCAAATCGGATATTGATATTTTGCGGAACTTAAATAATGTTGATAAATCATCATTATCCTTATTACCAGAACTTGATCCTTACCCAATGGGATATAAGTATAGAGATAGATATATTAATGCTAATAATTATAACAAAATTTTTGATCGTTCTGGAAATATCGCGGCAACAATATTTCTAGATGGAATTGCTATTGGGGTCTGGGATACAGAGCAAAAACCGGAACCTATAGTTAAATATCATTTACTTCATTCAATAGAAAAAAATCTGATTGATGAACTATACTCTAAGGCAGAAAAAATAGGTCAATTCTTCTTCGACCAAAAAGTTCAAATTAAAGAATGTGATTCAATGATTCCGTTAACAGAAAGAAATGCAGGTGGATTCATGTCACCACTTAAAAATTGTTAAAAAGAAAGAGATATTAAAAGAAAATTATGAATTCTAAAAGAGTACTAAAAATTTTACTCATTTTAGGTGGAATTGTAGAAATTGTTTTAGGTTTGTTATTTTTAGTATTAGATTTACTTTTTGAACATCTAGGACTTGAAAATATACCCATTTTTTCCCAAATGGGAGGTATATTTATCCTTTGCTATGGCATACTTTTAATGTTTTCTTCAAGAGATTTAGAGAAATACCTAATTATTCCCTTATTAAATATTCTAGCACGCGTCATAATAATTATCTTCAGTCTATTAAATTTATTTAAATATCCTCAATTATTTATGATACTCATTTTCGCAATACCTTATGATCTTGTATGGTCATCATTAATGATTGTATTTATGAAACAAGTAGGTATAATATTTAAGAAAATATCAACTAGAAAAGAGTTTAATTAATGAGTATAATCATATTAGGAGCATGTGGAGAAATTGGAAGATATATTGCTTATGATCTAGTAAAAAGTGGATTCAATGTTACCTTAGCTGATTTAAGGGAATTCGAAGGCAGAAAAATCGCAGAGAAATTAGGTAATAAAGCAACTTTTCATAAAATAGACGTTATGGATTTTGAAAAATTAGTGGAAATTCTTAAAGAACATAAATTAGTAGTAAACAATATAGGACCATATTTTATGTTTAAAGATTGGATTCCACGAGCTACAATTCAAGCAGGCATAAATTATGTCGATATTTGCGATGATCATGATGCTACTCGAATATTTTTGAAAATGAATAAGTATGTAGAGCGTGAAAATTTAACTTTTCTTATTAATTCAGGAGCGTCAGCAGGACTGACAAATATCATGGCAAAAATGGGGGCAAATCAATTAGATAAAGTCGAATCTATAAGAGTATTATGGTTTGAAGATAGTGGTGAGACAATTGGTTTTGGGCAGTTAGCACATTGGGCTCATAT
>JBHLLJ010000002.1:0-65449 GCA_048885705.1 Candidatus Hermodarchaeota archaeon | reverse complement strand
GTGTGCGATCTTTCTGAAATCGATTACTTTATTACAAATCATGTTGAGATGGATCATTCTGGCTCATTTCCATTAATCCTTAAACATTTACCTAATGCAGAGTTAATTGCTTCAAAAAGGGGGGTTGAGATTTTAGAGGCGCATTACCATGATGAAGTAGATAGTGAAATATTTAAAAAAATTAGAGCTGTGGAGGAAGGGGATACATTAGATATTGGAAATGGGAAAAAATTTACATTTGTTCCTATCCCTATGATTCACTGGCCTGATTCTATGGTATCCTTTATGACCGATGAAAAGGGGAAGAATGTATTATTTTCTAATGATGCTTTTGGGCAACATTACGCAGCATCAAAACGCTGGGATGATGAAAATGATATTGCTGAAATCTTCCAAGAAGCAGAAAAGTATTATGCTAACATCTTACTCCACCTTTCAGGGTTAATAGCAAAAGCGATACCTAAAGTTGGTGCATTACCAATTGAAATTATATGTCCTTCTCATGGAATTTGTTGGAGAAAATATATTTCTGAAATATTAGATAGATATACTAAATGGAGTAAAGGAGAAATTGATGAGAATAGTGTGATTATCATATATGACACAATGTGGGACAGTACTGCAAAAATCGCTAAAGCCTTAACTCAAGAAATTAAGCATCGAGGCATTCCCGTAAAAAGATATCGATTAAACAATGCTAATTATTCAGATGTGATTACAGAAGCAATGAAAGCAAAAGCGATATTAGTTGGAAGCCCTACTCTCAATAATGGATTATTCCCAACAGTAGCAGAATATTTATCATACCAAAAGGGATTAAAGCCAATGAATAAGGTTGGATTGGCTTTTGGTTCCTATGGTTGGGGCGGAGGGGCTGTGAAAGAAATTGTTGAATTCTTGAAGGCTGCTAAAATTGATGTAATGGAGGAAACTATAGAGATTAGATTTGTGCCGAAGCCAGAGGATTTAGATTTCAAAGAAATTGTAGACAAATTAATTAAAAAAATGGGTTAAAAAGAGTGTATTAAAATGGATTTCGCGTTAACTGAAGAGCAAAAAAGTTTACAGAAAAAAGCAAGAGAATTTGCTGTAAGTGAAGTTTTACCTGTTGCGAGAAAATATGATGAATCTGAAGAATTTCCTCTACCAGTTATAAAAAAAGCATGGGAAGAAGGATTATTGAATTTAGGGATCCCAAAAGAATATGGAGGTCCAGGTTATGGTTTATTAAGCTCTTGTATTGTTGTTGAGGAGATATCTTCAGCTTGTCCTGGTATTGCTACTTCTATTTTTGATAATAATCTTGGTGCTGAACCAATTGTTATTGGAGGAAATGAAGAACAAAAGCAGAGGATTTTAACTGAATTAGTTAATGATTTTAAGTTAATCGCATTTGCCACATCTGAACCAACGATGGGTTCTGACGTTGCAGGGATGAAATGCATGGCACAAAAAGACGGAGAAGAATATATTTTAAATGGAAATAAATTCTGGATTACTAATGGAGGATACTCGGATTACATAACGGTATTTGCAACAATAGATCCTGAGAAAAAGCACAAAGGAATAGCAGCATTTATCGTAGATACTAAAAGTGAAGGCGTAAAATTGGGTAAACATATCCCCAAATTAGGTCAGAGATCATCAAACACAATATCAGTTGGTTTAAATGATGTAAGAATTCCTAAGGAAAATGTTCTTGCTAAACCAGGAAGAGGATTTGTTTTAGCTATGCAAACTTTTGCTCACACACGTCCCGCAATTGGTGCTTTTGCCGTTGGTTGTGCTCGTTCTGCAATGGAGTACTCTATTGATTATGCTCAAAAAAGAGAAGCTTTTGGAAGACCAATTGGAAATTATCAAGTAATTCAAGAAAAAATAGCTAATATGTATAAAGATATTGAAGCTGCACGGTTATTAACATATAAAGCTGCTTGGGAAGCTGATCAAGGTATGGATAATAATTTGAGTTCTTCAATAGCTAAAGCTTTTGCTTCAGATGTTGCAATGAATGTCACAACAGAAGCAGTACAAATTTTTGGAGGATATGGCTATCTAAGGACATATCCCGTTGAGAAACTATTTAGGGATGCAAAATTATACCAAATATATGAAGGAACAAGTGAAATTCAAAGAATTGTTATCTCTCGTTTTGCAATGAAAAGATATGAACATGCAATGCCATTTTTAGGCAAAAAGAGAAAATAAAACTATTATTTTATGTTTTTTTATTCTTTATTTTTATTTATTAATCGGTTCTGCTTTTTCAGTTTACTTTTTCTAAGAAAATCATAATAGGTTTTATAATATTTACGTTGACATAAGTTATCACAAAATATTTTAAAATTTGAGTCTAACCAGAGGCTTTTTAGCTCAAAAATTTTCAAATAACTGTTAAATTTGCTAAATTTATAGATATCTATAGGAGTTTCGCAATATAAACAATTTCGTTCTTTTAACTCTTTCTCAATTTTCTTTAATTCATGAATCTTAAGGTATCGAAAACAATCACAACAGTGAAATTCCAAAATGGGTGCTTGCCATAATCTTAAAATATATTCGGGAGTAAAATTAACATTATCACTTAAGAAATCATAAATGTTAAGTTCTTTGGCACAATTCCAACATGTCCTTTCCTTAAAATTGTTTTCCAACTTAATAAGATCCCTTAATTTTTGAATTTTGTTCCACAAATCAGCATTATTTATTTTTTTAAAGAATAAGGACATAGTTTATATCTATTCTTATATCTAATTATACTAGATTAATGTTTTATCATACTTTTATAATGAACCCTTATACCATTTAAGAATCATTAACTTTTCAAAATTTCTTTCGCTGCTTCTAAAAAATTATTACAAATTAGAGTAGGCTTTATTCCAAGAGATTCTAATTCGTCTAAATGTTTATCACCATGCCCAGTTGTAAGAAAAATTGTTCTACAACCTCCGTTTATCCCAAATTGTATATCTGAAGGGTGATCGCCAATCATCCACGATCTTTTAATATCAATATTAAAATCCCTAATGATATCCTCAATAAATTTAGTTTTGGGTTTCCTACAATCACAATTTACCTCTCTTAAATGAGGACAGAAGTAAGTTTTTAAAATTTGGATTTCTTGCTTTTTCAAGATACTTATTAGATGATCGTTGAACTTTTGAAAATCTTGTATTGTATAATATCCTCTCCCTATTCCTGATTGATTTGTCACTATAAAAAAGAGAAAGTCTTTTTGGAGTAATTTTAATCCTTCAATCACACCTTCTAGTAATTCAAAATCTTTTACTTTATAAGCATAATTTTTATCCTCAATTAAAGTGCCATCTCTATCCAATATGATTGCTTTACTTTTTTTCATATAATACCTCCTTCAAAAAAATATGAAAATTATAACAGCAAGATATATTATTCCAAGAATAATATGTAATGCAGCAAAAAGTCCGCCAACCTTTAACAATTTCTTATAGTTCATACCATCAACGCAATATTTTGTTGATAGTTCTAATGTCATCATATCAGCAGCGCTTCCTTGAGGTAAAAAATTTCCTCCTAAATTTATGCCCAAAATAAATGCAATTAACAGAGGGACTGATGAGAAACCAGTACTTATCAAAACTTGAATTATTGGTACAAAAAGCACTGTAACAGGCACATTATCTAGAAATGCTGAAAGAATAGATGATAAAATCAATATTAATACACACAATAACAATATATTCGCTGGCGCTATAGCAACCACAAAATCTTCAATGATAGCAATAATGCCCACTTTTTCAAAACAAAATACCAACACAAACAAACTTATAAAGAAGAATGGCAATTTGAAATCAACTTTTTTGAAGTAATAAGAAATATCAGGTTTTTTCCTTCCCGATGCACTTCTCCTAGGATTAATAAATACAAATAAAAGCATTCCGAGAAGCCCTACAAAAAGAATATCAGGTATAATAATTAACATAAAGAAGAAAAGGAATAATGCTCCTAAATTGCGATAAAATACTTTAGGGTTTATAGATTCTTCTAAAATTATTAATTCATGTTCCTCAATATGCTCGATTTCTAAAGATTCATCAAATTCAGTACAATGAGGTATCCAAATCTCCTTTAAGTTTTTTTTAAGAATAAAATGATCTAAAAGAGATAAAGTTAGAAAAGTAGCAATAATAAAATAAATTGAAAGACTTGCGAAAAACCAAGTTGTTGAAAGTGTAAATCTACTCGCTATTAAAATGTTTTGTGCTGAACCAAAAGGAGTTAGGGTTGCAGCGAGATTTATACAAATTGTCATTCCCAATAGTATCGGAGTAGGATTAATTTTCATTTTTTCACTTGTTATTATAATCATCGGTATAAAGATAACAGCAACTGAAATATCTTCAATAAAAGCAGCACTTAAAGTAGAAATTAAACAGATCACCCAGAAGAACCTCCGGGTATTTGTATGGAATTTTTTTGTTATTCTAGATGCTATTTCTTGAAAAATCAATTGTTCTTCTAATATTACTACTATTGTGAAAACAGATATTAAAAAAAAAATAACAGGCCAATCTATTGCTAAAATGAACTCATCAATAGAAATAGGTGTTGGTGAGAAAAGGAACGTTGCTGTAGCCGCAGCTAGCATTGCCAACACACTATATGTTAGAAAATCTGTTTTTTCACGAAAAAGTGCAATTATAACGATACTAAAGCAGAAAATTATAAACAATTGTAAAAAGAAGATCATAGTTTGTTTTCAAGTTTACTTTTTGTTCATAATGATATTAATAATTGTTTTTTAATAGCTTAAAATTTCATTATTATAAAATATACAACTAAAATTTAACCACCCATCTATTAATTTTATATGATTGTTTTCTTATTACGACAAAATAATCCAATTAATAGATTAAAAACATTTTAAGAATTGAGCTTACAATGAGGCGATTAGATCTAATAGGGATGATATTAACTATAATAGGAGGTTCAATTATCTTACCAGCAATCGTAGCTTTTTGCCTTTTTTTACGGAATAAATGTACCTTTTCCATTTTTGAGGACATTATATCGAGCCATTATTCTTGGGGCTTTAATATTCCTAATAGGGATGATACTCCGTATAATTGATCGTTTTCGAGAAAAGAAAGAATTTGATTATTCGATTGAACAAGAAAAGACAGAAAGTGAAATTGTCAATAATCTTATTGATAACTTAAAGAAAAATGAAGGAAAGGCTTTTACTGTTAATGCTTTATTGAATCGGATATATGAAGATAATCAAATTGATGTCAATAGGAACAATATAGAGGATTTATTGCAAATATTTGTTAAAAAGAATGAAATTAAATACCTATTAAAAGAGGGAGAAAACTTTTACTTATACGAATACAAATAGGATTATAATTAATATCCTCCCTTGAGTATTTAATTTATAAGTTTTTATGTGCTTTGTGTTGTTTTGTGTTGACTTGATTTCTTAGATCTACTTCAAAAAAAGACTTTCCGTAGTGTGTATATAATACAGCGGCTGGATTGTGCGGATTTGATCTATCCTTCGCAATGAAAGTAGTTACCGGTGCTTCTGACAAATGAGTAAAAGTAATATCATGTCCCACACATAGACCTATTATTATGTTCATATCAGTTTTCGCTTTATTCAATAATAATGCTTGGGCTACAGGATTACATGTTACAAATCCAATTGGATATCCTGTTTTAGATATCATCGTAAATTCTTTTGGAACCCCAACACTAGTCTTTGGAATTGCTCCTGTCTTACAACAAACAGAAAATACCTTAAATGCGTATTTTTCTAATATTTCTGCAGTCATTTCTGCTTCTTTCTGTAATCCTACACATGAGGCGATTCCTAATTTTGTATATTTCATACCTTTTGCATACTCAATTGTATCTTTCAGACGAGGCCAGTGAATATATCCTTGAGCTTCTACTATAGATGCCACTTTTGTAGAATTTTTTACAAACTCGTCTGATTCATATATCTTCTTTGCTTCTTTTGTAATTTCAGAGCTTATAATCATAGGACAGTTTCCAATCGATTTATTTGGCTTACTTTTCGCGCAATGAATAGCACTATCACACTTAAAGCATGTAGGATTGATTAAATCATTCTTTTCTAAGTCAATATTATCTGAATTTTTATTCATATTTTATGTAACGTCTAAAAGCAAATTAAATGTGTTGAATTAAACCTTCATATTAAAATAGCTTGTTCATTGTTTAAAACAAAAAAAAAATAAAAAAAAGAAATTTTATTAAATTCAGACTTAGGTACTTTTCCATAAAAAGTGTAAATTACAATATTCTCGAGCCCAGAGACCCTCTGGTTTAGCAACAGTAAAAGTTGCTTTTGGTTCCATACCAGGCTTTAAGAATCTTCTCTCGTAGCAACCATCTTTACATATTATTTCAATCCACATTATATAATGCTCATTAGTCATAGGATGGGGCGTTCCCATCGAGATTCCTACATCCACAGTAACTTTATTACCATCAACAGTAATTTTGGGAACGTGTTTCTCTTTCTTCCAATCTTCAGTTTGTTCTTTCATCAATTTCATTGGTTCTCCGCAACAATTGGTTTCTGGAGTTGCGGGATGTAAAATTTCAATTACTTTACCGCAAATGCTACATCTATATATTTCTTTTTGCTTCATGTTTATTTCACGTATTCTATTTTTGTTTTTTATTTATATAATTTAATTTTTAAAAATTTTGATTTCAAATTAAAAATCTTGTCTAGAATTCTTCACATTTCATTCTATAGTATGCACGTGGATGGTCACATGATGGGCATTTGAAGTCTTTAGGTAATGATTCCATTTCTACTTCATAACCACATTCCATACAAACCCATACAACCTTCTTTCCACGTTTAAAGAAAGCATCGTCACCAACTAATTTAAGAAGTTTACCATATCTCTCAGAGTGATGTTTTTCAGCTTTTATAATGGCGTTAACTCGTTTGGCAATATCCGGATAACCTTCTTTTTCAGCAGTCTTTACAATATCGGGATAAAGGGTTTGCCATTCCATGTTTTCTCCCGCTATTGCTGATTTTAAGTTTTCAATTGTATTCCCTAGAGTTGTGGGAAATTGTGCATCAGGTAACACTTTCATTTCATCAAATTTTTCTTCTTTTTTAAATTGTTGAAGCATCTTATAGAACCAACTTCCATGTTCCTTCTCTTGATCTGACGTTTCATCAAAAATTTTCGATATTAGTACATATCCTTCACTTTTGGCTGCCTTGGAGAAGTAATTATACCTATTTCTCGCTTGAGATTCACCAACGTATGCAGTATATAATTTTTTAGCGGTTTCTTTCATAGTTTTTTAACCTCCATTTTATAAATTGGAAATTCGTTATATATGAATATCTTTGGATTTAAATTATTTCGCCTTAATTATAACTTTTTTACTTATAATTTAAAGAAAATTGGTAAATAATTCATTTAATAATAAGTACCTGTCATTTCTGGTTTTTCCCGTTCAACTGGAAAACCTTTCCTGTGCCACATCATCATACCACCTGTCAAATTTCGGATATCTTTAAATCCTGCCTGTGCTAAAATTTGAGCTGCCATCATAGAGCGGGAACCTGAGTGGCAAATTGAGATAATTTCTTCATCTTTATACTCTTTAATGATATCTGGATTACTTAATAGCTCTCCTAAAGGAATTAATCTAGATTTTTTGATATGACCATGGGGACTATGATATTCTTGGGGTGTTCGAACATCAATCATAAGAGATGGTTCGTCTTCGGTACCGATTCGTTCAAACAGCTCATCAGCACTAATATCTGAAACTGGAGGAGCATCGGGAGGTCTTAGTTCTTTTCTTGTTTTCTTTTTAACAGGAGTTATAACTTCAATAGGTTTTATCTTTTCTAGAGTAGCAACTAACATTCCCTTTTCTTTTCCCAGATATAACAACTTCACTGCTTCATTCAATTTAGAATAAGCCTTAACGCTAGATTTGAATCCAGGATCGGTTGCGTATACTTTTAATTTCTTATTTTCTGGTAAGGTTTCAAGTCCTTTAATTAAAGCATTTAAAGGACCAGGACATGAAAGTCCACATGCATCAACTTCTATATAATCTTCAGTTTCAATAGCTTTTTCATGTACAAATTCTTCGATGACATTTTCGGATCCACCGCACGCAGACATTATTTCTTCTGTGGTTGCATTTGCCATTTCATAAATTTTATAACCCCCAGTAAGTTCATAAACTTCTTCAAATCCGCTTTGCATCAATATTCTTAATGCTAAATAACTTCTGTATCCTACTTCGCAATAAACATATATAGGTTTATTATTAGATATTTCACCTAATCGCTTTCTAAGTTCTTCAATTGGTATGTTTATTGAACTTTCAATAGATCTTGCAGAAAATTCTTCTTTAGTTCTGACATCTAATAATATAGCACCATTATTAGTAATCTTATTGAAATCATGCCAATGCCAAATAGGCATATCTTCTCTAAGATAGTTAGATGCAACAAATCCCGCCATATTAACAGGGTCCTTAGCAGATCCGTATGGAGGTGCGTAAGTTAACTCTAGTTCTTCCAAATCAAAAACAGTACCATTAAATTTTATTACAGTTGAGATAATATCAATTCTTTTTTCTGTACCCAGACCTCCAACAGCTTGAGCTCCAAGGATTTTACCACTTGGGACTTCAAAAATTAATTTTAGAGTTATTGGCGTCGCTCCAGGATAATAACCCGCATGATTATTAGGATGAATATAGATTTTATCATAATTAAAATCTAGATTTTTTAATTGTTTTTCAGTTAATCCTACAGAGGCAACAGTTAGATCGAAAACTTTAACAACAGATGCGCCTAATACCCCTTTATATTCAAAATTTCTTCCCGCAATATTATCTGCTGCTATTCTTCCTTGTTTATTTGCAGGCCCTGCTAATGCAATTGATACTGGTTTTTTAGTTTGAAAATGATTAACTTGAACAATATCACCTACGGCATAGATGTTTGGATTAGATGTTTGCATTTTATTATTAACAATGACATATCCTCTTTCATTTAATTCCAAATCTGCGTCTTTAGCTAGCTTACTTTCTGGTCTAATACCGATTGATAAAACAATTAACTCAGTTTCAATTATTCGACCACTTTTTGTTTTAACAAAAGGGTTATCTTTATCATTTCTGCCAAAAGAATCAACAGGGTCTTCTAAAACTAGACAAATTCCATTTAATATTAGTTCTTGATGAATAAATTGTGCCATTTCCTTATCAATTGGTGGCATTACTTGATCCAGCATTTCAACAATTTTAACCTTCACTCCTTTCTGTGCTAAATTTTCTGCCATTTCTAATCCAATAAATCCACCTCCAACAATGACTACTTTTTTTATACGAGACTTTTCAACATAATCACGAATTTTTATAGCATCTGGAATTGTCCATATTGTAAAATAGGGAACATTTTCAAGTCCTTGAAGTGGAGGCACTATTGGTTTTGAACCCGTCGCTAAGACTAAATAATCATATTCAAGAATGTATTCGCTAGATTGCTTTAAATCTTTTATTTTAACATTTTTTTTGTCTTTATCAATTGAAATTACTTCGTGATTAACCCGAACATCAATATTAAATCTCTCGAGAAATTTTTCTGGTGTCACTAATTCTAAAGATTCACGATCTTTGATTACATTCCCCACATAGTAAGGCAATCCACAATTAGCAAATGATACATACGGGCCTCGATCTAACATAATTATTTCAAAATCTTCTCTCAGTCGTCTTAATCTAGCAGCAGCAGAAGCACCTCCTGCAACACCACCTATTATTACTACTCTTTTCATAGAAATCATCAATTTGAATAAATAACTTTCAGTATCTAAACCTATTTTATAAAGGAATTAATATAAATTTGGGTATTATAAGTTAGAAAGATTACTTAATAATCTAATATTAACAAGAACGATATTAAAATGGATGATAATAAAATATTAACTGAAATAAAATCATGTGTAGACTGTATGAGTTGTCTAGAAGTATGTGATACTTACAAAGTCACTAATGATCTATTAAAATCTCCAAATGGAAGGTTAAAAATAGCCCAAAAAGTATTTAATAATCAACAGCTCTCAGAAGAAGAACGTATTAGTCTTTATACGTGTACTCTTTGCTCATTATGCGATTTAAATTGTCAACAACAAATCAGTATTTCAGAAATTATTCATTCAAGTAAAGTGAGACTTGTTGAATTGAACAAAGCACCATTAGAAATACATAACAAAATAATTAATGGAATTATTGAAAAAGACAATTCTGTTGGAGGCGATCCAAATGAGAGATTAGATTGGTTACCTAAAATATATTTAAAAGAAGAACTATTTGAAAACAAACAATCAGATACTCTTTTGTTTTTTGGATGTATGTCTTCATTTCGAGTTAAAGAAAGTGCAACTTACCCTTATGAAATTTTAAAAAAAGCAGGTTATGATTTCAAAATTTTTAAAAATGAACCATGTTGCGGAGAATATGTGTATTCGGCAGGAAACCTTGAAATCGCTAAAAAAATTTTTGAAGAAAACATAAACCTCTTTAAAAAATTTGGTGTAAAAAACTTAATTGTTACTTGCGCGGGTTGTTTATATGCTTTTAATAAAGTTTACAGAAAATATTTCGAGGATTTCAACCTAAACGTGAAACATATAATTGAGGTTATATATGAGTTAGAAAAAGAAAGAAAAATTGATTTAAAACCTTTAAATAAGGTGATTACATATCACGATGCTTGCCGAGTAGGAAGGAAGTATAAAAATGGACCTCTTTATTCTGAGCCTCGAGAGCTTTTAAAAAAATGTGGTTTAGAAATTAAAGAATTAAATCCTAATTTAGAAGAATCTCCTTGCTGTGGAGCAGGATCAGGTATTAGAGGGGTAGATAGTAGTATTTGTATTAAAATTGGTGAAGAATTATTTAACAATATCGAAACACAAGAAATAGTTTCATCTTGTCCCTTATGTGTTTTTAACTTTAGATATGTTAACTATAAAAACCAAATGAATAAAAAAAGTAAATACATAGCTGACTATATTTTAGAATCAATGAAAAAATAAAAGAATTAACCTCTATAATCTAAAATTATTACCGCATCCACAAACAGTTCATAATTTTCATCTTCGTCAAAATCATGTATTATAACTTTTTCTACTTCATCTAATTCTCCCTTGATCTCATTTAATTCTGATTGCTGTAAGATTTTCACATCAGATTGTTTTAACTTTTTTGCGATTTCTACAGTTCCGGGGATTTCTTTTGCAGAAGTTACCACTATTACTCTACCAGTATATTCAGTTAATTTGAGTGCTAATTCTAAAGACTCATCCCCTGTATCAACAATCAAAGTTCTCTTCTCTCTTAGTTGTTCAAGGTCAGGAACTTCTAGATATACTCCCTTTCCCTTAAATTCATCAACACCTAAAATTACTCGTACTTCTAGCTGACATGAAGTGACTATCTCCACCTCTGGTTTTGTACCCTCACGATAATTATTTATCGCAGCTTTTAATGCATCTGCGGCCAAATTTGAACAATGCATTTTGATAGGAGGTAACCCATCTAATTCTTCTGCTACGTCACTTCGAGTAATATTGTATGCATCATCAAGTGTCATCCCTTTAGCCATCTCAGTTACCATTGATGAAGTTGAGACTGCAGAACCACAACCAAAGGTTTTGAATTTGATATCGTCAATTATTTCTTCTCCTTTATCATTTTTCCCTACTTTTATGAAAATTTCCATTAAATCTCCACATACTGGGTTTCCAACCTTACCATACCCATCAGGATTTTCGATTGTACCCACATTTCTTGGATTTCTAAAATGATCCATTACTTTATCAGTATATTTATGTACACTCATTTAATTTTCCTCCTCTTGTAATTTTTTTAATAAATCTGAAGGTGTAAGTGGTGATAAAATTCTTAACTTTCTTACTATTCCGGGTAATACTTCAATAATTTTATCAATATCTTTTTCTTCTGTATATCTCCCTAAAGTTAATAATAAACTTCCATGTGCTTCCTCATGTAATAAACCACAAGAAATAAGTGTGTGAGATGGCTCTAGAGTTTTCGAAGAACAGGCAGAACCCGTTGCTACCTCTATATTTTGATCCTTTAAGGATAGAAGCAATGATTCGCCTTCAATATAATCAAACCGGAAATTAGCATTGTGAGGCGTCCTTTTCTCAGGATGCCCATTTAAATATGATTTAGGAATCTTTAAAACTTCCCTAATTAATTTATCTCTAAGAATTTTTAACCTAGCAGCTTCTTCATTTATTTCTGACCTCATTATTTCAGCTGCTTTGCCAAAGCCTATTATTCCAGACATATTTTCTGATCCAGACCTCATGCCCTTCTCTTGGCCCCCTCCAATAAGTACAGGATTTACTCTTACACCTTTTTTAAGGTATAGAGCACCTACACCTCTTGGGCCATAAATATCATTTGAAGATATCGTCAATAAATCAAAAGGAACTTTTTGTACATCAATTGGTATTGTACTTTCGCTTGCTACCGCATCCGAATGAAACCAGATGTTATTCTTTCGAGCAAGTTCTGATATTTGTTCTACAGGTTGAATTGAACCGATTTCATTACTAGCGGTAGAAATCGAGATTAAAATTGTTTGATCAGTAATTAATCGCTCTAATTTACCAAGGTTAATAATTCCAAATCTGTCTACAGGAACTCTACTTACTTTAAATCCTTGTTGTTCTAAATATTTACCAATATTTAGTATGGAAATATGCTCAATCTCAGAGATAATAATATGATTTCCTTTTCTTTTATTTCGAAGTGCTGCTCCAATTATTCCTAAATTATTTGATTCTGTAGCTCCAGAAGTAAAAATAATGTTGTCGGGATCTGGAGCATTAATAAAACTTGCAACCCTAATTCGAGCTTCTTCTAAGGACTTAGTAGCATTATATCCATAATTATGCAATGAAGATGGATTTCCAAATCGTTTGGTAAAATACGGTTTCATAGTTTCGAATACACGGGGGTCCACTGGTTTAGCTGCTTGATAATCTAAATATACACTCATTTTTTCCACTGGGTATTATTTCATTTTCTTAAAAATGAATATTAAATCTTCTCCATCCTTGCTAAATTCTACAACTTTTGTATCAGTTCTTTTAGCCCATCTTTTAAGATCCTCTTCTGCTGCGGGATCATCAGCGATAACCTTGAAACATTGCCCCACATTAAGAGTTTCACTCAAATTCCTTACTTCAAATAATGGTTCTGGGCAAAATAAACCTCTAGTATCCAAAATCTCTTTAATTTCAATTTCTTCACTTTGTTCATTATTCAATTTAAAAACCTCTTTGAATGGATTCTATTATTATTTATTCCTTGAGATATAAACGATTCAAAAAGAGTATAAATCTTATGATTATAATTTAATATACTTTAATATTAACTAAGAAAGAAGTATAAAATACATCGAAAAATGAATTTATAATTTATAAATTCTTGATAATTAAGGGTTAAAAAAGACAAAAATCGAGAAATATATTAAATTTTAGAAGGAAAAAATTTATTATATTCCAGCAAGCTTTTTAATATGTTTCACGCCATCAACTGCATCATCAGCAAAATCATCTGCTCCAAGCTTTTTAGCAAGTTCCATATTCAAAGGCGCTCCTCCAACAATTAATTTGACTTTATCACGAACTCCTGCTACTTGTAAGGCTTCATGAACAACTTTGATATGTTCTACAGTCATTGTTAATAATGAACTTAATGCAACTATTCTGGCTCCTGTTTCTTTTACTTTTTCAACGATTGCATTTTCATCAACATCCATTCCCAAATCATACAGTTCAAATCCAGAACTTAAGAGGAGGGATCCTAATATATTTTTTCCTATATCATGATTATCTCCTTTAACTGTAGCAAGAATTATTTTCACTTTATCTTCTGATTTATCTGAAGCGGCTAAGGCGGGTTTTAAAATATTAAAGGCTTCCTTCATTGTTTCTCCAGCTAGAACAAGTTCTGTCAAATAATATTCTTTTTCTTCATAACGGCGTCCAACCTCATCCATTCCTTTTGTTAAGGAGGCCAATATATCAAAAGGATCCTTTCCTTCATTTAATGCTTCCTTTACGGCATCTGCAATATCATCTACTTCCAATTCAATTACTAATTCAGTTAATTTTTTAAAGTCCACAAATATCTCCTTCATTTACGAAATAAATAAGCTAACTAATACTAAAGTAAATTAAAATTATCCTTTAAATCTTATTTTAACAAAAAATTTATTCTCCATCTTAGTTAGTTTCAATAATTATAAAAAAAGAGAGAGGGAGATGAGAAAAACTCAAAATCTCAACAAATTTGTTTGAGATTTTGTAAAATTTAGTTACCATTTTAATTAGGAAATTCCACGAAAAGGGGAATTCCACTTTTCATTAGGGGATATTATTTGTATTTTCTCAATCTTCCCTCTATTGTATAATTATGATACTTAAGTATTTAAACTTAATTTACCAACAGCAGAAAAATCTAAAAATTGACAATTAAAGTATTCAAGAAATCAATATCAGTAATTCCAATTTAGGAAATTTTTATTTTGATAGTATATAATTTTCCAGACTATCACTAAAATTAGAAAAAAACGACACTAAAGATTTAAATAAATATTAATTATAAACATCGTGCCAGAAATAGATAATTCCCTAAAGAATATTAAACAAGATAAATCAGTTGAAGGAGATAAAACTATCTCTAATGCTGATTCATTGAAAGAAATAAGCACAAGATATGCGATTGTTTGTGCAGAGTTGTTTAAAGATTATGAAATAGGTGACTTTATTGTTCGGGCTGTTGACAATGTATCTTTATCAATTCACAATGGAGAATTTTTAGTTATCAAGGGTCCTAGTGGTGCAGGTAAAACAACATTATTAAATTTAATAGGTGGCCTGGATTCACCTAATCGAGGAATACTTTATTCCTACGGAGTTAAAATCTCAGATATGGAGGAAGAATCACTAACAACGTGGAGACTTTTAAATACTGGTTTTATTTTTCAGAATTATAATCTTATTAGTACTCTCACGGCTGAAGAAAATATAATGTTTCCAATGAACCTTACTGGTATAGCTTTTAAAGAACAGAGATCACGTGCAGAAGAATTATTAAGAAAAATGAATCTCCTAGATCGAAGAGAACATTTACCTTTTCAACTTTCTGCTGGAGAACAACAAAGAGTTGCAATTGCAAGAGCTTTAGCAAACAATCCGCCTATGATCTTAGCTGATGAGCCAACAGCTAATCTAGATAAAAGAACTAGTCAATTTATTAGAGATCTTTTTAAAGAATTAAAAGATGATATTAGAACAATCATAATCGCCACACATGATGATTATTTAATAAATTTAGCTGATACTATTATCTCTTTTGATGATGGAAAAATATTAAATATAGAAGTAATAAGAAAATTTGAGTAGTAAATAAATACCAATATGTCTTCATTTGATTTTGCTTTAAAAGATTTATATCGGAAAAGGCAGTCTAATTATCCATTTTTACTTATCATTATTTTAATTGTCGCTTTTACTGAATTTTTGATTTATTTTACGTCATCAATCGGATTAAATATCTTTATTCAACCTTCATTTCTAAATATATATTACTTCTCAAGTGGGATTAGTTTATCCTATAAACAATTTAATAATTTAATTCAGATCTTAATGATTGCATTAACTATTTGCATCGTTCTTGTTGTTACTACTACTATGATCATTACTAAAAAAAAAGATATAGCAGTTATGAAATCCTTAGGAACTCTTCCCCGGAAATTATATAGTTTTTATTTGCTTGAAGTATATATTATATTCTTTATTGGTTTCTTATTGGGTGTAATTTTAGGATTATTAATATTTGGGATATTTAGTTTAATAATGTTGCTTTTTAATTTTCCTCTCTCAATTCAAATAGATTTATTTTATACCCCAATTATTCTTATCTCTTGTATAGGATGTATTTTTTTTGTGAATGGATATGTAATAAGGAAAATTGGGAAACAGAAAATAATCCAAACTTTTTCTAAGGATATTCCTTATAATTACAATGCTAAAAAACCCTTAAAATTTATACCAAAATGGCTGACTTCAATTGGATTTAATATTAAAATAGCTGTCGTTAATACAATCCGAAAGAAGGGTGAGTTTAAGAGATATTTGGTTGTATTTTCTATTATCGGATTAATGATATTCACATTAGGCTTAGGAACTATTATATTAAATTTTTCATCTCGTGAATGGATAAATAAATCGCAAAATGATAACATAGTGATAGTTGGGCATCAAGACGTGGTTTATAACTATTCTTTAATGTACAAGATGTTTTCTGATCCTGAAATTTTTATCGATAAGGCAAATATTAATTTTACTGACTCTAAATACTTCTTTAACTTGAGTGATGTACAAATTTTAAGTAGTATTGCTGAAATTGAAAAAGTTGATGAAAGGATTGTAAGTTTTTATGATGTAGAGGAACTTACGGGAACATATATAGCAGAAGATGGTTCTTATATAACTGTTGGACAGTATCGAGAAGGTAATATTCCTATTATTGGAGTGAATCCCAAGAATTTAATTCCAAATTTTGAAATTGAAGGGAGCTTTTTTACGGAAGAGGATGCTTTTGATAATATGACTATTGCCGATGGTTTGGCTCACAATTTTTTTGATATTCCACTTCTTCAAAGATTAGAACTTACTGGGCTTGGAAAAGTATTCCATATCAAAGGAGTGATCATTGATAGTTTTTATTCAGGATGGAGTGGATATATAAGTATAAATGAATCGAGGAAAGTATTAAATCTGGATAATGATAAGGTTAATTTAATTATGTTAAAGCTAAGTCCTGGTAAATACCAAGAAGTTAGCGAAATTCTTGAAAATGTTACAAACACTCTTGGAACAAGTTTTGCCTATTTACAATTAGATCAAGTTTTCCAAGCAAATTTAAATTTTGTAAGTTCCTTATCAGTGTACCCCATAATATTAATTATAGCGATATCAATTATAGCAATTTTATCGTTGTATAATTATCAGAAATCGGGAATAATGGAAAAAGCTCAAGATTTCCTTATTATGCGAGCTATTGGCTCAAAATCAAATTCATTGAAAAAAATCCTTTTTATGGAGTCAATTTTTGTACTAGTTCCCTCTTTACTATTGGGTTTAGGAATTGGAATGATAGTAAATTCTCTATTTTTAACTACGCAAGTTTATTTACCTTCCTTATCTGTGCCCTTTTTCCTCTTCTTATTTTTATTTTTGATATTTATGATTTTTAATTTTTTAAGCCTTTATCCAATAATTAAGAAAATAAATAAATTTTCTATAAAAGATTTTAGCTTATACTAGGCAATTTTATTTTGGCAATAATATAGAAGAGGGGGACTGATAAGTTAAATTTTAATTTCTAAAACAGTATTATTCTAGTATATAGGTGATTCTTTTTAATGTCTGAAGATACGTTAAAAACCCATATCAATGATTTAAAGGCAGAACTTAATAAAAAAGATACTGAAATCCATAATCTTCTTGATAGAATTGAAGTACTTGAAGATAATATAATGAGATTAGAGGCTTTAATTCCAGAAGAAGACACTAAAAAGAAAACAAAGAAACAACAAGCAATAGATTCAAAATTGGCTATTGAACTCGATGAAAAAGAGAGACAAATTAGAGAATTAAAGAATAATATGGGATTTTTAAGAAAGGAGAAATTACAGCTTCAACAAGAATTAGAAAGAATAAAGGCTAATCAAAGTGAATCTTCTGTTATAAGAGTTGAGGATTTAAGAAGTAAAACCCCACTTAATATGCTAGTAAAAGAACTTCAAGAAAAAGTTAATAATCAACGCTCGATAATTAAGAAACTAAGATCCCAAAATGTCGGTAGCGAAGAATCTGATGAGCTACTAGCAAAAAAAGAGGAAGAGATTGGAATCTTAAAATCAGAAAACTTGGATTTACAACAAAAATTAAAAAATTTTAGTTCTGAATCTAGTGATAAAAGCCGAGACTCAATAACAAAAGATTTAATAGAGGAACTTCAGGATCAATTAACCAAATCTAAAAGACAGATAACAGAATTAAAGCAAATAATTGAGCAATCTGATAAAAAAAGAACGAAAAATGAAAAAGAAATTACAAGAGTTAAAGACTATAAAAAAGAAATAAGTGAACATAAAGACCAACTAAAGAAAAAAGATGATGAAATTAAAGAACTGAAGAAAGAAATTATTTCTTTACAAAAAGCAGAAATTGCTGCGAATTTTGAACAAGATGATATTGCTTCAAGTGAGATGATGAAAAAGTTAAAAGATGATCTTCAAAATAAATTAAATAAAGCTAAAGTACAAATACAATCACTTGAAGCTGAACTTAAAAAACATCAGCAGACGAGACCTATAGAATCAGCGGATTTTCAAAATGAATTAGAAGGAAAACTTAAAATGCAAAGAGAAATGGCAATGTTTCTTCAAAAACAACTTAAAACTAAAGAAGAAGAAATTGAAACAATTAAGAATGAAGCTGTACAAATAAAAACTAAGTATCGACAATTGGAAAATCAACTGAGATTAAAAGAAGAAAAACTTAATGAATTTCAACGTCAATTAGATAACCTAAATATTCAAACTCAAGTGCCACATATGCGAGAAGATCCTAACTTAGATTTGAGAATCAGAGAGCTTAAAAATACAATTGAAAACTTGCTTAAACTGAATAATGAACAGAAAATTGAGATTGCTCAGTTACGAAAAAGGAATTAGACATATTAAAATGGAACTTATTATTTTAGGTAGTGCAGCTGCGACACCTCTTAAAGAAAGAAATCTTTCAAGTGTTGCTCTAAGATATAAAAATCAAATTTTACTTTTTGATTGTGGAGAAGATTTTCAACGCAAATTTGCAGAAGCAGGGTTAAAGTTTAATAAACCATTGAAAATCTTTATATCTCATTTTCATGGGGATCACATTATTGGGCTCCCAGGATTCCTATTTCGTTTAAGTTTGAATGATAGAACTGCTCCAATGATAATATTTGGACCTCAAAATCTTTTTCTTTATTTATATCTCCATAAAAAAATTCTTGGTTTAAAAGCTAATTATCCTATAAAGATAATAGAAATTGACCATCATAATCAAAAATTAATAGAGTTTGATGGTTTAGATTCTGAAAAACCAAATAAGATAATTGAGATAAATGACAATGTAATATTTGATTCAAAATATTTTTCAATAAAATATGCTTTAGTAGACCATTCGATAACCACTTTTGCTTACGCATTTATAGAAAAACCACGATATGGTAAATTTTTTCCCGAAATTGCCAGAAATCTGGGAATCCCTGAAAGTCACCTTTGGAAAAACTTACAAGAAAGACAAGTTATTGAACTCAATGGAAAAAAAATTGATCCCGTTAAGGAGGGAATTGTTGGTCCAGAAAGACCTGGAAGAAAAATAACCTATACCGGAGATTTGAAACCTTGTGAATCTTTAATAAACCTCGGACGTGAATCAGATATATTGATTCATGAAGCAACCTACGCTAATGCCTTAGCAGATATTGCTGAAGAGAAAAAACATTCTACATCGGTGGATGCTGCTAATGATGCTAAAAAAATGAATGCAAAGCAGCTCATTTTAACCCATATATCTGCTAGATATCAGGATGATGCTATGAGATTACTAGAAGAAGCTAAAAAAATTTTCCCAAATACAATCTTAGCAGAAGATTTACTTAAGATTGAACTTAATTAACTTAGTTTTTAATATTTTTGAAAAGAAGATGACAAAAAAATAGTAATTAAGTTAAATTCCGCCAGCAATATGAGGAAGGATCAAAATCTCGTCTTCTTTACCAATCTTAGTTTCTGGAGTTGCCTTTTTCCCATTTACAAGAATACCAAAATATTTATCTTCTAAATTGAGCTCTTTCAATAAATCAGCAACAGTCATCATTCTTTCTGGTTTATATGTTTCAAATAATCCAGTATCTAATAATTCACTTATTTGCTTCACTTTGTTAAAAACACCAAACTAATATTTTTAATTATTATATGTTTCTAATAATATTTAATATTATTTTTTTAGTTTTATTCGTTTTAGAAAGCTATTAATTATCATGATTGAAACACTTTATTAACCTTATTTTAATTATCCAGCAATTATCTTGATATTTATTTGAATAAACTCTATATTTTAGGTTGGCTTAAAATCCAATTTTTTTTATTTTTGCTTTAATTTGTATATAATAGGCTTTACTTTTTTGAGGAGAATACAAAATTATTGAAGAAGAAGAATTCATCGAATACATAGAATTTTTAGATAAACTTAGAAAATATGAGTCCAAATTAAAACAAATTCAAGATCCTTTAGAAAGGAATAAAATAATTTACGAAATGGTTTCAGAATCAATTAATTTTTCAAATGAGATTGCTCAATCTGGAGAATTTTTTGAAGCAGGGGATTTCCTTTTTTCTGTTGCTGAAATAATGGAAAATATTGATTTTTCTGAAGCTCATAAATTATATAATGAAATAATTGAATTATATAAGAAGCAAATTGTAGATTATAAACTTCAAGCTAAATTACATGAAATTGCTGAATTATATTTAAGAATCGCAGAAATTTTTCGTGAGAAAATTAGAGATTTTCATTCAGAAAAAAGAAATATTCTAAATAGTATAAAATTTCTAAAACAGGAAAGTGATCTTTTAAAAGAGTTTAATGAAACGCGAAAAATAGCTCAAAATTTCCAAAATATAGCAGATCTATATTTGAAATTAAGCGATTTTAAGAATGCTATTGAATACTATGGAAAAGTTATCAAGATTTCTAAAAAACATGACTATTTTGATATGCTCTCTTACTCTTATCAACAAATAGGATCTTGTTATGAAGAAATCGATGATTATAATAAATCACAAGATATTATTTTAAATGGCGTAGAATTTTTCTCCATTTTAGCAACCAAATTTGAAGAGAACAATGATAATTTAACTCTCGCTCAAATTTATCAGATCTTAAAAAACTTATATAAGATTTTAGATAAACAAGATCAATATTTAAATTTCTCTAAAAAAGAAGCAGGAGCGTACATAGACTTAGCAGAAACATTAGAAAAAACAAAGGACAACTATTATAAAATTGCTCGATATTATCGAGGTGCTGGATTATGTTATCAAGACATTCAGAATAACCTAATTGAATGTGCTTCTTGTTTTGTTTTAGCGGGTAACTTTTCAAAAAAAATTGAGGATTATAATCAAGCTGCAACAAATTTTTTTGATGGAGCAAATATCTTTAAAGAAATCGAGAATTTTGAAATGGCATATAAACATTTTGTAGAAGCTGGTGATAATTATTGGAAAGTTGGAAGTTTTAACGAATCTACTGAGAGTTTTTTAAATGCTTATGATGCGGCAATTGAAGGGGAACTAGAATTCAATAGTTTTGGAATTTTTAACCAAATTATAAAAGGTTTGAATAAGATTGCTGAAGAAGGATTAAAAAACAAGCAATTTTATACAGCAGCAACTTTGATTTTAGAAAGTATAAAATTTTATGAACAGCTTGATACTGCAAAAGATTTCCTTCTAAGAGAAATGGTTAATAATTTGTATCGATATTATTATCGAGCAGCAAATTTAAAGAATATTGGTTATTCTCATATCGTTCTTAGTTATGTATTAGCATCAATTTCATGCATCTTAACAGGAAAATTAGATAAAGCTTGGAAAGTAATATCTGAAATAGAATCTGAAGGAACTACGGTAAAAAAGTATAAAAAAATAATAGAAATTATGATTGAAAGAGTTTCTGAAGGGAAAGAGGTTGATATAAATAATTTTCCCTTCGATTTACAGAGAATTATCGAAGCCTCGGAAGAAATAATGTTTCTTTTAAAACTTTTTAAAGGTTTCAAAATAAAATAATGCTTTATCATTATATTTTACTTTCTTGTAGAATATCTAATTAGTCTGGGATAAAAGCTTAAATATTTTAAATTAGACCTATATGATAATATCAAAAAGAGATTTCTAAATTATCTCATATAGAAGATCTATTAAATAAATTAGAAATCTTCATCAATCAAATCTTTAAGAAGGAATTAATTATGAAAAAAATTAATAAAATTATCCTTATTTTAGTAATAAGCATCATATTTATCGGAGCGACAATTCCTTTTTCTCTAATTATTTTTAGTGGGAGACAACCTGCTCCACCAAATTATGTACGAATTTATGTCAACTCTACAATTTATAATCAAATAAACGCTGAAATCACTCAATATAGGCAAGATATAATTAATCAAGGCTATACTGTAGATCTGATCACTTGGTCAAATAATTCCGTGGACGATTTAAAGCAAGATTTGATAAATACTTATTCTCAAGGACTTATTGGAGCGGTATTAATAGGAAAACTTCCTTATGCGAAAGCACAATATTGGGATTCTGCGTGGGCTATGTTTCGCCAATTTTCTTGTGATTATTATTTAATGGATTTAGATGGAAATTGGACTGATGTGAATTCAAATGGTTTTTATGATGTTGGTGCTACTGATAATCATGTTGAGCATAATAATGGCACAGCAGACGCACTTCCGGAGATCTGGATTGCTCGAATCAGTCCATATACTATATCTAAAACAGGTTTCAATCCAATTACGGCATTAAATAATTTCTTCAATAGGACTCATAACTTAAGAACTGGTGCTACTTATCGTCCAAATAAAGCATTACTTTATATTGATGATGAATGGGCTGCTTGGAGTAATGAATGGGTTGGTGCGTTCACTGCTTATACGGGAAATAATCTTACTTGTGAATCAGACTATAATTATTATGCGAATGATTTTACTAATGCTACATACTTTCTATCAAACATTTCAGATATAACTCATCCTGCTTATACTAATTTTGAACTTGTACATGTATTAGCTCATTCTAATGGTACTGAACAACAATTTGGTGTTAATATATATCAGTCGACCCCTAATGATGGAATTTTAACATACAATGATATATATAATACTGGACCCCAACCTCTATTCTTTAATTTGTATTCTTGTTTTTCAGCAAATCTGATGATTACAAATAATATCGCCACACATTACCTTTTTAGTGGTCAAACACTTAATGTAATTGGATGTTCAAGATCGGGAGGGATGTGTCTATATCAACCATTTTACGATTCCTTAAGGGATAGAAAGATTTTTGGAGAAGCTTTTAAAGATTGGTTCTATGGGCCAGAAATTATTCCTTTCAATCACTGGGAAGAAGTATATGGGATGATGTTTTTAGGAGATCCATTACTGACAATTTATATGACATAATCAATTTAAATCAAGGTAAAATTTTAAAAACAAATTTTAATAAATCTTCTTTTATTTAATTTTTACATTTTACTGAATTAAAAGAAAATGAACATTAAAAATAGAAAGATTATCTTAAGTTTTGATTTAGATAACACTTTAATTAATAATAGTGAAGGCATTGTAAATTCATTTAATTACGCATTAAAAAAGCATGGTCTGCCTAAATTGAAAAGTCACATAATAGAGACTATGATTGGCATACCTTTGAAAGAGATGTTTGCTAAAGTAACAAACCAAGATTATTTAGCCCTAATAGCAACATTCAGAGATTACTATGGAAAAAAAGGAATATATCAAGCTAATTTATTACCGGGAATTATGTCAAAACTAAAAGAATTAAAGGAATTATCCTTGACCCTGGGGGTTATAACTTCTAAAAAGCAAGAAATGGCAGAAAAGATCATTGAAATTTTAAACATTCAAAAGTTTTTTGACTTTATTTTAGGAGAAACAGAAGATAGAAAGGAATTAGGTAAGCTTGACCCTAGTCTAAAGAAAATTTTCGATACTAAATATGCTGAATATCAGACTATTATTATTGGAGATCATCCTAAAGATGTAATGCTTTCTAATAATTTAAATTGTCCATTTATAGGAGTTTTAACAGGAAATCATTCAGCTAATCAATTAAAGGACATAAAAATAGGAAAAGCTTTAATTATCAATTCTGTTAGTGATTTAAACAGTAATATGATATTTTCTTTAATTTAAAAGAGATATATGACTCTACTAAGCAATTAAAAAAAGAGAAAAAAAATAAAAAAGATTTTATCTATCTTATTCTTTTGACCAAGATTCAAATTCTTTCATAAATTCTTCTGGTTTCCACTGTGTATCCATAAACTTTGGGATTCCAGAACTGTCTCTAGGTCCAACAACTACAAAAGCATTTGCTTCATCTTCTAAAGCTCCACTCAAACGAGCAGCCATGCCGGGAATTACTAAAATTCTGTGATTTACTTTATCAAAGGCTCCAAATTCTTTCACTGCTTCTGCTATTCCACCAGCATTAAATTGTCCACCAGCTACCGCGCTTTCAATTCCTATTCCCTCTGTATCAACGACTAAAAGCCAACAATTCAAATTTGCACCTTGTAAATCTTGCTCAACAGGTATTTTAGTCATCCTATAATTACTTGTAACAAAAATAGGAGCCATTTCATCTGGTTCTCCAACCTTATAAAGACCAGGATCAACAGCGGGATAAATTCTTGGATCTGAAAATACACTTTGGCGTAGTGTCATTAAAGCTAAAAGAGCCCAGATTTCTTCTTTCTTTTGACCAGTATGTAAGACAATAAGGTTTGTATCTATTGATTCCATTATAGCACCCATAATGACTTCTTGATATTGATGTTCCCAGAGATTTTTCTTGTTTCCAATTTTTACTTGACTCCAATAAGCCGCAGGAACTCCCATAACTGGCCAACCTGCATTCATATCTTTTTTATCTATCGCTGCAGTTCTTAATTGCATAATATTGTCATAAGTTACAGAAAGATTACCGGGACCAAAATAAGTTCCTGAATCTAAAACTATCTCTTTTACGCCAAATTTTTGTGTAGTAGCACTTAATGACATTAATTCATCTAAATTATTGGAGGTAATAGCAACAGGTAAATTATTTTGAATTGCATACTTTCCAATCTGTTCCCAATTATCTTTTGTAATAGCATAAAGGAGAGGTTTTCTATCTTTAATTACTTCTGCTGCTCCCAATAAAATATCAGCATTAAGACTGCATAGCATAATTGGAAGATCTGATGTGTTAGCAATTTTCTTTGCTGCTAATTTAAACTGATCAACTTCTCCAGAGACATTTCTTAAGGCAATTCCATCTAAAGTTAGAACATCCCCAATTCTTTCAATCTTAAGTTCTGTAAGATATTTTACTATCTCTTCTAAATCTGGGTCATCATCAGCAACTTCAATAAAAATTCCTGTTTGATTATAGAAGGTAAGTTGATGACGCATTAATATTTCTTCCCCACCAATGGTAACAGCTCTCTCTCCTGTTCCAATAACAACAGGTTTTTGGGGAGGAGTTATAAGCGCAATAAGTTTATTTCGATTTTTTGATTGCTTTGGGTCCTGCATTAGATGAGTACAATCTTGTACTACAACCTTTCTTTCAAGAATATCTGTAGCAAAAGCCATACAAGTGTCATATCCGCAATCCTTACAATTACTTTTGTCTAATAATGCATAAACTTCTAAAGGGCTTGGTCGTGCCATTTTTGACAATTCTTTTAGTATGTTTTTATTTGTATTTAGAAAAATGAATTTATATGTGTAGTCTAATTTTAAATTGAATTAAAAATTTGGTTTTTTAATATTTAATTCTTATTGCGTGGATTTAATGTAATGAGTAAATAGTAAGTTTTTAAAAAATTTTTGAATTTATTCAGTCAATGAACGACTCTAAAAAAGATACTGAAAATCTTCATTCTTTATTTTACCCTAAACGTATCGCGTTTATCGGTGCTTCAGAGAGCTCAAGATTAGGTTCAATGATGTATCTGCCGGCTTTTAAAGATTCCATATGGGCAAATACATTTTATCCAATTAATCCTAAATATGATAGTATAATGGATTGGAAATGCTATCCATCAGTTTTAGATGTTCCATTTCCAATTGATACAGCATATATTTCATTGAAAACAGATAATATCCCAGAAGTACTAAAAGAGTGTGTTCAGAAAGAAATAAAATGGATTATAATTTTCGCTTCAGGATTTTCTGAAACGGGAGCTCTTAGAGGTAAAAAATTGGAGGAGGAACTCTTAAGTATTATTAAAGGTACAGAAACAAGGATAATTGGTCCTAATTGTTTAGGACCTTTAAATGCTGAAATTGGGATGGCACTTACTTTTGCTTCTCAAAAAGGGAACCGCGGTGAAGTATCATTTATGTCACAGTCTGGAGGACACTTAACCCAATTAGTTGACGTGGGGTATAGACGTGATATAAGATATCGTTATGGTGTTAGTTTTGGTAATCAAATTGATTTAAATTGTGTCGATTTTATGAAATTTTTTCGTCAAGATTCAAAAACTTCTCTAATTGCCGCATATCTAGAATCAACTGGTTCTGCTAAAGCCCAGGAATTGTTCATAGAACTTAAAAAAACCACAAAAATTAAACCAGTAATACTATGGAAAGGTGGATATACTAAAGAGGGTTCAAGAGCTGCCTTTTCACATACTGGGGCTATAGCTTCCAACAATCGATTATGGGAATCAATGACTATTCAAACAGGTACAACCCTTGTTAAAGATAACGAAGAATTTTGGAATAGTATTAAAACTTTCGAAATTTTATATCCAAATTACCTTCCAAAAGGAAGGAATATAGGAATTGTTACTCCGGGAGGTGGTGCGTCTGTTAATTTAACCGACTTATTTGCTTCCCAAAATCTTTTAATACCAGAACTAACTCCTGAATCGCAATCAAAAATTGGGAAGGTTTTACCGGACGTAAATGTAAATATAAGAAATCCTATTGATTTAGGAGCATCAGGATTTATTTTAAATATTTTTACTAAATGTATGGATATTGTGGTTAATGATCCTAATATTGATTTTATAATTATTCCACTTTGGCCAGATCATATTTATCGTCATGTTTTTAATAGAATGATTAGCATTCGAGATTCAGTTTCAAAACCATTTGCTTTTTGTTTACCAAATTTAGCAGATGATGGTGCTTTAGCTAAAAGATTTAATTCTGCAAAAAAATTATTACATAAAAAGAGAGTTTTATATTTCTTATCATTAAGAGATGCTGCGAGAAGTATTTCACTCTTGTGTGATTATGTAGATTTTTTAAATACTCATCATATCTCAATTAAAAAAATAAGAATGAACTAAATTAATAATATATTCAAATTCCTTCAGATATACTTTTCAAATATTGTTTCATAAAAAATCTTTGATTATTACAATAATCATATTTTTGTTTTTGAGTTAGATCTGGAGAGTTTTTTAAAATGAAATGGATCTTTTGTATTATATCAAAATGATAAGATCGTTTTTTATTTGTTTTTGATTCAGAATTATGACTTTCATCTAAAAAATCTTCAGAATGAAGAACATAATCATTAAAAAGTGAACTATTTTGAACATTATTGTAATAATTTTGTTCTATTTTTCCCGAACTCATACTCATAGCGACCCTATAAATTGAAATTTATTAATACTATTATTTTACTTATATTAATTTCAGAGTGGGGGATCTATTAATCCATTGATATATCATTTATTCCATTAAATTAATAACAAAAAGGAGAAAAGAAGGAATGCAAAATTCAAGTTATATTAAAAAACAGAATATTAAAGGCGAAATCCAATGTAAGAATGAAAATTTTGTTTCCCTTCCGAATAATTTTTCTATATAAATCTATAAAAATATCACAAAATTTTGATAAGACGTTGTAGAAAATAAGAAAAAAATGATGAAAATTATATTTAAATTAATAATATTCTTCTTTTGAAAGAAGTAAAGCAAAGAATCCATAAAAAACAATATTTATTATACAACTTATCATTGCTAAAATTAAAATAACATCCCCAGAAATCCAACCGTATGTATTGATTAATGTCATTTCAGTAGTTGGGCTTAACCAGGCTGCAATAATTATTGAAGTGGTACTAATAACAGCTGTTAATAGCCATCCACCAAAAGATTGAGCCTTACTCTTTCCAAATCTCCCAGTAAGTATTGCTGCTACTAAAGGAGCGGCTAAGTGTCCTAATCCTAATATTAAGTAACTCATGTCACTTGAAATGAATGGTTCAGCGATTGTCCAATTAAAAATTGTTGATGGGGTGCTTATTATTGAGCCAAATAGATAATATAATATCATCAGAGGAGCATTTTGAATTGTATTAAACAATATATCAAATCCCGGCCCAAAGGCATAATAGATAATAGTAAATATGAAATTCAAACCAACAAAAGCAAGAATACAAAATAAAAAGGCTTTACCAAATCCCATTTTGCTCAAACTCTTTTTTGTTTGTAATTGTAAATCTTATTATCCTCAAGGAAGTAATGAATTTTAAATTTTAGGGTACCATATTTTATTACTTCAAATTATTTTAAATGTATAATTACGGAAGATTTACTCAAAATTTTAATAAATTATGAAATCCTAAAGAGACTATAACAATGAAAAGAGTTAATGAAAAATTTACTCTTGGAAAGCTTAAACATAGATATCTAGCCCAATTGCTCTCAGAAATAGATATTCAAGATAATCGGGTAATAATGGGTTCTAAAATTGGTGAAGATGCTGCTGTTATAGATATACCCGGAAAGAATTATTTAGTGGCAAAAACTGACCCAATTACCTTTGCAACTGATAAGATCGGGTATTATGCAGTAAATGTTAATGTTAACGATTTAGTGTGTACAGGAGCTACACCAAAATGGTTCCAATCAACGATATTATTACCTTCTAATTTAACAACAAGTGAAATGATTGAAAAGATATTTACTGATATTCATGATACATGTAAATCAATGGAAATTACTGTAATAGGAGGTCATACAGAAATTACACCTGGGATTGTTAGACCTATTGTGGTTGGTTCCTTAATCGGAGAGGTAGAAAAAAAAAAGCTTGTACTTACTTCAGGAGCTGAACCAGGAGATGCATTGATTTTAACAAAAGGTATTTTTATTGAAGGAACGTCTATTATTGGTCGAGAAAAAGAAAAAGATCTTTTAAACAAGGGATTTGATCATGATTTTATTGAAAAATGTAAGAATTATCTTTATAATCCTGGAATAAGTGTATTAAATGAAGCACTCTTAGCAAATAAAAATTTTAAAATAAAGTCAATGCACGACCCAACAGAAGGAGGGCTTTATACAGGAATAGCTGAAATGACGATCGCTTCTAAAACTGGTGTGTTAATAAATGAAAATAAAATAAAGATCCTTCCAGAGCCATTAAAATTAAGTAAGATCTTTAACTTGAACCCTTTAAACACAATATCATCAGGAACGTTATTAATTGCAATAGAAGAAGAATTTATTAATGAAATAATCGAATTAATGAAAAGAAACAATATTTATGCTGAAAAAATAGGCAATTTTGTATCAAAAGAAAAAGGATTAAATATTATAAACAAAGATCATGAAAGAATTCCGTTAGAATATTCTGAAACAGATGATATTATAAAAATATTTTAATTTATATCCAAAATTGGAAATGAAATTTTATGTTTTGTTAAGCAACCATCATTTATTCTTTCTTGACTAAGGTTTTTATTTTCATATTATTATTTACTAAATATATACCATTTTTTTCTTAAGACTTATTAAAATCAAATAAAAAGATAAACTGATTAAACTCTCGATTAAACGTGGCTTATAAAGAATTAAAACACATTGTTGAGAATCTTATAAACCAAGCGTATATTCAAGAACTTAGTATTAGAACTATCAATAACTCATTATTCGATCTCTTGCAGAAAAAAAATACGCAATATGAAGAATTTAAAAATGATATTAGGCTAAGATGGGAAATTTTTCAAAGAAAGAATCAAAATCGCATAATTAAAAAAACTTTTACTTCATTTTTCTATGAGAATTTTAATGATTTATTTAGCTACTTTTTAAAGATCTTTTTTAATTTTAATGTAAATTCTCTTGAATTAATTAGTAAAGAGAAGATTTCTGAAAAAGTCATATTTTTTGAATATAATTATCTTTTGAATTCAATCGAAGAAAAAAATTTTGCACATATTTCTGAAGCATTTAAACTGGAAATTTTATATGGTTTTTCAATAATTACAGGATATCTTTATTTTATTGTTCGAATTTTAGGAATGGTTATCAGAAATGCATTAAAAGAAAAGATTTACATTCTACTTGATGCTATTACCATTAAAAATGAAGATTTGAATAAAAATCTGAATTTTTTGATAATTTGTAAAGATAGTAAGGATGAAATCTTTGAGTCTTATTATAATATGGTTCTATATTATCTTTTAAGACAAATTAAAGGAATTCCAGAAAATTATTTTGAGAAATTATATGTAGGAAGAGAAAAATTGTATGAGATTGCATTAAATGAATATTCTTCCTCAAAAGAAAAGTTAGTAGATCTTTTATATTATTTCTATAAAAAATGTAATTTACTCCAGAGTTTTTCACCATTATTAGATTTTTTTAATTTTGTAGGTGCTAGAGTAGAAGATTCTGTATTTTCTAAGTTAGATGTTATCAAAAAAGAATTCCTTGTTAACTTGAACTATTCAACTGAAAAAAAAAATGCAATTATCAAATTTTTTGAATATCTTGATAAAAAATCTACTTTATACTCAACTTTCCAAGCAAATAATCTGCCATCACCAAAATCACAATTAAATTTATTTTTATTATACATGAAATATTATTTTGGGAGTGGTCTTGAAGCATTAGAAGTTGGAGATTTGCTTTTTTTACCAGAAGTTTTTAAAACAACATTAAATCATTATAATAAAAAGGCTAAAGATGTAATAGGTGCAAATTCTATTAAAAATATTAACGTATTCCTTAATCATTTGTCAAATTTATCAAATATTCAAAATATCAATCTGATATTCCGAAAAATTTTTAGGAAAAATGTTTCTCAACTAAATTTTGGTTTTTTCAAGACGTTCCTTAGAAGCCTCAACTCAAATTTCACTCAAAAATTAACTCAAGAAAATGAAAATCTAATGGAAAACCCTGATAACTCTCCGTTAACCTTTCAAATTTTAGTTGATCATATATGTAGAATTCTATATGTATTAATCGATAAAATTTTTATAAGAACTTCTCCAAACGACGCATCAAAAAATTTTATTGATCCTCGCTCTCGTTATATTGGAAAAAATATCGCTTTAAGAGTTTTAGAACTTTTTGTATTTCAAGATATTAATTATTCTGACGATGTGTGGCCAGATTATATAATTAGTTTAAATAGAGAACAACTTAAAAGAGAACTAAAAGAATTTGATGTAGAAATTCCAGATAAATATTTCTATTCTCTTGAGGAATTAGTACAAATAATGATAACTTATAATATCCAGTCTTTTTCTGATCAGCCTTTCTTTGAAGAATGGATAATTTATGAGATAATTATTCCTTTAAATAATATGATCCAAGAAATTCGTTATTCTGTTATTGATCCAAAAGATGAAATGGAAGTTTATGAAAAATTAAGTAAGTATGTAATTACAGATATAAAGGATGAAAAAATAAAAAAAAATCTCGAATCAATTTGTCGACAACTAGCTCCTTTTTGGAAAAATGTTAAATAAGTTCAAAAAAGTTGAAAATTGGCTCTCAATGTCTATTATTGGTATATTATAGACACTTTTTTTGATTGGTTTCTTCGAACAGATAATTCCTGATATCATTTTGACGTTTTCTGTTAACTGCTCTTTGATTTCTTTTAAATCAGATATACATAAAACTGTAGGATTGTTTAGACTCCTAAAGCCTTCTGTAAAAATTAAATCTAGTTTGATAGGTCCAGATTGCAACCATTTTAAAAGCTGTTCTAATTTATTTTCTTCAGTTTTTACAAAAATTGCAGTTTCATGATACTTATTTTGAATCACAGAATAGATTGCACCTGCTTTGGTAAAGCTATAAGAATCTTTTCCCATCTCGTCAACTGGGTGATGTTTTATATTTTTGATGACTGAAATATTACAATTCAATTTTTTTCTTAATAATTTTATAGCTTTAGTTATAAATAATGTCTTTCCGGACCCGGAATATCCTACAACATCTATTAATAGAATAATAATTCACTATGGGTAATTTTTAATTAAAATCTATTAATTTTTATCTAAGCCTTATATTCTAATTTATATTTAATTCCTTTTCTATTTTGATTTATTTTAATGAAAAAAATATATTATTTTAATATCTATTATTTATTTAATGAATTTTTATCTAAATAAATCACAGTAATCTCGTTAATCAAATGAGTACCACAAATAGATTTGTTTTTGACGCTAATTTTTTCATTTGTATGTTGCAAATTAAAGCACGTAATATATTAGGAAATTTGCAAAGATTAGGAGAAGATTTAGGCTATAAATATTATATATCTCAAACTGTCTTTGAAGAGATCAAAGCACCCCATACGTATAAAGACAAAATGAAAACTTTTATTAATATAGAGAAGATTCCGTTCTACGAAATTGATGAAATTAAAGAAGATCTTAGCAAATATAATGTAAGATTTCCCGCTCAAGATCCAGATCTCACTCTTGTATGTATTGGAAACAAGTTATTAAAACAAAATCCTACTTTCCCCGTCAACCTTATAACAGATGATTTTAAACTTGCTAAAAATACTAGTTTACTTTATAAGGGGACAATAGAAATATTATCGCTTTCGAGTTTTCTATTAAAGTTGCAAAGAACAACTACAGATTCTCAAATGCGAAAATATTTCAAGGACATCTGGAAGAAAAGTTTGAATTATACATTATCATATATGATTGAGCGTTCTAAAATCTATCCTGCTGAACAAAAGATAACTTGGTTGATTGAAAAAGCTATAGCTGTTACTGAAAGCTCAATTTTAACTCAAGATGTAGAGTTAGAAAATCCAGATACAGGTGTAAAATTTGAGATTAGTGCTTCCAAATATATAAACGAGATTGAAATTGCTGAGAAATATATCGCAAATCGAGAGATCCCTCAAAGTGAAGAAGAAAAAATAATAGGGATTTCAAAATTTCTTGAAAATTTAAAAATTTCAAGGGAGTATGTAATTCGAGCTCGTGAAGCAATAACTAAGAGTGAAACAAAAGAAGCCATTAAATTTTTGAAAAAAGGAAATGGATTCTTAGTATCTTTGCTCCAAGTTGCATCAGGGCAACTAACAAATCTAAAAGATTATGAGATTGTTGAACAATTGATATGCTCTGAAATTAGTAAAATGGAATTTTTAAGATCATTTTTATTAGTTTCTCTCGGGCGTATTAACGCCTCAATTGATTCACTTGAAAGAGCTGCACTATTCTCTATTATTATTCATAATTTTAAAACATGTTTGACTTTAAATTATTTAAAAGCCTTGATTTACTTATTTCATGGGCTTTATGAAAATGCCATTAAACAATATAATTTCACTGAACAACTTGCAGATATTTATGAGGATGATAAATTAAGACTTAAATGTTTAATTGGTAAAGCGATAGCAATTTATATTCAAGGCAAGGATAAGAATACTGCTATGAATATAATGGAAGAAATTTCCAAGATGGATCTAGATAGTAATTTCCTTGATGCAATAATTGTATTTAGTGAACTAGGGGATTATTTCTTAGCTTTAGGACATTCTCAAATTGCTGCAAATCTTTATAACCAAGCATTAGAAATTTCAATTGATTACAAATTATCATATAAAAGTGAGATTTTAATTGAAAAACTAAAAAGAGCTTATATTGCAACAGTTTTAGTAGGGTATTCAGCAGAAGATATGATTGATAGATTAGATCTTTTATTAGATAAGGCTTATGAAATTAAAGATATTGATAAATATAATGAAGAAATTAAGAAGATCGCTAGTTTCAACATATTATTATATACTCCATTTGAACATATTACAGGGAAGAAGAAAATCATTTCTTACGCTAAACTCCCAAATGAATTAAAAGATGATTATTTGGAAGTTGTTCATTTTGAGAAAAATAAAGAAAAAGGAAATGAGATATTATTTATTGTTTCCCATTATGAACTTGGTTTACTCGGAATTAAATTGATAACAAATGAGAATGTCATGGGTATTGCTGAAAATTACACTCTAAAAATAAAACCCACAGCTAAAGTCAAAATATATGAACCAGACGAAAACTTAAAAAACAGCTTTTTAATTCGAGCTATTATTGAAATTACAAATGAAAACCAAGTTCAAATTAATTATACACTTCCAAGTTTCTTTAAACAACTTAATTTATGATGAATTTATCATAAATTATTTAAGAAATAGAATTATTCCTTTCTTAAACTCTTATCACGTTGGCTTATCTGATGTCCGTGAATAGCACAGCTAATACAATAGTATTTAGTCTTACTTGGGGACTGAATAATTGTACCCGCTTTTTTTAATTCTGTGTACATACGACTATCAACAAGAGACACTCTTCTTGTCACAGCTTTAGCTTTGCTTCTAGCAACAAATCTTCCACATTTGCTGCATTGAACTCTAGCGTAATGTCCTTTACTAGAACCGCTTCTTCCTCCACTTCTTCTTTTTTTTGGAATTAAAATCAGCTACTTGTAATTTTATCTAATCTAATTTTATTCTATATTCTAATTGAATTGGATAAAACTTAAAAAATTTATCCTTTAGCTTAAATATGTATAAATTAAATATCGAAAACAGATAATTTAAGAGCTAAAATGCTATTCACATTATTTACGCCTAGCTTCTTAATGCTTTAAAAGTATAGCTTAATCTTTGTATAACTGTATAGAATAAAGAAAGAGTATAAATTAGAATGCTAATTAGAAAAACTGGTGTGACAGGGACTCTTGTGACAAATGGAACAAAAGTGGTAAATGGTTCATTGAATATAAGGTATGTCGAAAAATATAGTATTAATTCAATGATTATAGCAAAAAGTAGAAAAAGAATTCGTTCAGCTCTTTCCATGAATCCAATCCCTTTCATATTAACACCTTCATTTTCAGCTCTAGAACGAATATAAGAAATCATAATAACTAAGAATAATATAATATATCCTAATAAGAAATCTACCAAACCACCATAAATTAAAGCTAATACAAAAATTGCGTCAGAAAGCCTATCCAAATTTGAATCTAAAAATGCACCAGCTCGTGTTTCTTTATTTGTCCTTCTCGCCACTTCTCCATCAAATAGATCCATAGCTCCAGCTAGTCCCATGATAACAGGTATAATCCATGAAAGATAAATTGAAAAGTATAATCCATAAAAAGCAATTAATAACGATGAAACTAAAAAACACATAAATCCTATAAAAGAAATCTTATTAGGTGTAAAATTGTGTTTAATTAAAAATTCTACTGGACGATTTATATATTTATTTGATATTTCTTTCTGCCGATTTCTTTTATCTGTATCTTCTGCTTCGTTCAAGTTACTGATAAATTCTATAATCTCATTATTTCGATTAATATTTTTAAAAGTTCTTTATAATAAAAAATTTATTATAATCAGATTAGATGTAATTTCAATAATCGAATAACTGAGGAAGCTAAATACGATTGATTTCCAAGACTTAAAGTGGGAATCTTTAATGCTAATAATTCTTCTGAATTAAGAAATTCATCTTCTTGACTCCCTATTATGAAAACAATTTTTTCTTGCTCTTGTATGCTATTTAATAGTTTGAAAAAATCTCTTCCTTGTTCTTGTAGAATATATAATTTATAATTTAATTCTTGGAAATACTCTATCGCTTCTAAAATGTCCTTATTTGATACTTTTAATCTTTTTAATGGATTGAGAGGTTGATCTTCATGAAAAGGTTTCTGAAGGAAGCTAACAAAATAATCTGTAAGGCTCAATTCGTTTTTTGGAAAACCATTATAATCAAATAACTCTGGGTTAAAAATAAAAGTACCATAGCGTTTTAAAAATACCCAAATTTGAATATTTTTATCAAAATTATCATTTCCTATTAATGTCGCTAAAATACATCGTGAAATTACATCTAATCTCCCCGAAGATCCTGGAATGTCTTTTATACTATATTTATCAATGTTTACTGTTTTAGAATTTATAAAAAAGACAATATTCATAACATTTCCAATTCCTTTAATTTATTATAGAAACAGTATTTTAATTAAGATAATTATATTAAGAATTAATAATAATAAACTCCAATTATTCATATTCAAAAAATATAAGATATAAAATGGATGAAATAGATATTTCACTCTCAATGAACTTGATGGTTAATTCAAGGGTTCCTTACAAAGATTTAGCTGAAAAGTTCGAAATGAGTGTAAATTCTATTCATAAAAGAGTAAACTCTCTTGTTGATCTTGGAGTAATACAAGGGTTTAGAGCAAAATTAGGATTTCCCAATTTTCCAGGTATAACAAATATCGTTATATTTGGATTTTCAGATATTAGAAATAAAAAGCAATTGATTAACAAATTAGGAGAAAATGAATATATCTATAATGTTACCCAAGGAAGTGGTAATGCTTTATATATACATGCATATCTTAGGAATATAAGTGAATTAGACGACCTGGTATCATTTGTTCGAAAAGTGGGAAATCTAACAGATTTTACTATTGGGATTGATAAAGAAATACCACCCATCGCTTTAGAAGATTTAAATTTAAAACCACTCACCGATTTAGATTATCTAATTATCAATTCATTAAAAAACAATTCTAGAAAATCAATCTCTGATATTGCCCTTGAAGTTGGAGCTTCAACTAAAACAATAAGAAGAAGATTAGATAGCTTAACCGAAAAATTTCTTGTTCAATTTCAAATAGATTGGTATCCTGATAAAACAGGAATAATAGCCTCAATGATAAATTTAAAATTGGCTACTAATATAATTGTTGATGATAAAGAATTTGAGTATAAATTAAGAAAAAAATTAGGTTCAAATATACTCTTTATCTGGTCGTTCAGTAACCTTCCTAACCTTAAAACTATTTCTATATGGAGCCAATCCATGAAGGAAATTCAAGAAATACAGACTCTGCTCTTATCTGAAAACTATGAGAAGGTCGATCTAACTGTATTAATTGAAGGAAAAATGTTTCCAACTTGGATTGATACCTATTTACAGGATAAGGTAAAAGAAATTAAAGCGAAGTCAAAATAATCAAATATATTGTATATCCTTTTCCTCCAATTATTAGTGGAATAATGGGAACTAAAAATGAAAAATTGATTTATAAATCGTTTCTTAAATTTTTGAAAATAATCGAAAAGGAATCAATTTAAAAAGTCATTTAAAAAAAAATTAATTTTACAAAGTATAACTTATCACCCAAGTGGGTTAAAAAAGTCCCAATTTTCTTATACTTTTTTCCCTTACTAGATAGACTTAGTTCACATTAATAATAAATACGATTTTTCATAATTCAATATCAAATATCGGACTAAGAATGTTTTATAATATTCTAAGAGTTAAAATAAATAACAATAAAAATAATGTGAAAAAAAATGGAAGAAATAAAACCTAGAATTAAACCATATGAAAAACCCGAAAATATTCGTTATCCTAATAGTGAAATATCAATTGATGTTCGGGATCTTAAAAAGTATTTTCCAGGGAATAAAGATTATGATGACGTGAAAGCTGTTGATGGAATTTCATTTAAAGTCAAATCTGGAGAACTTTTTGGTTTTTTAGGACCAAATGGTGCAGGAAAAACTACAACTATTCAAATGTTAATTGGATTAATTAAACCTACAGATGGGACAGCTTTAGTAAATGGTTATGATATTCATGAAGATCTGCCGAATATTAAAGAATTAATTGGAGTTTGTCCTCAAGAACCTGCAGTTTTTAAGCAACTTTCAGGTAAAGAAAACATAGAGCTTTTTGGGAATCTTCATTTAATGCCAAAGGATGAAATAAAAAGAAGAACAGAAACCCTTGTAAAAACATTAGATCTTGCAAGAGGTAGTAAAAGAAAGACTAAAGGTTATAGTGGTGGTATGCTTCGCCAATTAAATTTAATTATTGCGTTAATTCATGATCCAATGATATTATTTCTAGATGAACCCACAGTTGGAATGGACCCACGAGTTCGAAGAAAAACATGGGAATTTATAGGAAGCCTAAAGCAAGTAAATAAAACAATATTCTTAACTACGCATTACATTGAGGAAGCAGAAGCATTATGTGATAGAGTAGCTATTATAGATTATGGGGAACTTCTTGATATTGGTTCGCCTAAAGAATTAATGGAAAAATATCAGTCGAAAAACTTAGAGGGTGTATTTATGAAAATTACAGGTAGAAGAATTATGGAGGGGTTGTAAATGAAAATGCAACGGATTTTGGCTCTATTACAAATGGAATTAAAAAAAATTATTCGAGAACCAGCTTTTTTATTTTTAATGCTCCTATTTCCAGCAATGCTTACACTAGTTTTTGGATTCGCTTTTAGTGATCCTGCACTAGGGGCTAGTTTTGATGCCATGGCACCGGGATTATTTGCTTATGCATGCATATTTATAATTATGACAGTTGCTCAATCTTTTGCTGATATAAGAGAACAAGGCTTGTTAAGAAGATTAAATACAACTCCTATGACTTCTGGAGATTTCATGGGAAGTCAAATTATTTCAAATATGATTATAGCAATGTTACAAGTACTTATAGTGTTCCTATGTGCATTACCTTTTGGATTTAGTCCTAATACCAATATAGGAGGATTATTGTTTGCTTTTCTATTAATGGCTATCTTTTCTCTTAGTTCTGTAGGCTTAGGTCTTATAACCGCAACAATTTCAAAAAGTTCTGGAACTGCAACTGGATTGTCATTTATATTCATTTTACCTCAGATGTTTTTTGGTACATTTATACCTATGACTGATACTACAAGACTCATTGCTATGGTACTTCCAAGTTACTATGCAACAGATGCAATAAAGTCAATATATAGCGGAGCTTCTTTGTTAAGTAGTAATATTTTAATCGATTTTGCGTTTATTTCGATTGTAAGCATCGTTATTATAATAATTGGTATATTTTTATTCAAAAAGTATGGAAATAAATAGAATAATAATAATTTTTTTTTATTTTTTATTTATACTTCTGTTTTCTGAATTGATTTATGGGAATCCGCAGTATATATTAAACTCTTTTTTTTATATTTAATGATTAAATAAAATGTGGAAGACATTACAACAATAGAGATAACAATACCTACTATAGCTGCACCATAATCATTCGAAATCCAACTTAATAAAGGTACCCATGGAGAAACTAAACTTTCTAGCCAAGATTCACCATTTTGATCAATTAATACTCGTTCTAATCCATCAGGAGCAGTAGATAAAATCCCTATAGTAAATCCTACAGCAATAAACAATATCAAAGTTCCTAAAACAATGATTACTGAAGTTACTGGTCTTTTATATTTACTAATATTAATTTTAATCGAGTGATTAATCATTATCGGCTCTGTTGTAATAAAATCTGGTTTCACTTTATATATATAGAATATAATCAAAGCAGAGATAATCGACTCACCAATACCAATTAAAAGGTGCCAATACACCATTGCAGGAATTGCAATTGTGAGAGGTACAGCTCCAGCTAAGCCTATTTCAATAGCGCAGATAAATGAGGCTAAAACAATAGCAAGGTAGGATCCAATGGCTGTACTAATTGTAATTTTAATTTCTTTCTTAAGTTTTGTTTTATTTAGTATTTTTACTATAAATACCACAATATAGAATCCGATAATTCCCCCAATTATTCCCATATTAAAAGTATTTGCTCCTAAAGCTAGAATACCTCCATCTCCGAATAGACTTTGTACTACTAAAACTAAAAAAAGAATAATTACGGATGCCCATGGACCTAAAATGACAGCAATAAGAGTCCCTCCAATTAAATGACCTGATGTTCCTCCAGGAACCGGATAGTTTACAAATTGAAAAGCAAAAATTACTGCAGCTAAAACACCAATATATGGAATTAATTTATCGGAATCTTCTTTTGCAAAAATTTTACCCATCTTAAAATATCCAAGAATCATAACAAGTATAATTATTATCCAAAGGCTAATAATAGTAATGGGGTCTAATAAACCATCTGGTATATGCATCTTTAATTCACAATGAATAATTTTTTTTAGAATGAATAATTAAAATGTTACTAATTTATAGCAGAGTATGAAAATTAATAAATATTACTTCTTTAAAAATTAGTATGAAAATTTTCAAAACTATTAATTTTTCAATTTCTTAAGGTTGATGAAATATTGAAAACGACATTACCTTTTAGACATGAAGATGAAAAACTTCATTTAAATAAAGTAAATCCTTTAATTCGTCTAATTTTGCCATTTATCTTGGTAGTGCCATTTTTAATTATTAATGATATTTATCTAATAATTACCATTTTAATAATTACTTTTATTATTGATTTACTACTTCGCTTAAATATTTTAAAAATATTCTCAAGATTAAAGATTGTAGTTCCTTTTGTATTTTTAATTACAATTTTTATTCCATTTTATGTCGGAGAGACAATTTTATTTGATTTCGATATTGGAATTCGAATTTTAGTATATAAAGAGGGTTTTATTTTAGCTTCGCTTATTTTTTTGAGAGTTATTTCAGCTTTGATTATATTTATGTCCTTTTTTTCTTCTTTAACTTATTCTGAATTCATAAATGCTTTAACAAAATTAAGAATTCCCTCTATGTTGATAGGTTCTCTAATTATAATGTTACATTATATCCCTATTTTAGCAGGTTCTAATAGAAAAATACTAGAAGCCCAAGAAATGAGAGGTAAAAAAATCACATCTTATTGGCAAAAATTAAAGACTCATTCCTATATTATGGGTAAAAGTATAATAATTAATATGGAAAGAAGTGAAAAGTTATATGAAAGTTTAAAGATGCGGGGTTTTTCGGGTAAGATTACATTTGCTCAAAAAAAATTGAGAATCATCGATATAGGGTTATTACTTTTATTTATTTTAATGGTAATTTACCTTGTTTTTATTATTAACTTAGAATCAATTTATCAATGGGTGTTTGGATTATTTTTGCCATAGAAGTACAAAATCTGCATTTTAGTTATAATTTAGGATTTGAAATTCAAGATATATCGTTTAAGATCGAGGTAGATACAATAACTGCACTAACAGGAAATAATGGTTCTGGTAAAACAACCTTATTACGTTTATTAGTGGGATTGTTGAAACCAAAATCAGGGCAAATAAAGATTTTTAATGAACAGCTATCAAGAGATAAATATAAAATATGGGAGCTTAGAAAAAAGATAGGATTTTTGTTTCAAAATCCTGATGATCAGCTATTTGCACCAAGTATTGAAGAAGATATTAGTTTCGGAGCTAGAAATTTAAAATTAGATGAGGAAGAAGTTAAATTAAGAGTGGATTGGGCTTTAGAAATTGTGGGATTATCACGCTTTAGGGCGTATTCACCATTTAATCTTTCTTGGGGTCAAAGAAAGAGAGCTGCTTTAGCAGGGTTACTTGTAATGAGGCCAAAGCTGTTGATATTGGATGAACCTTTTGCAAATCTAGACTTTAAATCAATCTATAATCATCTTAAAATTTTAGAAAAACTAAGAAAAAACCATGAAATAACAATTCTCTTCACCACTCATAATTTATTCTTTGTACAACATTGGGCTAATCAACTTATTGTATTAGACGATGGAAGGGTTATTTTCGAAGGTGAACCTAGTAAAGGCTTAGGAGATTTGAATGTTAAGAAATTACTTGGATCTTATGATGATATTCTATCTTTAATAAATAAGAGTTATTAGTAAATTGGTAGTATACTATTTCTATAAAATTAATTTTAAATTTCTGAAATATATCTTCTATTAAACGTTTGGTGAGTAAATATACACTTAATTCTAACTTATTTCCATCAAATTAATGGTCCAAGTGTTTTACTATCATATCCTGATGAAAAATTAGAGGAAAACCTTATAAATAAGTTAAAGAAATTCTTCGACCTCGAAATCGATGAAGCTTTTTTTGAAATAGTTCTAATTACTAAAAAAAAGAAGATTATTAACTTTCATTTTGAGATCCCGTCTGAATGGGCACGTGGTAATAAAGAATTTGTCATGCTCTCTTTGATAATGAAAAAAGAATATAAGAGTGAAGATCTTTATACTTTTCTAGTTGATTCAAGCTATAAAATTCTAAAAACAGAAAATGTTTACAAGGCATTTTATAAGGATTCAGATTTTCATTTTAATGATATAGAAATAGATCTTAACTACGAGATCATAAGAAAAATACTATTTGAATGTTTAACTAATTTAATATCAAGAATTGAAGATAAGATAAAGGGTTTAGATAAAAAGGATCCTTTTCCCTTTTCTTAAAAATAGTAATTTTTATAATTTAATTATTCTATATATATATTGGGACAACTATGAAGGGCTAAATGCGTCGTCGAGGGCTCATAAAAATATTTAAAAATATAATGATTATGCAGCGCATGAGTACGCATACACTAGAGTTGATTAATCAATACTTTTCCCGGAAAAATGGGCTCTTAACTTAGCAAGGTAAATACCAACTGCAATGAAGTTTGAGTCAGTACCCTTACAGGAAACATGATTATGTCCCAAAAACGCATAGAAATCAATGCCTAGCACGAGAGAACATTTTTGATTTTCTGGTATAACCTTAAAATGAGAAAAGAGTGTTAGTGTTTTTAGGCAAAATTCTATGCTATTATATGTCTTATAACATGCCCATAGAATCCGATCTGAACAATTCCTTTACTTCTTTTCCTAGTTCTGCCTGATCAGCTTGTAAATATCTATTCAAGATGGTGGTAATTTGCGGAGCCCACTTCTTCATAGTAGCTCTAATAAATCCTATTTGAGCATTTTTATCAGCAACAATACATAAAACTCCTTTACCGACTTTCATTGAAAAGATCATTCCTTCAAGATATTCTGTAATTTGAAGATCAATAGCGCCATAACCTAAAATATGGCCTTGTTCTTCACCTGCGACAAAAACAGCACCACCTATTGCACCAATCTTTTCAACAGAAATTCCATTTTGATCGGAAAACTTAAATTTAGCTTGACTTAATATTGTTATTCCTGTATCATCAGTGATGAGTGCAAACTTTAATCCTGCTGTACTATTTATAATTAACGTTAAAATTTTCTTTAATTTAAGCTCATCCTTGGAATAACTCAAATATTTGTCAACCTATTAATTATTATTTTCTTTCAATCAGTTTCTTTAAGGTTAAAAAGAAGTTATTTAAACCAAACCTTATATTTTTACCTTATAATCACTTAATTTAATGAAGATACTATAAATATAAAAATTTAAGTAAATCAATTGTTTTCGTACGGTTCGCAATAAAAAATAATTTCATTCTCTTTTCTGTAAAATTTTCTGTTAGAAAAGCTCTTGTGATTTAATTAAGTTTTTTAAAGGTTTTAATCGACTTCTGTATTCTTTTGATTTCTCCAATAATACCAATAATTTGTAATTTTTTGATTTGTCTAAATCTCTTTTGATTTGAACAAGACTAGAATCTTCTATAAAATCACCCTTTTTAACTATCGCAGATAATGCTAATGTATTTTCAAGAACCCATAATTTCTTCGATATTTTCGATGCAATAGGGAAACCATGACGATCAGTAATAATTCCAGCAACAAAGTTTGGGAAATTTTTTTCTATCCTGTATAAAAAATAATTAACCTCACTTTCGTTAATTAGCTTATCCATTATAATACACCTATTCTATCAATATGATCTAATTGAAAATATTACAACATTAAATGCTATATCATGAAGATAATATCTATTCTTAATAAGAAGAAGGAGCGAATTTTAAAAATACTGACTTTACATGTGCAATATACTTATAATTATTTATTGTTTCTCTTTAACGATATACCTAAGTTTAAATTTTCTACAAGTTCACTAAATCGATTTCTAACTGTTACCTCTGTAACACAACTAACTCTAGCTATTTTTCTTTGAGTTCTCCTTTCATTAGACAAAATACACGAAGCATATATAGCTGCCGCACAAACACCAGTAGGCCCTCTACCAGAGGTTAATCCCCGTTCTTCTGCCATTCTAATTATCTTTTTTGCAGTTTTTTGACAATTGTTTGTTAAACCTAATTCTGAAATAAATCGTGTAAGAAAATCGATTGGTTTGGTGGGATTTAATTCCAAAGATAATTCATTAGATATAAATCTAAAAGATCTACCAATTTCCTTCTTATCAACTCGTGCTACTTCAGCAATTTCATTTAATGTACGTGGAACCTTATACATTCTACAAGCAGCGTATAAACTAGCAGCAGCTACTCCTTCTATACTTCTTCCACGTATTAAATGAGCCTCAACTGCATCTCGATATATTTTCGCTGAGCATTCTCTTAAATTTTTTTGAAGATCAAGATTAGAGGCCATTCGATCAAGTTCACTCAACGCAAACGTGAGATTTCGTTCAGTTGCATCAGATACTCTAATGCGACTTTGCCACTTCCTTAGTCGATAAATTTGCCCTCTCAATTTAGCGGGTATTTCCTTTCCAAAAATGTCTCTATTCTTCCAATCTATCATTGTACTAAGCCCTTTATCATGTATCATATAAGTCATAGGCGCACCCGTCCTTGTCCTCTTTTTTTTTTGATCTGCATCAAAAGCTCTCCATTCTGGGCCACGATCAATATGCTTTTCTGAATGAACTAGACCACATTCTTCACACACTAATAAGCCTCTGTTCTCGTCAAAAAATATATCTTTTCCACATTCATTACATATTTCAATGTCTGTATTTGAATTTTCTTCTAGTGCAGATTTCATTTCTCTCCAACTTGAGATAAAAATTCACCTTTTTTTAAATTAATCTTGTTTTTAAAAGATTTTTTAGTCAATGTTAAGAATTAACTAATTTTAGTGTAAATTTTCTCATCGGGGTTAAATGATTGATTAGGCAAGGTTTTAATTGAGATGAATGGAGCTTCCATGGGACCAAAAATATCTTTTATATATGCTACTTTTATATATTTCTCATTAAAGATAGGATTTTTAAGAATTTGTTCTAGGTTATTGTTCCATTGTTTAGCTCTAAAAATTTGATGATTTTTTGAAGATGTACCAATATAGAATAGATTCAATTTAATCCAGTTCTTTTTCAAGAGATCCCCTAGTTGAGTGGATGAACTTAAAATTAAAGTAAATGATGGTTGTTAATATTTAAATATAATGGTTTTTACAAGGTTTTCTTACAAAAATGAAAACGCACGAGATAACAATATATCAACTATTACATTGTAGAATTATATAAAAAACAAAATTTCAAATGAAATTTTTTTGTAATTGGTATTTTTTCCAACAATCACATTTATATGGATTTTCTTCAATTGCATTTAAATTTTGTGAAAGTACAAATTTCTTTAGCCTTTCTTTCGCTGAATTCTCACATTCTTTCTTAAGACAATTATGGATTCCCCTTTTTGTCCCTGCTCCAGAAGGATCAGATAATAATCTTACCTTTTTTAAATCTTCTTGACTCACAGCTTTTTTTATACATTTAAAAAGGGAATAATACCATGGAGGTCTATATCTATTCTGGAACCATAAATATTCTACTAGAGTTCCCTTTTGTATATTGGTAGGATTAATGGAAATTGAATTTACTCCTAAATCTATCAATTTTTTTATTGAATACACACAATCATCAATCGCTGCTTGTTCGTTTAAAAAAAGTGGTTTAAACAATAGATAAACTTTCATTCCAATATCATATTCTTTACATTCATTTAAAACCCTTTCAAAATCTTTAAATAAAACTCCTTTGTTAATAAAATTATTTCTAATATAATCATCTACACTCTCCAGTCCAATGGCAATTTCAAGATATTTTTTTTTGAAGTACTCTCTTATTTCTTCTAACTTTTTCGAATTAATGTATTCTAATCGTGATTCAATAACGATTTCTTTAAATTTTTCAATTTCTGAAACTTTTTGATAGATATGGTTTCGAACCCCTCCTGAAATTTCACTTTCATCTAAGAAACTCCCAGAGTTAAAAATTTTGATTACATAATTATAAGTATCTCCTCTGATTTCATTCATTTTATCATTGTATGCGTAATCAAATTGATTGATAAGTTCAGAAGAAGAAACATTTTTAGTTGTTGCATCTAGGTAATACCCACACATTGAACAACCCCCATGCTTACTAAGTGCCCAACTACATCCTTTAGATCTTAAAATAATTGTGAATTCCTTTCCGATTTCACCTCTAAGTCTATCTTTTTTAGTCCAAAAGCTAATTGGACGATTTAATTGCTCTTCTTTATAATTAACCTTTCGTTTTAGAGCATCTTGTTTAATCAAATTTATTTTTTCAACAAGAGCGCTATTATCTTCAAAAATTAAATCTTTATCTATCATTGATTTTTATTATTCTCCCACTTTTTGAATTTTTTAAAAAATAAGATCCAACAATTAATTCTCCACTTCCTATAGCCTTTTTCTTTCCTTTCTCTAATATAATTACCTGATTGTTAGGGATAAGATCTAGGCTATATTCTAAAATTCCTGTTCTAAATAATGTATTTCCTTGAATTTTTTCTCCATCAAAAACAATATAATTTGAATTTATCGCGTGTTGTGAATGGACTAGTCGTTCAACCCCTAAAAGGGTTAATTCGATTTGACCTGTTGAAAATTTGAATACTCCTAGTTTTTCTCGAGTTTTTAGGTCTTTTATATCAATTTGATTGGCAGATCTGTTTTGAACAGGTTTTGCGCCGTTAGATATGATATTCATACCAGTACCTTGACCAAATTGATAGTCTATAATTTTAATAAATTTCCTAATCCAAGTTTTTGAGTAATTTTTATGTTCTAAACTACTTTCTTTTGGCTTAAATTCATTCTTATATTTAATAATCAGTTTTTCTAAAGATTGAAGTGATTTAATTGAAGTAATCTTATCAGAAATTTCAGTAAAAGTGAATTTATGTGGTAATTTCGAAGAAACTCTATGAATAATTTCGCGATATTCATTTTTTAAATGGCAGATAATGGGTATATTTTGGTTATACTTTTCAATAATTTTAATAAGCATGTCTGATGTGATATTTATTTCTTCATTATCCCATTCACCAGTAACAGAAATATCATAAGAGTTGACGGGGTAAATGTTTTCTAATTGTCTAGGAATGCATCCCAGTGGTGAAGTCAAAATTATTTCTTGAAATGAAGGAAACTCAGGAAACTTTCTAATAACACTATAAAACTTTTTATGAGATTTTGATTCTGAATAGGGTTTCTTTGATGAACATGGGAGTAAAATGATTAATTTTGTCCAAGGTTCGGGTTCAAAATTTTTAATGGTTTTTTCCCTAAACTGGTGAAAATCTGGTCTATAATAAGATGATGGCCCAAGGCATCTTATTGTTTTACCTTTGTGTGTTATTGGGGTCTCATATTTAATCATATCATAATAATGTTTATCTAAAATCTTTAATATTGAAATTAGGTTAGTATCATCAAAAGAAGACTTCTCCACAAATGCTCTGAAATCTTCAAATTTTAAATATTGCTTAATTTTATTCATGTAATTATTTGCTGTGATTAAATTATGTAAACTCAACAAATCAATTTTTTCGGCAGAATATTTATTCTCTAACATTTCAGTTAAATTACTTCTACAAGCCAAACAAGAACACGGTAAATATTTGACCTTATATATCGGTAATAAGTACTCTATAGTGTCATAGAAATTTTCAGCGGATAAAAACAATACGTATGAGGAATCAATCAAATCTATTCCTAGATAAACGAGTAATGGATAATACTTAGGAATTATTCTTCCAGAAGCCATTAATATCAAATTATTATCCAATTCCATTTTAATTTTGACAATACTATCAATTATGTTCCGAAAATTGCTAAGATTATCAAATAATCTTGCTAAGTTTACAATTTTTATATTTTCAAATTGTTTAAAAATGGGTATATAGAGCTCTAGTAACTCAGTATAATCAAAAAGTCTTATAGATACACCAAAATTTAGGTTTGGGTGCTCCTTTAAGATTTTCTGGACATTTAAAAGATAATTCTTAATTTCTTTCAAAGCAAATTCTTTATTAATACTCGTTGTAGGAATGTTAAATGGAATAAGTGAGATTATATTATCTTTAGACAATATCTTGCTATTTTTTATTAAAATTTCTTCAAATTTTTGTAAAGTACCCGGATATGTAAAAATAAATCCATTATTCCTAAATTTTTCTCTTATAAATCCAACTTTTAAGAAAAATTCCTTAGAAATTGTAAATAAATCGTGATTTTCAAATTCTTGCACAAAATTAAATTGTTTCATTAAGGAACTTTTTACTGGGATGATAATATTTGGAGTGTTAATATATAACTTTCGTTCCTTAGAAAAAATAATACGTCCTATTCTTGAGTATCCTATCTTACTGCTAATAACTTCAAAGAAGTAATCCATATCTTTTAATAAATGAAATTTTTATTTAGGGTATATTTTTTAAATTTCACATTCTAGAATTTTTCAAAATTATTAAGAATTTAGTCTTTTAAATTAGTTTAATTCTTGAAAAACCAACTTAATTCGGAAATTATAATTTACATCGATCATTGATTTTAGAAAACTAAGAAATTAGTGTAAGGTTTTAACTCATCTAAGACGAAATTGGTAAACGTGTCTTCAATTTCTTCGGAATTATAGAGATCTCTAATAAAGGCGGCATAATCTTCGATTTTTTTCACTCTCACTATTGCAAATAATCCATATTGTTCGCCTATCCTGAATAAATCTGTTATTTCTTCTTTTCTTGCCAAATCTTCAGCAAAATGATCGTATTTAGAAGTATTTTTTGGTTTAATCCTTAATAAATACTTGCCATTAAATCCAATTTTTCTTGGATTAAAACTTATTGAATAATTAAGGATCACACCTTTTTGTTCTAAAATTTTAATTCTATTATGTACAGTAGATTGAGAGATTTCTATATTAGAGAATTCCATTAATAAATCTTTTATTTCATATGTAGATATAGGCTTTATCCCTTGATTCTCCTGTAGAATTTTTAAAATCTTATAATCATTTTCATCTAATTTAAAGTCTTTTTCAACTATTTTATCTTTTAAATCAATTCCATTAGTTTTATAAACCTTAATTGTCTCTATTATTTGATATTTTTTAAAGTATGAATTTGCCATTATCTCATCTATCTTTTTTAAGACTTTAAAGTATTCATCAGATGATTTAAAGATTAAAAGCGCTATTAGTGAAAATTCACCAAAAATCCCGTCTAACATCTTTATTTGTGGAATTTTTAGTAAATTATTTACTAATTTGGGTTCAGTAGGATTTGTTTTAATTTCAAGTAGGATATATTTAAGATAATCTGGACGAATATGTGGATTAATATTAATTGTAATATTTTTAATTATTTTTTGTTTTCTTAAACTGTTAATTTTTTCTTTTATCGTTTGTCTTGTGAATCCAAAAGCTTGAAAATTCTTTGAAATCACCAATTTGCTTTTTCCACAAAAACCTTGGACTAAATTTTGAGCAATTGAATCTTCAATTTTCGAATTCATTTAATTAATTATTTGTATTTTTTTATGCATTAATGAATTATTTGTTGGAAGTAGCTATAAATTTTTTCCTTTTTAACCAAAAATATATTTAAAAATTAATTAAAACTAGAAATCATAAAAAATCACAAATTTAAGTGAAAATTTAGATGGTAAATTATAAAGTAGCAGATGAAGGCTTAGCCAATCGAGGTAAAGAAGCATTATACATCGCTGAAAGCAAAATGCCAGTTACTGCTAAAGTTATTCGTGAGAGATTCCAAAAAGAAATACCATTAAAGGGTATAAAAATCGCTGGTTGTTTGCATGTGACTAAAGAAACAGGGATCCTTGCTCGAACTCTTAAAGCTGGGGGAGCAGAAGTCTATCTTTGTGGTAGTAATCCATTATCTACCCAAGATAATGTAGCAGCAGCGTTAGTACAAGAAGGAATAAATGTTTTTGCTTGGCATGGTAATACAGACGAAGAATTTTATTGGTGTATAAGACAGTGCTTAGATGCAAAACCACATATTTTAATTGATGATGGAGCTGATATGATCGTAACTGCCCATCAGGAATATGAAGATTTAATCAAATCCGGTAATATTATTGCTTGTCAAGAAGAAACTACCACTGGTGTTAAAAGATTTAAAGCTATGGACAAAAAAGGAGTATTAAGGGTACCTCTATTCCCTGTTAATGATGCTCGATGTAAAAATCAATTTGATAATGAACTGGGTACAGGGCAAGGTATAGTATCAGCAATTTATGGAATGCATGTCCTTTTCGCAGGTAAAAATGTAGTTATTGCAGGATATGGTCATTGCAGTTCAGGTATGGCTCTTAGAGCACGAGGATTGGGTGCTAATGTGACAGTCACAGAAGTAGATCCCATTAAAGCACTACAAGCTGTATTTGCTGGTTATTCTGTCAAAAAGATTGAAGATACATTGTCCTATGCAGATATAATTCTCACAGCAACTGGTTGCAAGCACGTAATCCCTCCAAAAAAAGAGACTTTTGAAAAATTAAAAGATGGAGTTATTCTTGGAAATCTTGGACACTTCGATATTGAAATCCCTACAAAAGAACTCTATGAATATTCAAAAGAAATTAAACCAATTCGCAAAGATGTAGAAGAACTAGTCTTTCATAGTGGTAAAAAAGTTTATCTCTTAGCAAAAGGACGATTAGCTAATTTAGTCTTATCAGAAGGGCATCCGAGCGAAGTAATGGATATGTCTTTTGCTTTACAATCATTAATGTCAGAATATATTGTAAAAAATAAAGATAAATTGGAGCCGGGAATGATTGAGGTTCCCATTGAAATTGACAATAAAATTGGTTTCCTGAAACTACAATCTATGGGTGTAGAGATTGATAAATTAACCGAGGAACAATATAACTACATTCATGGCTATGAAGAAGGAACTTAATATATTTTTATTTATTTTTTTTTATATTATATTTCTCTCTTTCAAGTTTCTTACCTAAATTCCTTAATGCGTCTAAGTGCATAAATTTGAACTAATTTTTGTTCATTTATCAGAATTACAAATAATAAAAACATCCAAAAATTATAATTATGTGTTAAATATGAAAGAAAATGTAGAATTAGATTTAGAAGAATTACTGGAATTGATGAGATATGCTTTTCTCAGGTTGGATGGTGCGTGGTTCATGGCTTCAGTGGAAAAACTTGGTTTGGAGACTGCAACAGAATTAGATGTAAAAGCATGGGAGATGTTTTCTGAAAGATTGGGAAAGAAAATTGCTTCAATAACAAACTTGAAAGGTGATTTTTCGCAAACATTACCAAAATTAGTGAAGATCCAACATACGCTTATGAATATGAATTCAGAAATAGAGGTAATTAATGAAAGTAAAATGATTCACAGAGTTTTAGAATGCGAAGTTTGGAGAATGGTTCAGAAAGTTTGGACTCAGGATGCAGTTCCTTGTCACAAAGTTACACTAGCAAGTATTAGGGGTCTGCTAAAGGGAGCTTTTCCAGAAAAAGAGTTTATTTTAAAATTTAAGAAGAAAATTCCTCTGGGAGACCCTTACTGTGAGATTGAAATTTCAGTTAAAAATTCGTAATACCATTTTATTTATCAAGATTCTTCTTTACAATTTCTAATTGTTCTTCTAATCTTTTCTTTTCAATTTCCAATTCTTCCTTGCGTTTCTTCTTCTCTTGTTCTCGAATTTTTAAAGAATCCTTACTAGGTTTTTGTAAATAATCAGGATTATTTATTTCATCTTTAAGTTCTTTCAAAACTGAACGTCTGAGGTTTTGATCTTTATATTTTCGATCCATTGGTATAGAAAAAATTGAGTTATTTATTTCCGAAATTCTATGCCTTATTGCTGTCCGAATAAATTCGGATTTGTTTTGAAAGGCTATTCTTGCATACCTATTTATTTTCTTATAAAATCGTTCGGTAACTAAAATTTTAATCAATTTCGTTCTTTTATCTTCTTCTTGTTTCTTTGCCATATTTTTTATCATTTTTTTTATTATTTTTATTAATTATGACCTTTTTATGATCCTTCTATGGACATAAAATGGTACGTATAATAATGAAAGAGATTTTCATATTTAAATTTATATATTTATAACCTGAAATTTAAACACTAATTTGATTTTTGAAAAATTAAGAAATACTAATTAATACACTATGTAAATCAATTTTTACTTTATATAACTATACTTTAGGATTTAAAATCTCATTAGCAGAGATATTTTCTCCATAAACTTCATAAGCAAGATTTCTTAAACCATCTAATCCAATAGGTTCTTCTTCAAGCTTCTCTGATTGCCAAATTTTTAATTTTTTAAATTCTTTCTCAATTTCTCTAGTATAATTTAGTTGAGTTGCTCTAATTTTCTTACAAAATTCACATTTTTTAGGTTCAGGTATAATCATATTTATATGAACACCTTCTAATTTAATATAGCGTGTTGTTAAATCTCTAGCTCTTTTAATTTCTTCGAAACTAGGTTTTTCCGCTATAGTAACTAGTCTGAGTGACCCTATATTATGTATGAGCTCTGAAATCCTTTCCCCACGTTTTTCTAGCTCAACAATCATGTTAAATATTTCTTTTCCTAATTCACGCCTTTCTTCTTGGTTATCAAATGGTTTAATTATATTTCTCCACATTTTCGAAACATTTCGAATCGCACCTTTAATAGAATTATAAAAATTCAAAGAATATTTGAGTACTACTTTTACTTGGTCTTCAGGGATCTCAAAGAGTGTAATCATGTTAGCAGTTGGAGGGAAGTCTGCTATAATAATATCGTACTGAATATCTTGTGACTCAATATCTTCAGCATCTAAAATTTTTTGAAAAAACATTGCATTTTTTAGTGCCAATGGAATAGAATCTGCTGTAAAAGTTGTATCAATATATTTTTCGATTTGAGGAATCATTCCTACAAGAGGCATTTGCTTTAGAAGCTTTTTCATTTTCTCTATTAAATCTTTTGTATATTTCTCAGCATAACTATCAGCATCGGGTTCAATTCCCCACAAATTTTTAGTTAAAGGGGTAATTTTGCTTCCAATCTTCACTTTAAATAAATCACTAAGATTGTGTGCCATATCGAAAGAAATCAGAAGAACTTTTTTAATAGGAAGTAAGTCTGAGAGTAAAACTGCTGTTGCAGCACTGATTGAACTCTTTCCAACTCCGCCTTTGCCTCCAAGAACAATAATTTTTTCCATGATTTATTGAACATTTAAAAGGTCTAATTTATAATATCAAAAATAAAAATGACATAAAAAACTAACCAAATAAACTAGAATTTTAGAGGTTTTCAATTAGCAAAAAATATATTGATTAATTCATTTTATAATGATATAATATTAATTATTATCAAAATTATTAATTCAAGTATCAATTAAATTAACCAATCATATTAAAGCATTTTAAGGATTAAATTTAAAATCAAAATCTTAATCTTAAAAATCGTTTACAAGAAATTAAAATCAATTAAATTAATAGAAAAAAAATAATCAAAATTATTATTAATTCAGTATATCAAAATTAATATTCAGGCTTAAAAATTATATATAGAAGTAGGTTCAAAACTCAAGCTTAATAAAAATTTCTAGAAATTTTTCAATAGATTAAAGATTTAATAATTCAATTGGAAATAATTGGCTATAGATAATTCTAATTAACGAAGCTAGACACTACTTCTTTTGTATAGTTCTTCCTTTATATTTTGATGTATTGAGCGAATATAAAAAAAAATAAAAAAGGAAGTGATTGAAATTACAAGTCAAAATGAGTTTACGACTAAATACATTATAGAAATTAAGTGTGTTATAAAAGGGGTTGTTGAAAAATCAGATATAGTTGGCGCTATTTTTGGGCAAACTGAAGGTTTACTTTTAGATCTAGATCTAAGAGATCTGCAAAAATCAGGACGAATTGGTCGTATAGAAGTTGAAACTGAGGCAAAAGAAGGGGTTTCACAAGGAATTATTAAAGTTCCATCTTCCTTAACGAGAAAAGAAACCGCTCTATTGGCAGCAACTGTTGAAACTGTATCTCGAGTAGGGCCCTGCGAGGCAGAATTTTCACTTATGGAAATTCGAGATGTCCGTGAAAGAAAAAGGAAAAAAATCATCGAACGAGCAACTGAACTTTTAAAAGAATGGGACCAAAAATCTTTAGAGCAAAGTGAAATTGAAGAAAAAATTGAAAAAGATATTAAACTTGGAGAGATTATTACTTGGGGATCAGATAATCTCCCTGCAGGTCCAGAAGTGGAAAGCTCCCCTGACTTAGTTATTGTAGAAGGTCGAGCTGATGTTTTAAATCTATTAAGAATAGGAGTTAAAAATACAATAGCCGTTCAAGGTACTCAAATCCCTAAGTCTGTAGTTAAATTAGCTAAAGAAAAAAAAAATGTGACTGCTTTTGTCGATGGAGACCGTGGAGGTACCATTATTCTTAAAGAGCTTATACAAACTACAAAAGTCGACCAAGTAGCTAGAGCTCCTGATGGTTTAGAAGTTGAAGAACTAACAAGAAAACAAATGATAAAATCTCTACAAAACGCAAAACCATTAAAGGATTCCAAAGATTTTAAAATTGATGATGTTAAAGAGAAGGAATATCAAGGTTTTAATGGAAACCTTCAAAAAATACTTAAAAAGTTAAAAATTAAAGATGATTCTATAATTATTGATGCACTTGCGAATATTGGTCCAGGTTTTGCTATTGGGTTTAATAAGAATCTCGAAACATTATTTGATATTCCCGTTGGAGATATATTCGAAAAAATAAGAAACTTTAAAGATACTCAATATTTAATTATAGATGGAATTTTAACAAAAAGACTTCTCTCTCTTTCAATAAATATGAAAATCAAATTTATTGCCAGTAAAAATAAAGAAGATGAATTAGTCATTCCAGGACAGATAGCAGTATTTTTCTATAAATAATTATTTCTTTTTTAAAAATTCAACCATAGGGTATAGCTACAGAAAAAATTGCCTGAATTATAAAGGAGAGAACTCCTAATACTAATATTCCAATGGCACATATTTTAAAAACTAAGAAATAATCTTTTCTACTGGGCTTATTTGCAATTTTAACGATTCTTTTTGTATTTTGGAAAAATGTGACAATCCGATCATACAGACCTTGTTTTTGTTGCTTTTCACTTGTATTATATTTCTCATATTTTGGGTAGTTAGACACAAGAAAAAAGAAAGTATTGTAAGATAAAAAGTTATCTTTTAGAAACTTAAAATAGTATTAATTCATGTAATATCCAGAATATTTGATATAAATAAATCTCGATCAAAGGGCATTAATGATTCATAACTCTGTCCTGTACCAACGTAAAGAATAGGTTTTTTTGTTTCAAACGATATAGATAATGCAGCGCCCCCTTTTGCATCAGCGTCGAGTTTCGTTAAAATGTTAGCATCAATTCCAACATGCTTTTTAAACTCCTTTGCTTGAAAAAGTGCGTCATTACCTGCTAAGGAGTCACCTACAAACAAGATTAGATCTGGTTGAGCGACTCTACATATTTTTTGTATTTCTATCATAAGGTTTTTATCAGTTACTTGACGGCCAGCAGTGTCAACTAATACAACATCAATTTTTTTCGCTTTAGCATGTTCAATAGCATCATAAGCAACTGAAGCAGGATCTGACTTGTATTTATGCTTTATCACTCTTATCCCAACTTTATCCATATGATAAGACAACTGCTCAATAGCTGCTGCTCGAAATGTATCCGACGCTGCTGCTACAATTGAAAATCCATTTTTTTTTAAAAAATAAGCAATTTTAGCCATGGTTGTAGTTTTTCCCGTCCCATTCACCCCTAAAAAAACAATAACATAAGGTGAACCTTTCTTTTTAATTTCTGTAAGTAAATCAATTTCTTCTTCAGGTGTTAGGATTTCTGTGATAGTCTCTTTTAAGACTTCAAATAACATCTTTGGAGTTGATGTTAATCGTCCAATTTGCTCATTTTTAAAGGATACAGTGATCCTATTACATATCTCATCAGCAGTGTCGATTGCTACATCATTACTTAAAAGAAGTAGTTTAAGTTCATTAATGGCTTTATCTAACTTTTTCTCTGTTAAAGTTTTTTTAACAAATGATGAAAAAGCATTCTTTAATTTTTCAAGCATTCACTTCTCCTAGATCTTTAAAATTTGATTGAAAATGTGATGGTATTAAGTAAAAAAAGCTTATCTTATGTAGAACCTTGTTGAATAAATTGAGAAATTTGTGTTAGGGTTACATCCAAATTTTGGATTTGTGTAGTTAAAAATTGAATTTGTTTGTGATGTTGCTCTATTAATTTATTGAGAAATTCAACAGCTTCATCTAATTCTTTCTCTATTACTACATCTTGTGTAATAGCTAATAAAACCTTCTCTGTATCTTTAATAGATGCTTTCAAATTTACTAAACCTCCGATTGGCACTAAAATTTCATCGTTTTCTTTTACACCTTGTTTTATATTCTCTATGGTATTTTTAGTATTCATAATATTACTTAGAGAAGCATTTATGATTTCTAATTGCCCTTGAAACATATCACGTTGTTCCTTTAGATATCGGAATCTTATCAATTGCTCTTGATATTCTCGAGAAGGTTCCATTCTAATCAAATCTAATATTTATGTTTTTTATCATTCTGATAATTCTCGAATAAGATGATCTTGAGATTCTTCCAGACTTATTTCTTTTACTTCTTGAATATTGATCTGTCGTCTATATATTCCAATTGAAGTAATTTGACTTAAAACTTTTTCAAGAGCATCTTTTTCCTTCAAAGCGCGTACTTCCTTCCTAAATAAATATTTTTTATGATTTTTTTTGTAGTTGCCAATAATTCTGAAAATTTTAATCTCTGACATTAATAATTATAACCACTAATTCAAAGCTATTAAAATAGCATAATATTCTTAAAAATATTAAATTTTGTATTTTATCAACAGTAAGAATTTAATAAGTATCATCTTCATGTAAAGAAAACTTACTAAAAAGTTGTTATAGACCTAAAACACTAGTAATTCTCATCATTTCTGGGCCTGTACAATCATTACCAAAAATTCCACTTTTATCATTTACAATTGCTCCAGAACTTAAAAATGGTACACCACGATTAACAGTTGATACATCAACCTCATTGACTTTTAAAACAGAAGAAATATATTTTATTTCTTCATCAGTTGATAATGGATGAATTAAACAACCATAATTATTTGCTAAAGATATTGAACCAGGGAGGTAATAATCAGCAAATTCATAAACTACAGTCTCAACATTTAAAATATCTTCAATCTCAGCTTTGTAATTTTCCAATAAGGAACTAATTATTGCTCCTTTATCATTACATAAAATTAAATTACCAAACGCATTATCGATTGATTTCAAAACTCCAATATTATAAGAGTCATTCATATAAGATTTTAATTTATTAAGTTCATCTTCTCTAATAATATGAGGTACAATTATTCCATACTTATTGGATGCCAGGTAAACTCCTAATAAATTCGAATTATTAATTGTAAGAGGATAAAATGGTTCCTCAAAAATCGTTATGAATTTCTTGATTAATGGTTTTATTAACGTCGGAGGGTAAAGTAGATAAGAATTATTTGCTGTTAAATAAACCCCGATTAGACTCTTACCAAATATTTGTGCCTTAATAATTGTCATTGATTATTTCTTTAAATTTAATATACATTAAAAACAGAATAATTTTTTCTATAAAATAATAAAATTTTAACTTAAGTAGACAACTACAAGACCATCAATGTTTTTTGTGGCTCTTACTTTTAATTTTCGAGGTGGTTTTTGAATTCCTCGAGCCCATATTGCCTCATTTACTTCTTGAGTAATTACTAAAGATTCTGGCCTAAAATGACGAGTCATATACTCTCGCAAATATCTAATAGCCTTTTTAGCTCTCTTATTTCTTGGACCCTTACGGGCTTTTGCGAGGGGGATTATATATATCCTTTCATCTATTATCTCCTCTTTGGGTGCCTCTTCTTCAATTTCTTCTCTTTCTTCAATTTCTTCTTCAAAAATCTCACTTATTTCTTCTTCTTCAGAAATTTCGTCTAAACTGAATTCTTCGATCTCTTCAATTTCTTCTTCATTATCTTCAGAATCTACTAATTCTTCTTCCAAATCTTCTAAATTAATCTCTTTTTCTTTTTTTGCCATATTTTTTCATTCTATAACATTAATTTTAATCTCTTTTTAATCTAGCATTCCGCCATGCTCTTCTTGAATATGGATTACTTCTCATATTGCGATTTGTTTTTATAGTAACCCAATTAGGAATAGATTGGCTTTGTTTCATCCTTTTTGCCCTTCGTAGTTTTGATCCTAAATTTTTATTACGAGCCATTTTCTTTGTTTTTTTTTTTAAGTTATTTTTTAATATTAAATTCTTTTTTTCTATCAAATGAAGAAATTTGTTCTAAAAGTTTCTTAAATGCTTTATCTGGTAATGGTGTAGCACCCCTTAATTTTCCTGATTGGAATAACTGAATCAACTGCATTTCTATTTGTTCGGCAAATTCGGGTTTAACCATTCGAATATTTTCTAATCTCTGTCTACCTTCTGATGATAGAATTTTACGCATTATTTGGTATTTTTTAGCTTCAAATTCTCTCTCTTGAGCTTCTGCTATTTTCTGTTGTACTGCTTGTTGCTTTAATTCTTCTAACCTTCTTCTTCTAATTTCGTCTAATTCTTCATCATTACTCAATATAGATCCCCAAATAATACAAATTTTATACCTTTTGCCTTGTTATAGCATATGCCATTCTTTCTAGTAAACTAATTCCTTCTCCTGAAACTACTCTTCCTTCTTTTTCTATTTTTTCAAGTAATTTAGCATTCTCTAACTGCTGTAAGGCTACTCTTATAATTTTACCGCTCCCTTTAGCAGAGTGATGGAGTCCAGGACCTTTTCTATTTCGTCCTCCATAAAACTTCCTCAGTTTATTTACACCTATGGGTCCATACTTCTTTACTTTTCTGAGAATTGAAGCACATCTGATATACCAAAAATTCTCAAAATTATTTGGTGCTAATTCTTTGAAAAAAGCTGTTTTCCAAAATTCTGAACCTTTCGGTGGTGAAATCTCGGGATACTCCTTTAGTTTTTCTGCTATTGCCTCAATAAGCATTTCTGCGTTTACTAGAAAAATCGACATGTTAATCTTTAATTTTATCCTTCTTTATTAAATATAATACGTTTTAAAAGTCAGAATAGATTAAAAATTTTTCGTATTTTCCGAGTTCTGGGACCATGAGTTATCAAAAAGAATTTAAAAATGCTTTGCTTTCACAACCACACTGTATTTTAGGCAAACGTGGAATATCAGATGAATTTATCAATCATGTCACCAAGCTATTAAAGAGATATAAAATAATAAAATTAAAAGCATTAAAATCTGTAGCTACAAAGTCAAATATGGAAGATTTAGCACTAAAAGTCTCAAAATTAACAAATTCATATTTATTAGATATTAGAGGAAAAATTTTCATACTTTCTCTCTATGACATTAAAAGATTTAAATAAAATCGCAATTAAGATAGTTTAGATGCCTAAACATAATAAAAATGTAAAATATCTCATAAAGGAAATTGCAAATTCAAGAATGCTTTATTTATTTCAAAAAGCTCATGAAACTTTTCCTCAAAATAAAAATTTAGCAAATCGCTACGTTTATTTGGCAAGACGATATGCTCAAAGAGCCAAGATTAAAATTCCTATTACGTGGAAAAAAAGAATATGTCATAAATGTAAGAACTTGCTTTACCCTGGGATCAACAGCAGAACTAGATTACATTCAAGCGGAAAAAGATCTCATATTTCAGTAACCTGTCTAGATTGTAACAAAACTACTCGATATTTTTATAAATTAAAAGATAATAAAGTAAAAGGGGAGGAACACTAATTCCATTAATATTAATTTTAGTCGATTGTGGGTTAGAATTAATCCCAAAACGTATAAGGGATCACCCAGCTATTAAAAAAAATTTATCATCAAGAATTTATGCTTCACAACTCTTAGATAATGCTTTACATCATTCAGCAATGAAAAATATAAAGGATAGAGAAAAAAGAGGACGACCAGATATAATTCATAGTTGTCTACTAAATGCACTAGGATCCTCCTTAAACAAGAATGGAAATTTGGAATTATATATCCATACAATTAAAAATAAAGTTTTTAAATTCAATCCAGAAATCAGAATCGCACGAAATTTTAATCGATTTAAGGGATTAATGGCCAAATTGTTAATAGATGGAAGCATAGAAACAGAGAATACGAAATTAATAAGCCTTTTTGAAGGATCTTTAACTGAACTTATTACTAATTTTATCGACCCAGAAATTTATATCTTTTCGAAAAAAGGAAGGATGGTTGATAATTATAAGGAATTATTTACTGAAGACATAACTAAGAATTACATCACTATTGTAGGGGGCTTTCAAAAAAGTATTTTCTCAAAAGATATCCTTAAACTTTCAGAAAATTTAATTTCTATTTCCCAACATTCATTAGATGCATGGATTGTTTCCAATAGAATTATAACTTATTATGAATTAACTTATAGAATTCTTTAAAATCACTAAAGTTAAAAGAAATGTTATATTTAATATCTTACTCGAATTAGCGCCGCTAGTCTAGGGGTTATGATTCCGGCCTTCCAAGCCGGTGACCCGGGTTCGATATGATTTGGAAGTGTTTCAATTCCACAAGAAAATCCCGGGCGGCGCATTTTAACGAAAGTAAGATATTTACACCTATAAAGGCGCCAATTTTTTGATATAAAACTTCGCGAAAGGATGGTTTCACGAATATGAGAATTAGAAATTTTTTTTTTAAATTTTTTAAAATGCAAAAAGTTAAATTTACAAACTTGTATGTTACTGTTGAAAAAACGCCTAATATTTTCCATTTCCATATTGGATCACTTCAAAATAAATATTAAAAGGGCGTTTTTTCTCTTATTATAACTTATTTTTGCTTTACTCATTAATCTTAAATTTTTTATTTTATTATTCGACAATACTGAATAAATAGTCAATATTATGGTTCGATACGTTTATAAAGAATTCAAATCAGTTTTAAATAAACTTAAATACCCAGATTCATGGTTCTGGTCTCGATATACTTTAAACACGTATTCTGGGTGTGCTCATGCTTGCATTTATTGTGATGCACGAAGTCAACGATACTACTTAGAAGATTTTGAAAATGAAGTTATTATAAAAACTGATTTCCACAAAAAGCTTGATGAGAGACTTACAAGAGCAAGAACTTTATTACCTGATGTAATCGCTCCTGGAGGAGTAAATGATGCGTATCAACCAATTGAACATGACATTGAGCTTACTAGAAAAGTATTTCAAGTTATTTATAATCATAAATTTCCAGTTAACATCGCTACTAAGTCAAGTTTGATTACTCGCGATATTGATATTCTTAAAAAAATTGCCAATGATACGTGGTGTACAATAGGATTCTCAATAACAACCACAAACCAGAAGTTAGGCAAATTTTTAGAACCATATTCATCGTCTCCTTCAGAAAGGTTTGAAGCAATAAAAAAAGTAAAAAAAGAAGCACCAGGGATAAATGTTGGTACATATTTTATCCCGATCATCCCATTTTTAGAAGATGATGATGAAAATTTGGAAGATGTATTTAAAAAAACCAAACAAGCTAAAGCAGATTTTATATTAGTTAGTCCGGGAGTAACGTTGAGAGATCAACAAGCGGAATACTTTATAAAAATGCTTAAGAATAGTGATTATCAGTATGTTGTAAAACCACTTCTTAATTTATATAAAGGTCAAATGCATCCTCCAAGAGATTATGTTCAAAAAATGCATTTGAAATTATTTAAGCTAGCAGAGAAGTATGAATTACCCCTGCGTGTGAAAAGGTGGATTCCAAAAGATTTTCGACATTACAATTATAAAATCTCGGAGATTATGTTGAATAAAGAATACTTAGAAGATGTAAAAACTGGAAAATCTAATAACATATTAAAATGGGCTGGATTGAAGCTGAATAATCTCAAGGAGTCAATTCTTAACAGATTTAAAAACGGCACCATATACGATTTGGAAGGTTTCTACAAAAAAGAAATTGATTTAATTATTCCATATTTGGAAAAGATTGATAAAAAAATTAATTTGGATAAATTTTTATAAAATAAATTCAAAAAGCAGACTAAAAATAAAGGGTGATCAATTGGTCGATATCGAAACAGTAATTTCAGAAATAAAACTTTCATTAGATAATCTTAAACCTAATTTATCTGAAGATCAAAAAAGTAGAATGTATAAAATAATAAATCCAGATATTTCTAATTATGTTATTTTAGGTGTAAGAACTGCCGAAATAGAAAAAGTCGCAAGAAACATCCAGAATAAATTTGATCCTTCCTTTGAAGATGCAAAAGAAATTTTTAAACTATTAGCAAAATCCAATATAGAGGAGCACAAATTTGTAGCATTTTTATTTCTAAATAGATATAAGAAGCATTTTACTAACAAAACTCCTCTATTTTTTAAAACTGAATACTTTACTTACTGTTATACTTGGAGTACATGTGATAGTTGTTGTATAAGGGTACTAGGCCCATTCCTCGCGAAAAAAGGGAATGAGCAGTTAGCTAAAATTACTATTGACGAATGGGCTTTAGATAAATTGCTATGGATAAAACGAGGTTCTTTAGTGCTTCTTTTGAAAGTAGTTATGGTATATAAAGAATTTAATGAGAACTATGTGTTCCAGAAAGTAGAAGAGATGTTGAACATTTCGAATGAAAATTATATTGAAAAGGGAATTGGTTGGCTCCTAAAAACTTGTTCGAAATATAATCCTGATTCAATCTTTAATTATTTAATGAGTAATAAAGAAAACTTCTCTCGTTTGATCCTTAGATATGCAAGTGAAAAACTACCAAAAGACAAGATTGTATTAATTTTAAAATAGTAAAATATAAATTTTATAAATTCAAAAAAAAAAGATAACAGCATCTTTAGCATTCTTGATTAAAATTAAAATAAAAAGGAGAATAAATAGAGGGATGAAACAAAATAATAATGTCAATATTGAGCAAAAACTTGAAGATAATAAGTATTATTTTCAAATAGATCTATTAAAAACAGTTATGATAATATTTGTTATACTTAGCCATGCACTTCCTTGGATAATGCAGGAGGACATGGTTGTATTTCTTTGGCTAAGACTATCTATTCCATTCTTCGTTGTGATATTAGGCTTTAACATGGGGCTTTCATTTAAACAGGTTGGAGAAACTTCTTTAAAAAAACTCTATTCATGGAAATACTTTAAAAAAAAATTTTGGAGGTATGTTTTTCCTTATCTGCTTTTATATGTTTTATCAATAGTAATAGGTTTAATTATTTATGGCAACCTTGATAGTATAATTTCTAATCAATTATATTCGATCATGGATGAAAGATTCTTACTTTTAGGAATTTCACCCTTTTGGGGGCCCGGAATTTGGTTTATTCCTTTTCTCTTTCAAACTATTTTATTTATCCCCTTAATATATAAGGGATTCTCAAGTAGTACTTTAAAAGCACTAATAACACTAATTGTATGTTTTATCATTAATTTTGGTACTCATATATTCCTCTTTCTCTTTATGGGGCCAACAGTAGATTCTATTGAAGAATGGCGTAATATTGAATTTTTCTATTTAAGCATTACCATGTATTTAGGAGGTATAGGCTTGGGAATGTGGTTTTCAAGAAACCCAAATATCTTTAGCTTACGTAATATATTTATGTGGGTTCTCTTTCCACTGTGTACTTTTTATATAATACTTTTTCAAATTGACAGACAGTTGTATCAAATAGACTTTATACGTGGAGATTATAATATTATATTTTATACTTATGTTGCTTTTATTTTTTTAATCCTTTTAAAAGTAATCCCAAAAAATCCTCAAAATAAATTAGCGAAAGGTATTTCGTGGATCGGAAAATCCTCCTATCATATTCTTTTATCTCAGATTTTATACTTTGGAGTGATGAACGCACTGCTAGGTGATTTTGAATGCATGGTTGGAGATACTAACCCCAATTTTTGTTTTTTATATGGTATCATTGCTGTAATCGTCTGTGTTTTAATGGGAATATTGTGGTGTTATACTGAATCTCTAATCAAAAAATATCGTTTATCCAAAAAACTCGCAAAAAATAGCACTAGTTTTAAATTATAGGAGCTAAGTGAAAGAATTAACAATTTCTATAATACGGTTATGGATGAGGAAGATAAAATGAGTCAGTTTACATATTTAATTGGATTTCTAACTGCTCTCAAGGGCAGACTAAATCGTGTATGTGAAAGAATATAACAACTAAAAGAATTTTTTTCGACTAAATATCTTTTTATGAGATAATGTAATTTCACAAAAAATTAAGAATAAAAAGGAAAATAGATAAAATATCAGGTTAAATAAAGAACAATAGTTCTATTCTTTCTTCTTTACATTCTTCAACGCTGATTTCAGCGTTGTATATGAAAATCAATATAAGTAATTGTTCCACTTGAAAAAACTTTAAATGATATTTTTACCTTTTTAAATTACGAATTTTGATATTTTGAAAACTTAATGTTTTATAAAATAAAAATTCTCATAAAAGCCAAGGTGGCGTAGCCCGGAGTGCATTGGAATACTGCCAATGATGGGTAGGAACGCACTAGAATCATCAGAATTACTGATAATGGTGAAACTGAAGATCTAGGTATCGAGTAATGTGGGCTTCTCGACCATTTTCGGGATAGTTCAAAGGGATTCGCCTTGAACGGGTTCCGAACCGATCTCTCCCTTGGCACCATATATCTTTTTTATACTTTCTCTAATTATATTTTAACTAATTATAGTTCTATATTCTACTGTTTTACTTTGAAAAATTGCATTTTAAAATTTGGTTGTACCTAATAGATTAATTAAATATTCATTCTATCAAATATTTAAAAGAAATTCTTAATTTAGATGTATAGATTTGATATGAAATACGACTTTGATAGAATAATTGATCGTTCTCAAACTAATTCAGTTAAGTGGGATAAAGATTTTCTTAAGAAGAAATTTGGAAC
>JBHLLJ010000001.1:0-83585 GCA_048885705.1 Candidatus Hermodarchaeota archaeon | reverse complement strand
AAATAATCCAATCACAGAAAAAAACTATTGAAGATTTACAAAACTTAAATGAAGTAATAAAAAAAAGAATTGATACATTAGAAATTCAAATAAAAATAAAAGACCAAAGAATTGCCGAATTGACAAGTCAGATAAAACCAAAAGGCAAAAGAAAATAAACAGCGAATAGATTTAGGTAATTAATTAATATAAAATTATTTTGAAATATACTTGACTAGATCTTTTATTATCGAATATTTATCTTTTCTTACTTTTTCATCTTCTAACGTTTCTCCAATTTTAGCGATTTCTTTTGAAAAATCAAAAATAGAAAATTTTTTAATCTCATCTTCTGTTATACTTTCGCTTAACTTCTTCAAAAATGTACTAATGTTTGGCATAAATTTTGCTAAATTTACGTCTAAATTTAGTTTGGAGATTAATATCAATTGTTCACTAAAAGTAAATAAATAATTATATTTTTTCGCCTCCAATGCAAAAGAATTTATCTTTTTCAAATTTAATTCACTAGCAATTTCTTTTGAATTAGCAATTAATGACAAAATTGCTTGATGAATAACTTTTCCTTTAGCAAATTCCTTTATTAATGAGCCTAATATAATACCATATTTATTTGCTATAGCACATTCGGCATTTAAGTCAGATTTTAACTGTGAGATAATATCCTCGTAATTAATTTGCTCCATATTTAAGAGATATTGGTTTTAAATTATTAATGTAAAACTATTTATTTATATTTGTTTAGTTATTAGACACCTTATACTTGTAATATTATAATATTTTTAGAATTTAATTTGAGAACTTTCAAAGTACATTTTACTGAAAAAGAATCGGATATTTCTATGATATCAGATTCAAAACTAGCAATCCTAAATGCAAAAAAGAGCTTTTATTTTCATCGAAGGAATTTAGAGAAATATATAGCAAAAAATAAAGATTTTCTTAATTCTTTTTCTCCGATCAAGGTTAAAACAAAATATAAAATTATTAATATCATGGCGGAAGTAGCAGAGATATGTGATGTTGGTCCAATGGCCTCTGTAGCGGGTGCTTTAGCAGATTTAATGCGAATTTCAATGAAATCTCAAGATGACAACGGAGATCTTTCTTTTTCTCAATGTAAAGTTGCTTTAGTGGAAAATGGAGGTGAAATTTCAATAGATAGTGAAGAACCCATAAAAGTTGCTTTATATGCTGGAGATAATATATTAAACTTAAATGTTGGCTTTTTAGTAAAAAAGGAAGATTGCCCGATGGGAATTGGAACAAGCTCAGCCACAGTAGGACCTGCAATTAGTCTGGGTCAAGCTGATGCTGTTACTATTTTCGCTAAAAATGCCGCTTTAGCTGATGCGGCAGCCACAAAAATAGGTAATATAGTTAAAGGAAAAGATGTCGAAAAATCTATAAAATTAGGATTAGATAATATCGATGATATTGATGGGATCATTGGGGCTTTTATTTCTAGAGAAAATAAAGTGGGGCAAGTAGGGAAATTACCTCAAATGATAAAGATTGAAGGAGATAGATATCAGATCTTAAAAAATTTTAAAGATTTTACCTCATCAGAAAATTCTGAACTCTTTAAGTGATCTTATCTTTTATTATTTTCACAATCCTTTGAGCAGTCTTACCATCCCAATTCTCAATAGATTGCGTGGTTTTATATGAATTTGACAATATCATATCAAGATGCAATTTTAATTTATCAATATCATTACCAATTAATGTATTAGTTCCTTTTTCAATTGTAATAGGTCTTTCTGTATTTCTTCTCAATGTCAAAATAGGAATATTTAAAAAAGATGCTTCTTCTTGAATTCCTCCTGAATCTGTTAAAATAAATTTTGCGTTTATCATTAAATTAAGGAATTCTAAATAACCTAATGGTTCGATTAAAATTATATTTGATTGATTGATATCCTTTCTTAAATCATATTTTTCTAAATTTTTTTGAGTTCTTGGATGAATTGGAAAAATAATTTTAATTTTTGTTTGGATATAATTTAAAATTTCGATTACTTTTTTTAGATCTTCTTTTTTATCTACATTTGAAGGACGGTGGATAGTTGCTAATCCGTAAGCTTTATTCTTTAGATCCAGTTTTTCATAATAACCAATCTGCTTCGCCTTTTCTAAATTTCTAATTAAATTATCAATCATGATATTTCCTACAAAAAAAACTTGGTTTAAGTTAATTCCTTCTTTTTGTAGATTATTTAATGCACTTTTTTCAGTTATAAACAGATAATCGGCAATCTGGTCTGTTAATTTCCTATTTATTTCTTCAGGCATCTTTAGATCATAACTTCTTAATCCAGCTTCTATATGTGCTACTTTTATAAACAATTTTTTTGCTACCAGGGCACAAGCAATAGTAGAGTTAACATCACCAACAACAATAACTAATTTTGGGTTTTCTCTTAGAATAACTTTCTCGAATTCAATCATTATTTTCGCTGTTTGTACTGCATGAGAACCCGACCCCACATCAAGGAAGAAATCCGGTTTTGGTATTCCTAAGTTATCAAAAAATATTTTGGACATATTATAATCATAATGTTGACCAGTATGAATTAATTTAAAATTTATCCCTTCTTTGTTGAATTCATATATTAACGGAGCGATTTTCATAAAATTAGGTCTTGCTCCACCAATAATAAAAATTTCACTAGTCATTTTTAGAAAGATAAGATCTAAGAATTTAATAAAATGTAATCTATAATACTTTAATTTTTGAAGGAATTGAACTAATATAATTATTTTGATTACGTCAATAGCAAAATTTAGAAAGAATCTAAATAAAATGGAGAAGTTATCGATTTCAAAAATCTAAAGTAAATACTTTTTTGTGAACAATAGCTTTCAATTATTGAAAGATAAAACGTATCTTTAATTTTTTAAACTATCAACAATTTCATCAAAATAATTAATTATTTGAAGCAAACGATTGTGATTTTATTTAAAAAAATTCGGAATTTAGTCCAAAATAATGTATGGCAAAAATTATTTGGAAATTTTTTATCTTTATCTATTTACCAAGCATTAAATTTTATTACAGAGATAATCATTTTAGTTTATCTTACTAATACTTTAGGTGCTAATAATTATGGACTTGTTTCTTTTGCTATATCATTTATATTGTTTTTTCAAATAATAACCGAATACGGATTTGAACATTCTGGGACACGTGCTATATCAAAATATCGAGATGATCCACAGAAACTGAAGAAAATTTATAGTTCTGTCAATTACGTGAAGATCATACTTTCATGTATTTGTTTTATAATACTTCTAATTGTAGTTTCTGTGTTTGAAATATTTAGAGAAAATTTCATAATCTACTTTCTTTTATTTGGTCTAATACTCCAAAGTATACTATTTCCTATGTGGTTTTTCAGAGGAATTGAGAAGATGAAATATATTACTATTATTAATTTTATAGGAAAAGGCGGTCTCGTTGCTTTAATCATTCTATTTATTAATTCACCAACTGATTATGTTTTATATCCTTTATTTGTTTTAATTATTGCAATTTTAGTTGGATTCATTTCCCAGATATTCATCTATAAAAAGTATAAAATGAAATTTGAAAAAATAACATTACCAGATATAAAGTTCCAATTCTCAATGGGATTTTTCATGTTTTTAGTTTATTTTTCAACAAATATTATTAATAATTTAAATCCCTTTATTTTAGGTTTATTAACTGATTATACAGATGTAGGCATTTTTACTACAGGATATAGAATTATTCTAATCTTTGTTTTAATCATTTCTTTAATTACTACTACTGTATTTCCCCATATTGTAAAGCTCGTATCTGAAAGTAATAAACAAATGGAAGATAATGTGTTCAAGTTTATTAAAAAAGTATTATTGATAATTATCTTAGTTGGTGTGGCGTCTTTTATATTTCTTTTCGTTTTTGCCGACCTTATTACCGAGACTTTATTTATTTCTGAGTATAGAGAAACTGTTAATGTTATACGGATTCTTTCAGTTGCTCCTCTGCTTATAGGAATCGGTCATACACTCACACTGCAAATTTTAGTGCCATTGGAATTTGATTCTCCTGTAGCTATAATCTATGGTGTTTCAGCAATAGTTGATCTTATTTTATGTTTTATATTTATCCCAATATTTGGATATTTGGCATTATGTTTTATTATTCTTATCATAAGAACTATACCAATTATTTTAGCATTAACATGGATTAAAAAAAATAGAACAAAATTAAATCTTATAAGTCTCGAGAAAAAAAGTTTTTAGAATATAATAAGTTTTAATAGAATTTTATAAATTTGAATTATAGTTAACAGAAAAGTAAATTAAATATTGACTTATGGTTTCCACTTTATTTAATAAGCTCATAGGTTTTATTTATAGAGTATATAAATTCAAAAATTATATATTTTATACGATTTTAAATAGAAAAGCAAAACCTAAAGTGATTTTTAAAAGATTTTTATTATTTTTTAAAGATATTGAAATAATCGATAAAAATATTCCTTGGATTCCAATTAAAGCAAAAATTTGGCTAGATAATAATCTCACAGCAGAAATGATGATATATGAATATGGCTCTGGTATGTCAACATTATATTTTTCATCTAAAGTAAAAAAAATTATTTCGATTGAGCATAATAAAGATTGGTATAACCAAATTAAAGAAGTACTAAAAAAACAGCAAATAAATAATTGTGAATATCTTTTAAGAGAACCTGAAGTTATTAATAATCACATTGCAAAAAAAATCGACCCTAACTATATTTCTGAATTAAAGAGTTACAAAAACTACCATTTTGAGAAATATATCAAAAATATTAATGCATATCCAGACGACTATTTTGATTTAATATTTATTGATGGTCGAGTAAGAATTGCGTGTATAATAAATTCAATCAAGAAGATTAAATCGGGTGGATATTTAATACTTGATAATTCTGATGAAAAGAAGTATAGATCCTCTCAAAGTATCCTTAAAAATTATAAAAAACTTGACTTCTTCGATATTGCCCCCGTAAATCCCTCCTATACCTATTCCAAACTATCATTTTGGAAAACTACCATCTGGCAAATCAAATAACCCAATACATTGGAATCTCATTTGAATTTTCAGTTTTGGAGGAACAAACTCTATTTAAATAAGATAAGTTATAATACATTTCAATTTCTTTATTAGTTAGTTGTCCAAATAATTCTAAACCAGATAGCAGTAGATAATAATCTGTTACGACTAAGAATATCTCCATTCCTGAATCTTTTTTCAAATCAGAGAGAATATTAGTACCATTTTGAATATGAAGATTAGGATTTAAATATTCATTGGAAACCATATGAAAATCAATTACATCAGAAAGTGGAATTGATACATTATTATCCTCAAAAGGATAACCATAAAATATGAAAACAGGATCCCATCCAAATTCCGCAATTACTCCATTCTTCTTAGAGTTATAATTAGAATACCATTGTATTATACCTATTTCTCTATTTTTTAGACTATAAAAATCAATTGCGAAATAGATCTCGACATATGTGGCTAATAGAGAAAAAATTGTTAAAAATATAATAAAAAACTTTACTTTTGGTTTTTGAATTGACCTTGTCTTTACTAATTTATGAATATAAGATGTGAATCCGATTGATATTATTATTGAAGATAAATAAAAAATTCTAGAGAAAAATGTAAGGGTGCTTGTAAGAAAATCAAATAAAAACCCAATAAGCAAGATAATTCCTAATGCTAGTCCCCAAAGTAACAATGGTTTTCCTCTAGGTTTGAATTGGAAAAAGTACAAACCCCAAATTGCTAAAGAACAGATAATTAATATCTCAATTCCGGTAAAAATTGTTGTTAATTCAAATTTAAAGAAAAACAAGTTTAAAATAGTGAAGATGCTTATGAAAATTGTAACCATTATAAAAATTACTGGTAACAAAAACTTCTCATCAATTTTTTTCAAATTTTTATGTATTTCCCCTTTCAGGACTAATGAATAGAAACCTTTAGTAAAAACTATTGACTTTCGATAGTGTAAAAGAATTAATACTTCTAGGATACCTATCATAATTACTGCAGATACGATATAATACCATGGAATTGCACCTATTTTACTAAAAATTATGAAATGACCTGTACTTATGTTTAAAAAGTAAAAAATGAAAAAAATACACAAACAAATACCCAGTATTATAATATCATTCCCTCTTCGGTAATTTTTAACAAAGTAAATCAAATAGATCCATAAATAGGATACTAATAAAATCATAGCAATCAAGGAATGAATTAAAAGACAACTTATAAAAATGACAACAAAACATATATAAAAAAAATAAATATCTGAGAAAATATCTTTCCTTCTTGGTTCCTTTTCTTGAATAAATGGCTGTAATCTTACATACAAAAGGAAAAATAAAGTAATTCCTTGAATTAAAGCTAAACTCGTAGGCCAAAATTGAAATAGGATATTTAAAAATCCTAATGATGAGATTGACAAAATAAATATGCCTAATATTGCTAAATTCTTAATTCTAAATATTCTCATAAATAGATTATATACGATTAAAGATATCAAGGGAAAAGTATAAAATATAAAAAATTTGGGAATAAGAACAATACTAACCCCAGAAAAGTAATGTATTAATACTCCAAAAATGTGAAATCCAAAAGTACCAAAATAATCATCTAAAGGTAAGTACTTGATATAAGTAATATATTTAATAATTGAGATATGCATCCAAGGATCGGTTCCGATAAAAATACTTGTTCCAAAAATAGATAAAATAGAAACTAAAAACATAAAAAAAATTAATAATACTGTATTTGAAATTCGAAACTTTTTCAGATAATTTAAAATCGAAAAATTCTGGCAAAAACTCTCTTTATATTCGAGATTATATTTCTGTTTAAATATATTAAATTTATGTTTTTTTAGGTCGAATATTACAATATATAGTACAATAAGAAAATAGGACATAACCAATACAAAAAAGAAAAACCATTCAGTTAGGGCAAAACCCAAATAAAATCCAAATATTCCAATTATTACGTAATATGATAAATTTAGTATGAAAGTAATTGTTAACTTTTCTAAAAGATTTAACTTAATATCTTTGAATAGGATAAACAATATTGGATAACAAGGCAAAAATAATAACGTAAAACCAGCACTAATAAATACTAATAACTGAAATATCCAATCTAAAAAAAAATTTTGTGAGAGATTAATAATTATATCAAAATTAATAATCTTGAAGTAGATAAAAAGTAAGAATATTAAAGATAATAGAAATATGACCAAGTGAAATCTATTTTTTAGTTGAAAAATAATATATTTAAAATTCAGATTTCTAAGTTTCATTTTAATATAATAATTTTAGTCAATTTTTAATTTATTCAAAATTTATAGCAAGATTAGGTTTTTTGATTATTCTGAGTTAATTGTTAAAAGATTTAATAAAGGTATCAATATTTATCATTAAAAGAATATTATTTTGAATTTAAAACTTCTCTTAAACTATGTTAAAAAATAAAACTGTTCTAATAACTGGAGCTGCTGGTTTTATCGGTTCCCATTTAACGGAAAAATTGTTGGATAACAATAATTTCTTAATATTAATTGACAATTTTAATGAATATTATTCAGGTAAAGAAGAACGATTAGAAAAAATAACCAAAAACTATCAAACCAATAAGGATTATACTTTATTTAGGGGCGATCTTACAAATAAATCAATTTATAATAAAATCAATCAAGAAATTGATTACATTTTCCATCTTGCTGCTCAAGCAGGTGTAAGGTATTCAATTAATAATGCAGCCGAAGTTACTTATAATAATATCATAAGTTCTGTAAATGTATTTGAATATGCTTTAAAAATTAAAAATATTCAAAAAGTAGTATACGCATCATCTTCATCTGTATACGGAAATCCTATTTACACTCCTTGTGATGAAGAGCATCCAAAAAATCCCATTTCACCTTATGCTATTTCAAAATTATGTGGAGAAATCTATGCTGATTACTATTATAAAGAATATGATTTACCAATCACCTCTTTAAGGTTTTATACAGTCTATGGACCAAGAGGTCGACCTGATATGTCAATATCTAAATTTTTTACCCTTATGGTTAATGACAAAGAGATCACTATATATGGTAATGGGAAGCAACTCAGAGATTTTACCTATATATCAGACATTATAGATGGGTTAATATTAGCATGTGAAAAAGAAGCTTCGAATGGAGAAGTTTTTAATTTAGGGTGCTCAAATCCAATAAGTGTTAATAAATTAGTAAATAAAATGTATAAAATCACAAACAAGGAAAAGAATATTAAATTCATTGAAAAACAACAAGGGGATGTTGACATAACACATTCCAATATAACTAAAGCAAGGAAACTTCTAAAATATAACCCAAAAGTCGATATTGATGAAGGTTTGATGAATCAATATAAATGGTATATTAAAAATTTATCAAAAGCTTGAAAAATAGCTATATTTTTTCCAAGATAAAAAAATTTTTTATTAAACTGTTCAAAACGCCTAAAAACTTTCTTAAAAATCAGTATGACTTTAAAATTTAATAATTAAATAAATTTTAAATTCTATAATATCAATATTAATCTAAATATCTTGACAAATAATTTATCTTGAAAAACTAGAGAACTGTTAAAAGGAGCTCTATTTTTGAAAACTCTCAGTATAAAAAAGAAACTTAAAACTTTGCCAAATAGTGTAGAAACAAAACTTAATATTAAGGAAGATCAGTATCAAGACTTATATAATTACATTAATAATTTCAAGAAAAATAGAGATCAAGTCCTTTTATCAATAGTTTTACCAATGTTTAATGAAGAAAAAACGATCAAGCTAATTTTAGAGAATTTACCGTATAATGACTCAATAGAAATAATTGTTGTTAATGATTATTCAACTGATAATAGTCTACACGAAATTGAAAAAGTAAAACCAAAAAGGGAAATTCGAGTAATAAATCATAACACCAATCGAGGTTATGGACATGCAATTATTTCAGGAATAAAAAATGCGAAAGGAGACATCATTGTAACTATGGATTCCGATGGACAACATAGTTCCGATGACATTTTTAATCTAGTTAAACCCATTTTTGACGGAGAAGTTGATTATACAATAGGTTCAAGGTATAAAGGTACATACTTTTATAAATTACCGATATTAACTAGATTAGGAGAAGTTCTTGTAGAAAAATTAATACAAATATTTTTTGGTCCAAAAATAATGAATAACCAAACAGGATTTCGAGCTTTTAATAGAAAAATAATTCCTATTTTCAATAATACAAAATATCATGGTTATGCCTTTTGTACAGAGCAAATCTTAAAAGTTACATTATCGGGATTTAAAATAAAAGAATGTCCAATTAAAGTATACAGACGTGAATACGGATCTTCTAGTATTATACTAACTAAATTAGCTAGAAGTATCTTCTCTTGTTTATTCTTCTATTTCATTCAAAAAATAAAATTTTGGAATAAAATCCCAAAAAGAATTCAACATTTTTAGGCTTTAAGATCATCATTTTCAATTTCGTATCATAAAATATTCTTAAATATAAAACCAAAAACTTTTTGATATTATACTACTTCTAAGAGACTATGAGAAAAATAATTACATGTATCGGAATTCGACCAGATATTATTCGCCTTTCCCAGATCATTAAAAAATTAGATCTGTATTTTGAGAACATTATTGTCGACAGTGGTCAACATTATGATTATAACCTAAATAAAATTTTTTATGAACAATTGGGAGTTCGTAAACCCGATTATAATTTAAATATAAAAAGCGGTACTCACGCTTCTCAAGTTGCCAAATTAATGATTGAGTTTGAAAAAACATTATTTGCAGAAAAACCCGAATTTGTTGTGGTTTTAGGTGATAATAATAGTAGCCTTGGTTTCGCTTTAACCACTTCAAAATTGAATATACCAATAGTTCATATTGAGGCTGGAATGCGGAGTAAAAACTGGATTATGCCTGAAGAAAAAAATAGGGTTATAATTGACCATCTTGCAGATTTAAATATCTGCTATTTACCCGAACATAAGGAAAATTTACTTAGAGAGGGTATAAATCCTAGACGATGTTGGGTAGTAGGGAATCCAATTATAGAAGTAGTTCATGCAGTTAAAACTGAGTTTAAAAAAAGTACTCCCTTTTATTTGGTGACATGTCATCGTGCAGAAAATACTGAAAATGAGAGAAATCTTGGGAAAATATTAAACTTTCTAGAAGAACTCTATAATAGGAATAAAATTGAAATTAAATTTATCTTAATGCCAAAGACTAAAAATATGATGGAAAAGTTCAATTTATCATTCTCAGAGGGAATTAATCCAATACCACCTCAAGGATTCTTGGAATTCTTAGGCATGGAGAAGGAAGCTGTCCTAGTACTTACAGATAGTGGAACAGTTGTAGAAGAATGTGCGATCTTAGGTACTCCATGTATAACAATCCGAAATAGTACTGAAAGAATTGATCTAATTGAACATGGTGTAAATATACTAACCGGTATGAATGTAGAACAAATGCTTGATGCTGCAAAATTAGCATTATCCCGAAAAATTGAACCCATATCCCATTATGGAGAAAATATCTCAGAAAAGATCTGTAATATATTAATTGGAAATTCTTTGAATTTTAACAGAAATTTAGAAAGATAATTATTTTAAATTATATTTTCTCATGAGAATTTATTGCTTTTTAAGATGTAATCTTTAAGTTCTAAAATAGCAGTTTTCAAACTCTTTCTTTTTGCGAGATTATTCAGATCTGAATATTTACTCTCAAGTGATCGGTCAACTTTATGTTCTGGATCATTAACTCTATTAATATTTAAATCTTTTTCAAATATTTCATTGAAAAGGTTCATTAATTGGTATTTATTCACCGTGTTATTAGGAGTATAATGATGGATATAAGATTTTTCTACTAATTGATCGTAAACATTTAAAGATATAATTTTCTCGCATAATTGAGCAAATTGAAGGGTAGTTATTCCATTCCATATATGATGTTCAAATCCTCCAATAGTTCCTTCATTTGGCTGACTTAAAAACCATTCAAATAAAAAATTTTTTTCTTTTTTGAATTCGGGGCCAATAATAGAACATCTTATTATTAACATTGATTTGTTAAATACTTCTCCAAGACTTTTTGATTTGCCATAAACATCTAAAGGATCATGTGGATCATCTTCGTAATATTTACCCTTTTTCCCAGAATATACACAATCAGTTCCAATTTGAATTATTCTAATATTTTGTTTCTTAGCATAACTAGATAATTTCCAGGGGAAATCAGCATTTATACGAATTGCTCGTTTAACACCTTCCGGATCATCATCTTTAGAAAATGGCTTAGTAATACCTATACAATTGATAATATAATTCATTTTCAACTCCAAATATTGTTTTTGCTCTAACTGAGCAATTTCATTAGCGTCAAAAATGTAGACTTTTTCCTCCAGATATTTTGGATTTCTAACAGTACCATAGACATTGAAATTAGGGTTTCTTGACAAATAGTCAAAAACCATTGAACCTAACATTCCACTAACACCAAGGACTAAAATATTTGTCATTTTAATTTCAATCCTCTCCTATAATTCAACGATTCTCTACTTCCCATATTTCTTTACCCCAGTAATCTATGGGAAAACGGTAGTCATCTCCTTTACTCTCTTCAAGGGAACTTGTCGAAAAGAAAATTATTCGAGTATCTTCTTCTAAAGGTTTAAAGCCATTAGCATATTTCGGTGGAATAAATAATATTTGTGGACTTCTGTCTGATAATATGAATCTATTAACCTTTTGATTTTTCGAGGGAGATTTAACATCATCTAATTTAACAGCAGCAACAATAGCAGAACCTTTTGAAACAAATACATATTTAGCTTCATTTAGATGACCATGGAATGCACGAATTGTTGATGTATTAAAATTTTGAACCTGATAAAAACGTTTAACTCCATAAAAATTGAAATCATTAGCAAAATTAAGTGTTCCTCTGTCATCAACAGCTATTCCTCCATTAATTAGATTTAATTCTCTCTTACCAATTGTACTGGATATTTTTACTCTTTCAGCTAATTTTAGATTAGAATATATTCCTTTATGAAATTCTAATGCCGTTGGAGAGTTAATGATTTCATTCACTGCATATTTTATATTGTATTTGAATTCGAAGCCGGTTTTTTTTAATTTTGTACTATCTACCATATAACTCCTATTATCAACAATATTTCTATTTATTTCAATTTCACAATTTGTTATATCTCTAACGATTTCTCCTAATTTTAAAAGACTAAGATTTTCACCCCTTACATTATAAATTCCATGTAACTCATTGTTGATAACATGTATGATTGCCCTTGAAATATCACGAATATGAACAAATGGGCGTTCTTGTTCTCCACCGAAAATTGTTATTTTATTAAATTTTAGAGCTCTGGCAGCAAAAGTATTTACAACTAAATCATATCGCATTCTTGGACTTAACCCATATGCTGTACCTAATCTTAGGATACAATGATTATCATTGCATATTTCCCTTATTAATCTTTCTTGAGTATACTTTGTTTGGCCATAAAAATCAATTGGGAATCCCTCATCTTCTTCCTTGACAATTTTGTTTGGCTCACTTCCATAAATACTACAAGTGCTAATGTGTACTATGAACTTTTTTAATTTTTTACATATTTCTGCTACATTTCTTGCTCCTATACAATTTATTTCAATTGCTAAACTCGTGTCTATTAAGCAAGCAGGATCCCCAACTATTGCTGCGAGATTTACTATTACATCGTAATTCTTAATTAATTTTTCCATCTGTTCTCTATTTCTTACATCTGCTTCAATGTAAGGAATCTGAGGATGTAGATCTTTATATAGACGGTTATCCATTACATCTACTTCCCAATCTTCTTGTTTAATAATGTCATATAATACATTACCAATGTATCCAAGACCACCCAAAATTAAAATTTTTTTTGACATATTTTCTCAATTCTAACTTTATATAGGTTTTAGAGCTTTTTTCTATAAATCAAATCTCAGAAACTAATTTTAAATAAATTTTTAATAAATTAAATACACCTAATAATAAAAAATAATGCAAACTAAAAGAAAAATAATTTTAAAAGCTTTCTGATGAATATTCTCGTTCTCCAAGAGACCGATTGGCTAACTCGAGGACCACATACACAACATCATATATTTGAGAATCTTTCAAGAAAAAACACAATGAAAATCACAGTTATTGATTATGATATCGACAAAATTCAAAAATTCAGCTCATGTATTGTAAAAAAGCAAATATTTAGGAATATTCATCGAGTATTTGAAGATTCGAATATTAGTATAATTCGCACAGCCCATCTACAGATACCTTATGTTAGAAGAATTTCATCATTAATTACAAACTTTTTAGAAATTCTTAAAATATTTAGAAAAAATAGACCGGATATAATAGTTGGATTTTCCATAACTAATGGATTTATTGGATTGATTTTATCAAAAATTTTTAAAATTCCATATCTATTCTTTTATATTGATATTCTGCATCAACTTGTTCCAATCTCTTATGTAAGAAAATTTGCTGAATTGATTTCTTATTTTACTTTAAAATATGCAGACAAAATTTTAGTTCATACTAAATATCAGTATCGATATTTAAAAAGTAAAGGAATTCCAGCAAAAAAAGTTGAAATATCTCCAGATGGCATTTCTCTTAAAAATACCGTAGTTGATAAGAAAAGATATATCCAATTAAAAAAAAAATATTCAATTGAAGATACTGATTTTGTTATTTTCTTTATGGGTTATTTATACGATTTTGCAGGTTTGAAAGAGATTATTGACTATTATAATCCAAAAATTCATGAAAATAATCTCAATATAAAATTTTTAATTTTAGGAGATGGAGGAATTTTTAATTTTCTACAAAATTATGTAAAGAAAATTGATGCAAATTGGGTAATTCTTGCAGGACGAGTACAATATGCGGAAATAACTGAATTCATTGAACTTGCAGATCTGTGCCTCCTTAGTTTTGAAATTAACGATATTACGAAAGAGATAACTCCTATAAAAATAATTGAATATATGGCAATGAAAAAACCTGTTTTAACCAACAGTTTGCCTGCCATAGTATCAGAACTTAAAAATGACAGCGATCTCATTTTTGCTAAAAATCAACAAGATTTAATTAAAATGATCGGAGAGTTAGTACCTCAAAAAGAAAATTTGAAAAAAACAGGTCAAAAAGGATTTGAATTGGTTAAGAAGAAATATACATGGTCAAAAATTATAACTGAATTCAAAAAAACTATAATAGAAATAATTAAAAAAAAATCATTAGGGATTAATAACAATGAGTAAAAAAAATCTTTATGAGGATCAAAAGAAAAGAGAATTAGAATGGTGGAAAAGCAAAAAGAAAAAAAAGGGTTTAATTAGTACAATTCTTAATTCGAAACTTTTTTACGATCCTACAAGAAGTTATTACAGTTATTCTCTTTCTAAAAATAAGTTTAAATATGTTATTCAAAAAAATTTGAAAAAAAAACAACTTGAAAAATTATTAATAGCACCGTGTGGTGAAGGAGATGATTTTAAATACCTGAAAGGGTTTTCCCATCAAATTTATGGTATTGATCTTTCCCCTGTTTGCATACAAAACTGCCCAGGTAAAATGATCACCACTACTGCTGATATCTTAGAATCTGGGTATCCTAACGAAACCTTTGACTTAATAGCAAGTACACTCTTTTTTCATCATTTATTGAAAATAGGATTTGATCCCTTTTTAAGAGAATTCTATAGAATTCTTAAACCGGGTGGTAAAATTGCGATTCTAGATTTTTCAGTATTCTACCCATTAAATGCATTAACCAGACCTTTGAAAAAATTACTCCATAATCCTTATGGAGAAATTGAAGAAGAGGCACCTTATCGTCCCAAATATATGATTGATTCATTAAATCGAGTTGGCTTTAAAGGTATTGAATTATATGGTGGGACTTTTAGTCATTGTTTTTATTATATTCCATTAGCTAAATTAATTCATTTTTTTACAAAGCCATTACTAGATAAGTGGCCATTTAAAAACCTTGCTTGGACTGTAATTTATTGGGGGGAAAGGCCAAACTGATAAATGATTTTGTTGTATTATTTTTAAGTATAAAGAATCTGCTAACACCTAGATAATTATATAAATTATGTAATTTTGCTAAATCATAGAATTAATTATGAAAAAAAATAGTGTTAAACAAAGAATAGTTTTTTGTACGTTTTCAGATTTCAAAGCTGGAAATCAAGGGGACTCTGTAAATGATAGAAAACTATTTGGAGCAATCCCTTTAGAATATGAGAAAGTTGCTTTCTATCCTAATTATAAATCCGTTAATAAAATAGATCTTAAATCATTATTCAAGTACTTTATTAAGTATTTGAATGAAATCGTATCATCAAATAGAATTTTTATTACAAGGGCACCAAAATTAGCCCTTTTGCCAATTATCTTGAACAAAATCTTCAATAACAAGGTTATTATAAGGATGGGATGTACACCCGCAGTATTTATTGAGAGGAGAGCTTTCGCACGAAATCCTGAATTTCAATATAGCAAAAATATTTTCAAGAGAATTTTCTATTTTCTTGAACCCCATCTTGAATTATATGCAATTCGTCATGCTGATAAATTCATAATCGAAAATCAACGAGCAAAAAAAATAGCAATTTTTTATGGGGCTCATCCTGAAAAAATTAAAATTGTTCCCTACTACGTAGAGAAATACTTCCTTAAAAGTAAAGATCTCAATTTTGAAAAAAAAAAAGAATTTTTTAAAATTGGTTATACTGGAAGGTTTAGTCTATATGATTTACTACCTCCTATTATTGATGCAGTCTTTTTACTAAAAAAACAAGGTTATAAGATTAAATTATTCCTTATAGGAGACGGAATTACAAGGGAAAATATGGAAACATACGTAAAAGAGAAAAATTTAACAGAGAATATTATTTTTTTGGGTTCCAAACCTCATAAAGAAGTTTCAATTTTGATTGAACAATATCATTGCCTTGTTTTACCAATGTTAAATAATATTTGTCCTTCTGCCGTTGCGATTAAAATATTAGAGGGTGTAATGAAGGGTATGATTATAATTACTACTAATAGTGGTAATAATGTCTCATTATTTTTAGGAAATGACGAATTAATCTTAAAAGCTTGTACAAGTGATTTAATTGCGGAAAAGATAAAATTAGTTTATGAAAATTATGATAAATATAGAAATATTTCGATAAATATAAGTAAATATCAAAAAGAACATAGATCAATGCAAATTTATAAAGATAGAATTAAAGAACTATTGAATGAGTTAAACTTATAACAAAATTCTACATAAAAGAAATGTTATATAAATTTTTGAACAATTTATTTTTAAATAGAAATAGCTTTACTTAAGAGAATTTAATAAATATTTTTAAGACTACACTTTATTGATTTTTATATAGAGAAAAAAAAAGCATAATTATGAATAAGCAGAGAATATTAAGAGAAGCACAGCAAATAGCAAAAAAATTTTCATTTTGGATGGTTTCTGGAGACATTTCACATTTATATGGTTATATTTATGAGACAGCAGGAAAAAAGTATGAGATTGAAATTAAATTCGATGAAGAATTCCCAAAAACACCACCGAAAATAATTTATCATTCTGAAATAAAAGAAACTTTAGGTTCCTTTCAGCCCAAATCCTTAATTAATTGGACTCCAGAATCTAATGTACTTGATATCGTTCTAGAACTTAATAATGCAATAAAAAACGTTTTAGAAATACCAAAAATGATTTCAGAAGAAAAACCAGTTCCTATTAAAGAAGATCATAATAATTTAGCTGAAGAAGAATATCTAACCCCTGATTTAAATGCATATCCACCAGATTTCGAATTTGAAGAAGAAATTAACCCCTTAGATTATACTGATGAAAATCTTTACGATTTAAAGGATCTTGAAAGTTCTATAGTTGAAAAATCTGATAATGAGCATGATTCTCCTCTCAAACAAGATTTCCAAGATCAAAGTGCCCCGTTAAGTATTGAAATTAATACCGAATTGAGTCTAATTCAACAGGAATATGCTTATGATCAAGCTGGTATCAATGAAGCAAATATTAATGTATATCTGACAATTACTCTTACAAGTACATTTATAATCGCTCTAGATTTTACAAATTATCCTGAAAAGCCAAATATAAAATTACCAAAAGAATTAAGTCAAATTTTAGGAGATCCTTACAAAAACTTAAATATTTTGAGAGAATGGAATTCAAAAAAACCATCTCATATCATTGAAATATTGCATGAGCTAGAAAAAAGATTGTTGTTCATCAAAGAAATTGAAACACAATCCAAAATGATATCAGGAGAATATAAGTGTGAAAAAATTCCCAATAGTTTGACAGCTCTAAAAGTTCATATGTTAACTTATGGTTTTAAGGAATATATTTTATCTATTGATTTAGAAACTTATCCTAAACCTCCTAAAATTGATCTATCCCCTGAATTGCAAGAAATTATTACAATTCCAATCACAGAATTAAAAGCTTATAAAAATTGGGAAGAAAATGTATCTGAACCTGTCGAGATTGTGAGAGAAGTATCTTGGTTAGTGGATAAAAATTCAAGAATCAATTTTGAAATTGATTTATTAAAAGATCATTATAAAAATATTAAATATGATCCATTAACAGCAACTTTAAATGTCGAAATGAAAGGTAAAATGAAAACTGAAGATCTAACATTTGAATTTCAGATTAATCTACCAATTGATTACCCAATGAAAATGCCTGAAGTAAAAGTGATAAATGAATTTGATTTAGAAGCTCATGAGAAAATTAAGAATGATTTACATACCTCATTTAATGATTTCTTCAATGAATGGACTCCATTCAGCTATCTTGTTGACCTATTCAATTTGATCTCTAAAAAGATTTTCGAGATTTCAGTTGTATCATGTGTTATATGTCATAAAATTGAATGTCCAAGCTGTAGTAAAAAAATTGCTGGAGAAGATAATTGCCATACAGAATGTCCCCACTGTAGTCGAGCATATCATAATCATTGCTGGGAACAAACAATTAAATCATTTGGTAAATGTGGTTTCTGTTTAAGATAAAAAAGAGTTATAAATATGCTTTTTTAAATAATTTTAGATGAATTAAAAAAAATTTAGCAAATTGAAATTCTAACTTGAATTAATACCCATTTCAAAAACACAGCTTTCTATTCTATGTTTTACTTTTATTCTTAAATCTAAAACACCCATATATAAGTTTTTTGATGAATTAATTAAATTTTTTAATTTGATCTTCTTATTATATACATTCACATTTTCATTAGGATGGTTTTCGTGGAAGAATTAGAGAAGAATTTGAATTTAAAAGATCTAGAAGAAAAAATTTTACTCTCTTGGAAAGAAAAAGATATCTATAATCTAATTAGGAAAAAAGAAGAACGCAAGCAAATATGGCGGTTTATTGATGGTCCTCCTTACACGACTGGATCTATCCATCTTGGAACTGCATGGAATAAGATTTTAAAAGATTATTTAATAAATTACAAACGAATGAGAGGTTATAAAGTTACTGATACTCCTGGTTATGATACTCACGGATTACCAATCGAAGTTCAAATGGAAAAGGAATTAGGTATTAAAAATAAACAAGAGATTCAAGAATATGGAATAGATAATTTCATTAAGAATTGTAAAGAGTTCGCTTTAAAAAATCTAGCAATAATGAACGACCAATTCAAAAGATTAGGATGCTATTTCTGGGATTGGGATAATCCCTATATTACCTTTAAAAACAGCTATATTGAGGGAATTTGGTGGACTTTAAAAAAAGCCTGGGAAAATAATTTACTATACAAGTTTTATCGCCCTTTAAATTGTTGTCCTCGATGTGCAACTGCTTTAGCAAAACATGAACATGAATATAAAAATATTAAGGACATAAGTTTATTCTTGAAAATTAAATCAAAAGACAGTGATGACACATATTTCATTATTTGGACTACTACACCTTGGACATTAGTAGCAAATTCAGCAATAATGGCAAATCCAATAGCAGAATATGCTAAGGTGCATATTGAAGATCTAAATGAGAATTGGATTTTATCAAAAAATTCAATAACCCATTTAATTTCTGGGCAATTAGGTTATAAATATAAGATAGTAGAAGATTACATCGGAGAAGATTTAGAAGGAAGAAAATATGTACACCCTTTATTAGAAGAAGTTCCCTATCAGATAGAACTCGCAAAAAAAAGTGAAAAAATTCATTCAATAATCCTTTCTGAAGAATATGTCTCAGCCTCAGAGGGCGTGGGATTAGTACATACAGCACCAGGTCATGGTCCTGAAGATTTTGAAGTAGGAGTAGCAAATAATATACCAATTTTTAATCCAGTGAGTATCAGGGGTGTTTACAAAAAAGAAGCAGGAAAATTCGAGGGAATGAATGTTTTTGATGCTAATAAGAAGATTTTAGATTTATTAAAGAAAAAGGGTACACTGATATTAACTAATGAAATCGAACATGAGTATGCACATTGTTGGAGATGTGATTCAAAATTAGTTTACAGAGCAACTAATCAATGGTTTTTTAAAACCGAAAGCTTAATTCCTGAATTACTTAAAAAAAACAATGAGATATACTGGATTCCTGATTGGGCAGGAAAAAGATGGTTTACTAGTTGGTTATCAACATTAAAAGATTGGTGTATATCACGTCAACGTTTTTGGGGCATCCCTTTAAGTGTTTGGATATGTGATAATGAAGAATGTGAAGATATTACAGTAATAGGCTCAGGAAAAGAATTACAGGAGATTGCAGGTGAATGTCCTGACGATTTACATAGACCTTGGATAGATAAAATAACATGGAAATGTAAAATTTGCAACAAGGGAATCAAAAAGAGGATACCAGATATTTTAGATGTATGGTTGGATTCTGGTTCGGTAATGTGGGCTGCCCAAGAGGTATACGATGGTCAAAGTCATTATGATACATGGGTTCCAGCAGACTTTATAATAGAAGGAAAAGACCAGATAAGAGGGTGGTTTAATAGTTTATTAAATAGTGCTATGGTATCTTCAGGTCGTAAAAATTACAATGCTTGCTATATGCATGGATGGGTCTTAATGGAAAGAGCAAAAATGAGTAAATCTAAAGGGACAGTAATAAATCCTGAAGATCTAATAGAGGGAACAGTTCCAGAATTACAAAAAAAAAGGTCATTGTCAAATATTAAAGGAGCTGAAACATTTCGTTTTTATTGTATAGGTGCAGCTCAACCAGGGCGAGATTTCAATTTTAATCTTAAAGAATACACTGATACCTACAAAATTATTAATACTATTTGGAATGTCTACGTATATGCCAATGAAAAGTTTAATTTGGCTGAATTTGATCCTTCACGTAGTAAACTAGATTTAAAAAAGATAAGTAAATTAGATAGTTGGATAATTTCAAGATTGAATTCTACGATCAAGAAGATAACAGAATTATCAGATAAATATCAACTTCCTTGGATTACGGGGGAGCTAAGAGATTTAATAGTAAATGATATAAGCAGATGGTATATAATGCTAAATCGCGAAAAACTCGATATATATTCAGAGGATCCTAATAAATTATTGATTATGAGTGTCCTTTATCGAGTGTTATATAAGGTTTTATTATTATTAGCTCCAATTAATCCAATGATAAGTGAAGAAATTTTTCTTAGAATGTTTAAAAAAAATTTGAAATTTATTGGTTTTGAAGAAACAGAAAGCATTCATTTACAAGATTGGCCTAAATATGATGAAAAAAGGATTAACGTAGCGTTAGAAGAACAGATGTATTTCACTAGAGAATTAATAGAGATGATTAGAGCAATAAAGGATGAAAATAGAATAAGGTTAAGGTGGCCAAATAAGAAAATCATTATAGAAGCAAAAGAAAATATGCCAAAAATAGAATTTCTTGAGATTATTAAGAAAATTGGAAATGTAAAAGAATTAGAAATAGTAAAATCAGTTAAACCATCAGATAACCTTATTAAAGCTGAATCTAGGTATTGCAACGTATATTTAGATATATCGATCGATGACACATTATTATCTGAAAGAATAATAAATGATTTGATAAGAAATATTCAATTTATCCGCAAGAACCATGGATTCAAGGTGGAAGAAAAAATAATATTGAAGATTGGAACTGAAACTGAATATTTAAAAGATTTTCTTGATAGAAATCAAAATACAATTATAGAAAAAATAAATGTTGAAAATTTAGAAATCGTCCTCGAAGATATTTCTGAAGAAAAAAATAAAATTTTTGGTTATTTGGATATATGTTCAAATAGAAATTGCTCTGCAGCTTTAAAAGATAACATAGTTAAGAAGTTAAAGAAAAGCCTTGAAATTAAATGTCCACATTGTGATGCTAAAATAACAAAAGATACAATCAAAAAAATCAAATTTAACTTTAAGAGAAAATAAATTTTTTTCTTTATTAATCTGAAAACCCATATTTTTTATAATAATCCAACCAATAATCAAACATATCTCTAAGAGTTACTTCTATAGGAGTGGAAATATCCCAACCTAATTCGTTTTTAATCTTTGTATTATCACCGAGAATGATATCCTCATCAGTTCTTCTTAATTTATGGGATACATTTTCTTTTACTTTAATCCTTTTTTCAGAAAAACTTAGAGCGATCTCTAAAATTTGACGAATCTGAAGCTTTTTACTAGAACAAATATTATAGGTTTCTCCTGGTGATCCCATTGTTGCTGCTAACCAGATTGCCTTAATTGAATCTTTAATCCCGGTATAATCTCTATAAGGTTCAAGATTTCCAACTTCAATTACTGGTTCTGACAAACCTAATTCAATCTGGGCTATTTTTTTGATAAAATCTGAAGTTGCATCCCCCCTTCTCCTAGGACCTGTTTGATTAAAAAACCTAAGATTTATAACTTCAATTCCAAAATTGATAAAATATTGACGAGCAAGTAATTCAGTTGCCACTTTACTAATTCCGTAAGGATGTATGGCTAATAATGGATCTGATTCTTTTAATGGTCTGTTTAGTGAAGTTGTTGTTCCATATTCTGCACTAGTGCAAGCTACTATAACTCTAGTACGAATTTTATGCTTCTTAATTGCTTCAAATACATTTATTGTTCCTATTACATTTGTTTCTATAGTATCTACTGGATCTTTCCATGAAGGTAATACTAATGGTTGTGCTCCAAAATGAAATAAAAACCTAGGTTTAATTTCTGCTATTATTTTTTTTAGGAGTTCAAAATTTTTTATATTGCATTCAATTATTTTTAATTTTTTATTATTAGTTGGGATTTCAATATTTTCATTAAATATTCTTACTTTTTCCTCTTCTGAGAAATTTATTTTTTGATTTGTATAATGTGATAAATTCCTATAAGTTTGATTCGGTCTATCTATACCATATACCATATAATTTTTTTCAATACAGAAATCAATTAGATGCGATCCTAAAAAACCATTTGCTCCCGTTATGAGTATTCTTTCCATTTTAAAATCCTAATATTTTAAATTCAAACATTCTACTTTAATAATCCTTTTTCTTTTAATTCTTGTATAGCCTTTTGTGATGGTTCTTGTAGATCTTTTTTTCGAATTTTGACCCATTCTATTAAATCATTAATTCCTTCTTTAAATGTAACATTTGGTGAAAAACATAATTTATTTTTTATTTTAGAAATATCTGCGACACTATGTCTGATATCACCGATTCTAAATTGTTGAGAATAGAGGGGCTTTAATTTTGGATTTATTTTTTTAAGAATAATTTCTGCTACATCTTTTATTTTAATTGGAGTCCCAGTACCCACATTAAAGATTTCACCATTTGCAGCATTTTTCTCTATAGCAAGAATTAAAGCTTGACAAATATCATCTACATTTATAAAATCTCGTGTTTGATTTCCATCCTCAAAAACAATCGGAGGTTTTCCATAAAGTGCTCTACTGCTAAAGATTGAACAGACTCCAGTGTATGGATTAGAAAGGGCTTGTCTTGTACCATAAACTAAGAAAAATCTTAAAACTGTTGTATTAATTCCATAAGTATTACCAATCATAAGACTTAATCTTTCTTGAGCTAGTTTGGAAAAGGCATAGACGGAGCTAGGATTTAAAGGTGAATTTTCATCTGTTAATAGCGGTTTAACTTTAGATCCACATTTGGGACAATTAAGTTCCCACTCTTTATTATTTAATTGATCTATGGTTCGTAGTTTTGGAAAAACCACTCCGCATTCATTACATTGAGATTTGGTTTCTCCATATACCGTATTAGAGGAAGCAATAATAACTTTTTCAACATTATGTTCACTATTTACTAAGATATCAAACAAATTCGCTAATCCATGGATATTATTATCAACATATTTTTCTATTTGGTACATCGATTGCCCTACACCAACAATAGCAGCCATATGGACAATGATCTCATTTTCTTTTACTAATTTCTCCAATTTATTATAATCAGTTACAGAACCTCGGAAAAATTCAGAATTTTCATTCAAGTAAGAAGGAGGTTTATCGGTTTTTCCATGGACTTGTTCTTCTAAAATATCTAGAATTGAAATTTGATAACCTTTTTGTTCGATTAAATGATCAACTAAATGAGAACCGATGAAACCTGCTCCTCCAGTAATTAAAACTTTTTTTGTCATTACCTACTTTAATATCTATTTTTAGATTTTTTAATTTTTCATAACGTTTTATTGAAATTAAAGAATATCATAAATGCTAAACATTTTGTATATTTTATACCCTATCTAAAGAAGATAGAAAACTGATAAATTATAAATTAAATAATAATCAAATTTTTTAACGAAATATCATGAATGAAATTGATATAACAGATTTTTCAATTAATATAAAAGACTATGATTATTCGTTCAAAAGCACCATTTAGAGTTAGTTTTGGAGGCGGAGGAACAGATATGGCTCCATATTGTCTTGAACATGGAGGCTGTGTAATAAGCACAACAATAGATCGTCATATTTACATAACTTTAAAGCCTAGATCTGATAAGCAAGTGAGAATTTATTCAAATAATCTTAATGAAGAATTCATTTTTGAAATTGGAGATAGAGATTATTCCACCAAATTTGAATTGTTCAAAGGAATTTTTAGTGTTTTAGATGTGAAAGATGGGTTTAACATCAATTTCTATTCAGAACTTCCTGCTGGTTCTGGAATGGGAGGATCATCTTCTTTATCTGTAGCATTAACTGGTGCTTTAAATATCTATTATAATTTAGGACTTTCTAAATACGAAATCGCTCAAAAAGCATATGATATTGAACGGATTGAGTTAAAGCAGAAAGGAGGATATCAAGATCAATTTGCTGCAGTTTATGGGGGTTTTAATTTTATTGAATTTTCTGATGAAGTTAAAATTACTCCTGTTGTTTCAAGTCCAGAAATGATAAATGAACTCCAATTTCGGTTAATATTATGTTATGTAGGAGGCTCTCATTTCTCCTCAAATATACAAGATGAAGTATTAAAAGGTTATAAAGTTGAAAAAAAATCTTACATCGAAGTTATGCAAGATTTAAAAGATGTTGCTCATTCTATGAAAAAAATTGTAGAATCCAACAACTTAAATCAATTAAATGAATTTGGGCTACTCTTACATAAAGGTTGGTTAGCAAAAAAGAGTTTAAGTAATAAAATATCTAACAAAAATATTGAAAATTTTTATATTACCTCAAGAAAGTTCGGAACTCTTGGGGGGAAATTATTAGGTGCTGGAGGTGGAGGGCATTTATTACTCTTTTCAGATCCTGATAAAAAACGTATCGTAATTCAAGAGTTGGAAAAAATAGGTGGAGTAATTGTTAATTTTCATTTTAATCCTAAGGGACTTGAAGTTTGGAAAATAAATTAGAATTAATATAACATTTAGAAAGAGAAAATAATATGGAAAATGAAATTATTTCGATTTTAAACGAAAATATTAAAGTAAAAGAAGCTATAAAGGTCCTAGCACCAATTGTAGCAAAAATTTCCAAAAAAATTATTAATGCCTACAAAAAAAAGAAGAAAGTTATTCTGTTTGGTAATGGTGGAAGTGCGGCGGATGCCCAACATATAGCCGCAGAATTTGTGGGTAAATTTTACAAAGACCGACCTTCACTTCCCTCGTTAGCGTTTCATACTAATACTTCTGTTCTTACAGCAACTGCTAATGACTTTGGTTATGACTTAGTATTTGAGAGACAAGTATCTTCATTTGTTGAGAACGGAGATATAGTCATTGGAATTAGCACTTCTGGTAATTCACCAAATGTAATTAAAGGTTTACTGAAAGCTAAAGAGAAAGGGGCAATAACGATAGGCTTTACAGGTCAAAAGCATAATAAAATAGAAGAAATAGTTGATCTTTGTTTAAAAATACCCTCAACAGATACTCCACGAATTCAAGAAGGACATATTACAGTAGGACATATTATTTGTTATTTAGTTGAGAAAGAACTTTTTGAGTAATCGATTATATATGAAAAAAGTCGCAATTTCAATTCATGCTAAAGAAAACTTCACTGTGGATGTTTTAAAAGGATTGGAAGGATTCGATTACATTCATGTAGATATCATGGATGGAATATTTGTAAATAATGAAAGCAGAAATTTAGATGTTTTTCAAAAGATAAATGAAGCTTTTAGTTTTCCTATTATTGCCCATTTTATGGTCGTTGATCCATTTAGTTACATTAAAGATGTTATTAATTATATTGACATCTTCTTATTTCATTTTGAAATAGATAATAATAAAGATAAAATTATAAAAGAAGTAAAGAAATACAATAAAAAAGTTGGTATCGCAATAAATCCAGGGACGAATATTAAGGAAATTATACCATATCTTAAAAAAATTGATATGATTTTAGTAATGAGTGTAAATCCTGGCTGGTCAGGTCAAAAATTTTTAATTAATTCTATAGATAAATTAAATAAATTGGCTGAATATAAGAGTAAATATAACTTTATTATTGATATTGATGGTGGAGTTAATTTAATAAACGCGAAGCTACTATTCAAAACTGATATATTAACAAGCTCAAGTTCTATTTTAAATGCTCAAGATCCAAATAAAATTATTAATATGCTTAAATTTTCAGATGAATATGAGTGAAAAAAAGAGAGCAGTTTTCTTGGATCGAGATGGTGTAATTAACAAGGAGGTCAATTATCTCTCAAATCCAAAAAACTTTAAATTTATTAAAGGTTCAATTGAAGCTTTAAAAATCCTCAAACAAAAAGGTTTTTTACTTATTATTATTACCAATCAAGCAGGTATTGCCAGGGGCTTTTTTACAGAGGAAACTCTTAAAACAATTCATAATAAAATGATTAGTAGATTGGAAAAACAAGGAATTGAATTAGATGATATTTATTATTGTCCTCATCATCCTGACTTTACAGGTCCATGTAATTGTAGGAAACCAAATCCTGCGATGATTTTAAAAGCTAAATCAAAATATAATATTGATTTAACAAAATCATATATGGTTGGAGATACATTAAATGATATTCAAACAGGTAAAGCTGCAAATTGTAAAACTGTTTTAGTCTTAACAGGTTATGGAAAAGAGGAACAAAAAAATATTAGCTCTATGATACCAGACATGATATTTAAAAATTTAAAAGAATTTGCTATAAATATATAAAACAAATAATTAATATAATCATCAAATATAATGGTGAAAAAATATAAAATTTTTTATAGATACTGCTAATTTAGCACAAATTAAAGAAATGCAGGAACTGGGAATAATCGATGGGGTAACTACTAATCCTACACTTTTGGCGAAAGAAGGGGCTGATCCGACGGAACAATTGAAAAAAATCTGTGAAATTGTTGATGGACCTGTAAGTGGAGAAGTTATCGGGTTAACTGCACAAGAAATGGTTAAAGAAGCACGTGAATTAGCAAAAATTGCACCGAATATAATAATAAAGATCCCTTTTACTAAGGATGGTATTAAAGCCGTAAAAATACTTGAAGCTGAAGGAATAAAAACAAACGTCACTCTTGTTTTTTCACAAAATCAAGTCTTGATCGCAGCAAAAGCTGGAGCTTCATATATAAGTCCTTTTATAGGAAGGTTAATGGATAATGGTCAAAATGAAATAGATTTTCTTTGGGAATCTATGGATATTTTAAATGCATACGATTTCAATTCTGAACTAATAGTTGCTTCTGTGAGAAATACTAGACATGTTATTGAAGCTGCTAAAATCGGAGCACATATTGCTACAATTCCGTTCGATGTACTTGAAAAAATGTTCAAACACCCTAATACTGATCAAGGCTTAGAGGCATTTCTAAAAGATTGGGAAAAATTACAAAGAGAATTAAAAAAATAATTGGAAAATGGCTCTTATTGATGAAATTTCCAAATGGAATAAAAAAAATGTATTGGTTATTGGAGATGCATTAATAGATAAATATATTTTTGGTCACACAGATAGAATATCTCCTGATGCTCCTGTCCCTAATGTTAAAATAGAGAACAGTAATATTTATATCGGTGCAATTGGTTTAGTTCTGCAATTTATTCAATCATTAGGAGGAATCCCAAAGGTTTGTACTATAATCGGTAATGATTTTGAAGGAGATTTTTTTTTAAAAAAGATTAAAGACTTAAAATTAAATCATTCTGGAATTCTTATAAATGAAACAATAAAAACTCCCCAAATAACTAGAATAAAAGCTATGAATCAGCATCTCTTACGATTAGAAACTGATTATAATAGAGATATTTCTCCATCAATTAAAGAAAAATTCAAAAATTTAATAGCCGAAAGTTCTCAAGATATATCATCTATTTTAATTTTAGATTATGGTTTAGGTGGTATTTTCAATGATCAATTTATACAAAAATTGTTATTTTTATTGAAAGAAAAATTTCAAGATGTACCAATAATAGTACGCCCTACCATTTCAAATTATTATCTTTATGAAAATGTAGACTTAATTAAAATGAATCTTCAAAAAGCTTTGGATACATTTTCAATCGATTGTTGTAATGAAACTAGCATTATAATTGCTGGAAAAAGAATTTTAAACGCATCAAAATGCAAAAGCTTACTTTTAAATTACTTAGAATTAGAATCATATCTCTTTTCAAGGGGAAATGATACAATTGAAAAATTTCAACCTATACTGAAACAACCAGTTAGAAGTTATGTAGCAGTTGGTAGTGTAATTATGGCTATTTTAGGGTTGACTTATGCCTCTAAAATTTCGATTTCAGATGGAATTAAAATTGCACTTTATGCTGCTGCACTTACAGCAACCCTCCCTCCAGTAGAATTCTATAAACAGGATCAACTTCAAAAATATATAATAGCTAAAATGAAAAAAATATAATTTACTAATTTGTGTGTTAGAATGGCACTTTCTAAAACGATTGAAAAAAAAATTTTAATTGATATTTTAGATATCAAAAAAGATATTTTGAAAATGATATATAACGCTCAATCTGGTCATCCAGGTGGCTCATTATCATGTGTTACTATTATATATCTTCTATATTATTCTATAATGAGAATTAATTTTAAAAATCCTTCTTGGAAAGAAAGAGATATGTTTATATTGAGTAAGGGTCATGCAGCACCTGCACTATATGCTGTTTTATCAAAATTTGGTCTAATAAAAAGAGAGGAATTATTTACTTTAAGAGAGTTTAACTCAAAATTACAGGGTCACCCAGTTAAAAATCCAGAATTTGGAATAGAGATCTCTACAGGTTCTTTAGGAATGGGTTTATCGATTGGTATTGGATGTGCTTTATCTGCTAAATTAGATAATTCTGATAAAAAAATATTTGTTTTATTAGGAGATGGAGAATTAAATGAAGGTGCAATTTGGGAAGCAGCTATGTCAGCTAATCACTTTAAATTAGACAATCTAATTGCAATTGTGGATCGTAATGGATTGCAGATAGATGGTTCAACAGAAGAGATAATGGCATTAGAACCATTAGGAGAGAAATGGAAGGCTTTTGGTTGGGAAGTAATTGAAATTGATGGTTCGAATTTAACAAACTTATTGCAAGGGTTTGAACGTTCTAAGTCTATAATTGGTAAACCTAAAGTAATAATATCTTATCTAATCAAAGGATCTGAAATATCCTTTATGCAACACACTAGAGAGTTTCATGGAAGGGCACCTAATAAACAAGAATATGAAGCTGCTCTTAAAGAGCTTGAGAAAATTAAAAAAGAACTCTTAGAGGGGTTTTAAATGCCAAACTCGACACTTAGAGATACTTTCGGAGTTTTTTTAGTTGAAGAAGGTCAAAAAAATAAAGATATTGTAGTATTAGATGCAGATCTTTCTACTTCTACCAGGACAAGTAAATTTGCTAAAAAATTTCCTCAACGGTTCTTTAATATGGGGATTGCTGAACAAAATATGTTAGGTACAGCATTGGGATTTGCAATCTCGGGTAAAATTCCTGTTGTAAGTGGATTTTCCATCTTTACAACTGGAAGAGCATGGGAATTTATAAGATTTGCCTGTCATGATAATTTGAATGTAAAAATTGTGACTACACATGGGGGGATTGTAGGACAAGATGGAAGTACTCATAACGCTTTAGAGGATTTAAGTTTAATGGGATCTTTACCCAATATAACTGTATTAGTGCCATCAGATAACCTTGAACTTGTTAAAATATTAGAATTTGTATTTAAAACTGAAGGTACTTTTTATGTTCGATTACCAAGAGGTTCATTTCCTAAAATACATAATGATGATTATAATTTTAAAATAGGTAAACCTGATATATTAAAAGAAGGAAAAGATATTTGTTTGATTGGAATTGGCTATGGAACTGTGTTGGCTTTTGATTCAGTCTTAAGTATCGAAAAAGAATTAAATTTATCAATTAAAGTAATTAATCTTCCAACTGTTAAACCCATAGATGAAAAAACTTTATTAAATGAGATTAATGATGTTGAAGGAATTGTAGTTCTAGAAGAACATAATATCTATTGTGGTTTTGGAAGTATAATTGCCCGAATCATCTCAAAAAAGGATCCTAAAAAAATAAGATTCGTTGGAATTAATAATAAATTTGCCCAATCAGGTAAAAGAGAAATTTTATTAAATAAATATAGCTTGAATAGACAAGAAGTATTAAAACAAGTAAAAAAACTTTTAATTAATTAAATTAATTTTCTAAATATACAAATTGATCATTGTTTATTTTTATTAGGCAAATATCCCATCGAATCTAGGGCTTTCAATATAATTTCTTTGCTTTCTTCTACTGTTTGTATATCAGTTTCAACAATTATATCTGCTTTATCCGGTTCTTCAAAAGGATGATCAATTCCAGTGAAATCTTTTATTTCACCTGCTCTGGCTTTTGCGTACATTCCCTTAACATCACGCTTTTCACATTCCTCAAGAGAACATTTTACATATACAAGAATGTAGTCACCAATTTCTTCGCGTGAATAATCTCTAATCTTATTATATGGTGATACAAAAGAAGCAAGTACAGCCACTCCATTTCGAGTTAATAATTTAGCTACAAATGTTACTCGTTCAATGTTCATATTTCTATCTTCTTCAGTAAAACCCAAATCTCTAGTTAGACTTTTTCTTACGATATCTCCATCAAGGCGTTCTACTTTCATTCCGCGGGCTCTTAAGTCCTCAGCAACTGCGTTCGCAAGGATGCTTTTACCCGAACATGGAAGTCCAGTAAACCACAATGTAAATCCTTTATGTTCCACTTTTACTTACATACCTCCTCTAAAATCTAATAATATTACCTTCCATATCAAAAGGAACCTCAAAACCTAAAAGATCAAGAGAAGTAGGTGCTATGTCAAGAATACTTTTAATTCCTAAATCTTTCCCTATTTTTTTCTTTGGATCATTAATAATATATATACCATACCAATCATGAACAGCATCATCAGGTCCAGTATCATTTTCACTTAAATACATTGAGTCATACCCAACTGTTCCCGCTGATCTCCAATTCAAATCATCAAAATATACAATTAAATCAGGTGAATCCCCTCGGGTAATCTCAAAAATCTCTTCTGGTTTATAGATCTTAGTATTCATTGGATTCCCATTAGAATCCTTTATACTTTTCAATCTTTGCCTAATTTCCTCTCGATACTTTTCAAAATCTTTTTCTTCTATAATTCCATTTGGTTCTCTACCTTTTAAATTTAAAAATATTCGTGCATAATATCCACCCCATCCCCAGGCATAAGTATTATTCCAATCAATGTCTGCATCTCCAATTCTAGTTCTTGGTTTTGGCTTTGTTTTGAATTTCAAATATCCTAAATCTTCAAGAGCCATGTTTATACATATCAATCCTTTCATTGCTTTTGCACCATGATCTGATACTACCATTATCATTGTATTAACATCGAGTAAATCTAAAAGTTCTCCTATTTTATTATCTAAATAATGATAATATTTTTTCATTTCAAATTCAAACTCATTTCCGGGTTTATATTTATGATGATTTTTATCAAAATATTTCCAAAATGCATGATGGAATCTATCTAAACCTATTATCACGAATTTAAAGTAATCCCATTCTTTATTTTGCATTAAAAATTTTACAGTTTTAAATTGAATCTCACTCATTTCATAAATTTCTTTTAACAATTTCTCTTTCTTATCCACTCTAAAATTAACATCGAAAATGTAATCTCCAATGTACTTTAAAATTTCAGTTTTAAGCTCTGGCGGGTATGTGAATTCTGTATTGCGGTCTGGAGTAATAAATCCTGTGACAAGGCACCCATTTACTTTTTGAGGCGGATAAGTTGGTGGTATTCCTAAAATACATGATTTTAAGTTTTTTTGAGCAATAATATCCCATACTTTTGGTTCTTTTGTACTAAAAGAAGAAGCAATCCAGAAATCACCATAGGAATTCTTTTTTCTATGTCTAAAACCGTATAATCCTAAGGTTCCAGCTTTTTTCCCTGTTGACATTACTAACCAAGCAGGAATTGTGATTGGAGGATCACATGTCCTTAGTTTTCCATAGACACCTGATTCCATCAATTTTCTTATATTAGGACAATCCCCGATAAATTCTTCAAATAATGTTTTTGGCGTTGCGCAATCTAATCCGATGATAAATAATTTCTTTCTAATCATGATCGAAAAACTTGAATCTAAATATTAAAATTAAAATCATGTTACGAATGGATTTTTATATCTAAGGATAACCTCGGCGACTTCAGGACGCATAACTTCAATACTAGGTGGTTTTCCTTGTCGTATAGAATCTCTTATTTCTCTTCCTGCAAAATAATTTTGCTTCTCGGGAGGATGAGGGCAAATTTTATCATTCACAACTCCATCACATTTACTGCATTTTGAAAAAGATCTAAATTTTATTGGTTCGATTCCTAAATCTGGAAATCTATCGAAGATATAATGTGCATCATATGGACCATAGTAATCTCCAACGCCAGCATGATCTCTTCCAATAATAATATGATCGCACCCATAATTTTTTCTTGCTATTGCATGGAAAATAGCTTCTTTTGGGCCAGCATATCTCATTTCTGTTTCAAATGTGCTTAAAACCACTCTATCTTTTGGATAATATTCTTTTATTAATGCTTTATATGATTCAATTATTACTTCATCCAGAAAATCACCCACTTTCTTTTTTCCTATTACAGGATTAATAAAAAGACCATCTACATATGTCAATCCTGCTTTCTGAACATACTCATGCCCTAAATGAGGAGGATTCCTTGTTTGAAAAGCAACTACTCTATCCCATCCCCTTTCCTTAAAAAGTACTCTTGTTTCAACAGGTTTTAAATCTAAGTCAGGAAAAATTGGTTTTGGGTCAGTAATTAGAAAAATTTCTCCACCCATTAGTTTTCTTTTATAATTGAAAACAGCTTCAACTCCTGGATGATTTTTATCTAATGTACCATACGTTTTTTCAGCGTATTCCTTTTTATCATAGTTATAAATGGTTTCAACACTCATTAATGCAATCGCAGTTTCATTTTCATTTTTAAGAATTATTTTATCACCAGGTTTAATACTTTTAATTTCTTGTTCTGAAACATCAAGTGTGATTGGAAGGGGCCATGCAACATTATTTTCCAAGTACATGGTATCTAAAACGTAATGATAATCATTTTCGTTTAAAAATCCTTCTAAAGGACTAAAAACTCCATAACAAATATTCTTTATTACTTTTAGAGTTTCTGGGTTAACTTCTATGGTTTCATACTCATCAATTTCTCCCAATATCCTTTGTTTCTCAATTCTAGGCAGTTCTTTATTAATTAATAATCCACCATGTGGTTTTATCATTTAATTTCATAACCTCATGCATTTTTTAATATAATTTTGAAAATATTCCTTTTTAATCGATATAACCTAAGTCTCTTAAGCGTTGCTTTACTTTTTCTTCCTCTTCCTTAGTAAATGCTTGCCTGGATTTCTCTTCTTCTTCTATTGAAGAAATAACCTGTCTTAGAACATATGTGACATAGCTAGATACAGATGCAAAACCTGTACCCTTCATTCTTTCCTTAATTTTATCAACAAGAGGCTTAGGAATTGAAACTGTCGTATATTCTACTTTATGTTCATCTTCTGACATGATAATTTACCTTAATAGTATTTTAAATTTTAGTAGTCTTTCATTATATTTAATTTTATATAATGACGGATAATTATATTAAATTAATAAAAGAATAGTTATAAATCTGGATTAAAAAAATAATCTTAATGCGAAATAAATATCTAAATACTCAATAATCTCACAAAGGTTAATTATATTAGAGATATTAATTAGAAATATATTTTCTCTTATACTAAATGTTTTTTAGAGATCTTCTATTAGATTACTTAAATTTACTATGATAAAATAGAGAAGTTTCTCCAAATAAATGAAAGTTTGTCTAATCGCATCTGAATTCTATCCTTCGATAGGAGGAATTGGTAAATCTTTCACTGATATGTGTAAAGCCTTTAAGCTTAAGAACCAAAATCTATTTATTTTTAATAGAAAATTCAGAGGTAAAAATATATTTGATTTTTTAGATAATGCGAGTAATTACAATTTGAAAGATCTATTAGTCCTATTTAAAAAAAGAGAATACTTTTCCTATTTTTTAATCTCAATATGGAAGATACTTACAACAAAAAGATTGAAATTCTACTACAAACTTACTATGATAATCTATCTTCTTATAAATCCAAAAGTTTTAATAAAACTCATCAAAAATTTATCATTAATACATCCATTACTAAAAAAAATTAAGCCAGACCTGATATTTGGAAGTACTTTAGGAACTACTGAACTACCTTTAGGATTTATTTTATCAAGATTAATGAAAAAAAAGTTTATTTGTAGCGCTCATGGAACAGACTTCTTGGTTCGCACCCGGTATTCATTAAAAACTTACTTTTTAAAAACTATTGATAAAATAATTGTAAGTAGTAATACAAATAAAGAAATGATAAAGAAGATTAATCATTTAAGTGATTATCAATTAGTAGTAATTCCTTACGGTCTTTATCTTCAAGATTATAAAATAATACAAGATGTTTCAGTATTAAAAAAAGAATTATCAATTAGACAAAAAGACTTTATTTTAATTAGCGTAGGTCGTCATGTACCCAGAAAAAATTTCCAATTAGTCATTCAAGCAATAGAAATTCTCAAAAAGACAAAGAGATATGCAAATTTTAGATATTTCCTAGTAGGCAGTGGATCAGAAACAGAAAATTTAAAATATTTGACAAGGATTCTGGGATTAGAGGAAGAAGTTACCTTTCTAGGTGCTGTTGATGACAAAATGAAAAATAAATATTTGAAAGTCTCTGATGTCTTTATTATGCCATCTATTGCAACAAAAGAATCTATCGAAGGATTTGGCATCGTCTATTTAGAAGCTAATTTTTATAAATTACCAGTTATTGGGACAATTTCAGGTGGAATTATGGAAGCTATTGAGCATCAAAAATCGGGATTATTGATTAAACCAAATGATTTAAATGGATTAATAAATGCCATCGTTTATTTATATGAAAATGAAAAAGAGAGAATAATGATGGGGGAATATGGTCATAAAAGAGTTATAGAAAATTATAACTGGGAAATACTAGTAAATAATTATATCAAATTATTTGAGGAATTGATACAATAATTGTTTTAGGTCATTGAAAATGATTTTAAATTTTATTTTAAAATAATTAGAAAAGAAAAATGTAAATATAAAGTAATTGTGGAAAAAATTGGATCTAAAGAATATTATCAAGACTATCAAAAGCATTAAGAACCCAATGATTTTTCGCAAGTATATTTTATACAAATTAATTTCTTTATTATATAGAAATAATAATGGGATTTATATCTTAGATGAAGAGTGGGATAATTTAATTATCTTAGATGCTTGCAGATACGATTTTTTTGAAAAAATATATAAGAATTATAAGATAGAAGGTATTCTTGAAAAGAAGATTTCAAGAGGAACTCATACTTCATCATTTTTAACAGAAAATTTTAAAAATAAATTTTACAATGACATTATTTATATTACTGCTAATCCATATGTAGATATACTCCTTAAAGGGAAACTATTTAAAATAATCTCTCTATGGAAAGAAGAATGGGATGCAGAATATCATACAGTTTTACCTAAGAATATGTATATACTTACTCTCAATGCAATCAAGAAATATCCTAATAAAAAAATTATAATTCATTTTATGCAACCTCATTACCCTTATATTGGATATAATCTTAAATTTAACAACCTTGAAACAATAAGGGATACTGCTTTAAAAAAAAAAGATGCAATAGTAAAAAGTCCGAATAAGAAAAGAATTAAAGAAAATTTTTTCACATTATACAGTTCTTATGTTTATGGAATGATAGATATTGGTATACATCTCAGAGGTTATTGGAAAAATTTGGAATATACTTTTCCATATATAGAAAAATTATTAAAAATACTTCCTGGTATAACAGTTATTACAGCAGATCATGGAGAAGCGTTTGGAGAATTTATTCATCCTTTTTTACCAATTAGATATTATGGTCATCGGAATGGAGTTAGAATTCCTATATTAGTTAATGTTCCTTGGTTAACTGTTAAACAAGAAAATGAAGATATTATGGAAAAAAGATCTCTTTTAGAGAAAGAAATTATATCGAATAAAATTAAATTTTTGAAGAATCTAAGTAAATTTTAATTAAATCCCTAGGCATTGTATATTTGAAATATCAAAAAGTAAATAAAATGAAATAATATAACGATGTTAAAGCTCATTATTAGGATTAAGGATTATATAATTAACCAAAGAGGAAATATAATTAAGATCTTATATTTAGAAATTTTAAAAGTCCTTAATGTATTTCTATTATTTATAAAAATCAAAAATATTTCTAATAATTGTAATATAACAAACTTAGTAGATTTTGTTATTTCTCAGAAAAAAATTGTAAAAACACAACAAATTTCATCTGAATTAGTATCTTTATTACAAAAGGTAAAAAGACTCCAACCGAAATACATACTTGAAATAGGAACTCTAAATGGAGGAACATTATTTTTATTCTCAAGAGTTTCTCGAAAGGACGCAATATTAATAAGTATAGATATGCCTAAAGGAAAAATTGGAAGTCCTAATTCTAAATGGAGGATATACTCTGATTGGAGAGTTCCATTAATAAAGAGAATTTCATTACCTAGTCAAAAAACAATATTAATAAGAGCAAATTCTCACGAAGCATCGACACTATATCATCTTAGAAAAATCCTAAATGGTGAAAAATTAGATTTTTTGTTCATTGATGCGGATCATTCTTATAAGGGTGTTAAGAAGGACTTTGAAATGTATAATCCGCTTGTAAAAAACTCTGGTCTGATTGGCTTTCATGACATAGTACCCTTAGGGTATAACTCCAATGATGTTCATAAATTTTGGGAAGAAATTAAATATAATTTTGATTTCGATGAGTTCATTGATGATAGAAATCAAAGTACTGGAGGAATTGGAGTAATAAAAAAGTAAAAAATTGATAAATTTTAAAAATTTTTAAGATATTCCAAGCTCACGAGTTCAATTTTCAATATATTTGCTTAAAAATTTACATTAGTTATGAAATTTTGTTTTTCCAAATCTCCTTTTAATTCATTCTTATTTTCATCAATTTCAATGAAAATTTGTATTAATTTGGATCAATAATTCTGTATCAATGATGTTATAAAATAACTATTTTTTTGGTTCCCCTGCTCTATTTAGTCCTTATAATTCATTTTTCACCTTCATTCACCTTAATATTCACATTATCCATGTAGGGATAAGCTTTTTATTTTTTAGATGATAAATTTTGGACTAGTTAAAAATCTATATAATCGCTCTATTCAAATTAATACCCCGTAATACCTAATTTCTTATATATTATATTGAAGATATACACACATATAATTGGAAAAATTATTAAAGAGATAACAAACATAGAAATATGGAATGGATGAGAGGTTGTGGTAAGTATTATATTATTTTCAATCCAGGTTAGGCGAATAATATCTATCATATAATAAATTGGATTTATTTGAATAATATTTTGAATAATTTCTGGAAATAATTGAAAAGGGTAAGTTATACAACTAACCCAAAAAATAAGTCTAGAAGCAAAATCAAAAAAATACAGATAATTTTCATTTGAAATTGCAAATACACCTAAAAATAGTCCTAATCCTGAAAAGATTATCCCAATACCGAAAAACATCAATAGTACTATTAATAATATTGGTATTGAAATAGGCAGAATAAAAAGCATTATTACGAAAAATATAGTAAAAGGTATAATAATCCCTAAATATTCTGAAAGAATATAACCAAATAATAAATAAAATCTGTTGAATGGAGCCGTTATAAGCGCAGGGAGTGTTTTCCAGTATTTTTCTTGTAATAAATATTTTGGAATATAAGTTATCATACTTTGCATGATCATGATATTATATCCAATAAAAATGAAAATTAAATAATTCTCCTGTGTCCACGGTCCAACGTCTATATTATTCTCAAAAAATGTACCTAAGATAATAATTGACATTAATAATGTGATAATTGGTACGAACCACCGAAGAATAACATTATATTTAAATCTAAACTGTGTACGTGCGTTTTTTTCTGCAATCGCTAAAGTTTTTGATAAAATTCTTTTAATTTTTTTTCTAATTTTCATAATTTTTCCTCTTTTTGTTTGCTAAATAATAAAACAATTGAAAATTGAAATAATGATAATTGTTTAAACTATTTTCAAGAATAAATCTTCCACAGACATTTCTAATTCTTGTATTTTGGTAATTCTATACTTGCTAAAAATAGGGAATAATTTAATATAGTAATCTCTTTCTAAAAGTTCTATGATAAGTCCTTTTTTCTCATTAGTTATATCTGTTATAAAATTTTGCTGCTCTAATTCTTGTTGTAAATCTCTTTTATTTTCAACAATACCTATAAAGACATTCACTCCTTTTTGTAGTAGTTCACGAAGTTCTTCTTTAGTTCCCAGTTTTATGATCTTACCATAGTTAAGAAATGCAATTCTATCACATAATTTTTCTACTACATCCATATTATGACTTGTTAGAAAAATTGTTTTATCTGATTTTTTTAACTTGTCAATAATGAATTTTGTAGTTTTAACGTCAAGGCCTAATGTAGGTTCATCTAAAAATAAGATCTTGGGATCTGAAAGTAAAACTCTACAAAGTGATAATTTACATTTCATACCTGAAGAATATCGCTCAACGTATTCATTAAGCCAATTATACAATTCAAATTCTTTAGCTATGTCTTCAATTTTTTTTTTATAATCTTTTATACCATATACTTTACAATAGAATTTTAAATTTGCATAACCTGTTATTCTATAGTAGATCATATCATTTCCGAGCATTAACGCAATTATATTTTTAATATTATTCGGATTTTTAAGAACATTATAACCATCAATAATTGCATAACCACTTGAAGGTTGAATTAATGTTGATAAAATAGAAATCAATGTAGTTTTACCAGCTCCATTTGGTCCTAATAATCCAAATTTTTCTCCTTCATCTACCCTAATATTTACATTATCTAAGGCATGGATAAGCTTTTTATTTTTTAGATGATAAATTTTGGACAAATTAAAAGTCTCTATAATAGCTTTATTCAAATTAATACCTCGTAATACCCAATTTCTTATATATTATATTGAAGATATATACACATATAATTGGAAATATTGTAAAAGAGATAACAGATATGGAAACATGGAATGGATGAGAAATAGCTGTAAGAATATTTTTATAAGATCTCCTGATAATTTGTAGTGTTCTCTTATTATATTTAATTATTTCACTTTTTTTGCGTTGATCTACTAGATATATCAAAGATTCTATATTTGGATAATTCTTAACAACAGAGTTAACTTCATTCGCCATATAAGTATCAAATTTAGTATTTTCTAATGTGAAAAAAGGTGTGAAATATAATACCCGTAATTTTCCTTTAAAACTAGCTAGTTCATTTCTAGAGAAATTCATAAGTAGAATCCTTTTAGTCCAATAATTAAATAAATGTAAATTTTTCTAATTTATGATGAGCTTAATTATTTATTTTTATTCTGGTTAAAATCTAAGTAATTAACTATTATTAATAATTTCTAATTAATCATTATTTAATAGAATAATTGTTTTTAATAATAATTTTTAAAATAAATCAACACAGTTTAAAACTATGAACTTATCTTTGTTTTCCATAAAGTTTTGTTTATAGTTCAGAAGATAGAACAGCAGTTACAAAGATATTGGAAAAAATTCAAAATTATATAATTTGAGTAAATTTGATTTAGGATTGGATTGAGATTGTTCATATTTAACCAAAAATTCTTAAAATTCTTAAATTTTTTAATTAAAAAGATTTTATTTATTTAATTTCTTATAATTAGATAACTCTCTGAGATATTTTAAAGATCAAACCTATAATGAACAACATATTTCTAATTGTCTTGGATAGTGCAAGAAAGGATTTTATTTTTAATAACATTAAAGATAATTTTCCTGAGCTAAAAACTGATTTCGTTGATTTTAATAATTGTTGGTCAATCTATACTTCCACATTTTTATCTCATTACACTATCTTTTTTGGGGACTATATCAATAAATCTGAAAATGAAAACTTCCCGGCTCAATTAAAGAGTTTAGGCTATAAAAGTCGTTCATATTGTAATTATGCTGTTATGTTAGGATATCCTTTTGAAAGTGAATTTAAAACTTCTAAAAAGAATCATAGAATCCCAACAAAGGAACAGATGATAAAAGATCTTGGAATTCAACCTTTGAAAAATTGGAAAAGGGCTAAATTTGGTAGTTATTTGAAAGATTATCATGGTGCAGCTGATGATGAAAATATGAACATACCTAGTGAATGGGAAAATTATATTCATACTAATAAAGAAAAAAAAAACTTTATGTTTTTACACTTTTGGAAAACACATCATAATTATGAAATCAATAGATACTTGCAAAACAAAATAATTGGTAAGAATTATCGAGAAATTGGAGCGAGCTTAATAAAGAGAATTGTTAAAAAAGAATTAACAGAACATTTTGTAAGAAAAATCTATTCAAAACAAATATATGAAGTTTTCAATAAATATATTAAGAAAATGATAAAAATCTTACAAGAAACTGGGATTTATAATGATTCATTAATTATAATTACATCCGATCATGGAGAAGGACTTGGTGATATTGGTAAATATTGTAATTATGGTTTATATTATTTATACAACTTAACCAAAAGGATTTTAAACAAAATTAGAACGAAAATTTCTTTTATTCCAGATATTAGAAGATTTTACTGTTGTAGATGGGATCATGTAGTATTTTATCATAATGGGGATTATAAATTACAGAAATTTATTCCATTATTTATAAAATTTCCAGGAAATGAATTTGGGGGAAGGATCTACAACCATAAAGTAACCTTATTTGATTTAATCAATACTATTAATGACCTAACAGATAATAAAATTGATGTGAGAAGCAATAATGGCTTTTCACTTTATAATCTTTTAAAAGAAGGAGATATTGCAAGAGAAAAGCAAAAAATATTTCGAAGCATTCGAAAAATTAAATTCTAAATTTTTACAATTTAATTTTTCTTTAGCACATTTTCAATCACTTTGATATAATCATAAAAATATTATTCCAACTAAATTCATTAATAACTCTATCTAAAGCTATTGGTTAGAAAAAAAGAAATACATAACACAATTAAATTATCTAGACTTTATAGAAAATATTTTAAAACATCTTATTATTTTTTATTATTCTAGTGTATATCTGATATAATTCGTTACCATGTCTGTCCCAACTAAGATTATTGACAATAAAGTCTCTATTAATACGCCCTCCTATTTCAATCTTCTTTGGATTATCATAATAGTCTAAAATACCATTAACAATTTGATCTACGTTATCCTTTTCAATTAAAACACTTCCTTCTTTCTGGGATATCTCTATATGTCCATCTACTCTGGTTAAAATCACCGGTAATTGCATACTCATTGATTCCAATACAGCATTTGGTAATCCTTCTGTTGTAGAGGGAAAGACTAATAGATCTGAATTTTTCATATAATTTTGCAATATGTTGTGATCAATTGTACCTAAAAGAGTTACATATTTTTCTAGGCTATATTTATTAATTAAATCTAGGATCTCTTTCTTTTGAGGACCATCTCCAATTAAAGTTAAGTGAAAATTTACACCTTTACTTCTTAATATTCTACACGCTTCAATAATAAGATTTTGTGATTTTCTATGAGAAATTGTTCCAATATGTAATAATTCTAAGGATCTATTCCTTGAGAAAAAATTTTTATTTATTGGTTTGAATTGTTCTGAATCAATTCCATTATAAATAACTGTAATTTTCTTCGAAGGAATTTTAAATCTTAAACAATCCAATTTCATCCTTTTACTCACAGTTAAAATAGTATTACTTAATTTACCCGTTATCAGAAATAGAATTTTACTTTTAATTTTAAAGTATGGCCAATAATTAATATCCACAGCCCTTCCGTGTAAAATACATGGAACTCTGAATAATTTTCCAAATATACACATTATTATGGAGGGAATGACATAATGGGAGTGTATTATATCTGGTTTGAATTTAACAAAAATTTTAATCATATCTAAAAAAAAACGAATATTCTTATGAGATTTACCCAGATATAATATATTTTTACGATATGTGCTACATTTTATATTTCCCCGTCCAACTGCATATACTAAAAATTCCACATTTTTGAAATTTCTTATTACAGCTCCAACTTCATTTGTTAATACATTTTCACCCCCTCGTCTAGTAGTAAAATATGGTGCAACATAGAGAACTCTTATCTTCTGTATCACCTTTTTTAAATATAATAGGGAATATATAAATCAAGTAATTAATAAATAAAAATCTTAAACTTTCAAATATCTACTTTTTCTTTATAAAATAGTTATTCATTTAATTGATTTAGTTATTTTCTTAATTAAATTTTAAAATTTTATCAGGTCATTAGTAAAAGAATAATTCGAAATAGCATAATTTCCAGCGCAATTCTGCCAAGTAATTATTTTATTAGGATTTTTTATCCACAGTTCATAACTTTCTTTGATTTTTTCTTTAGACTCAAGTGATATGTAGTAAAAGTTACTCTAACAGCATTAATTTACCGTTTTTTAAATATAAAATTAAAATACTAAAATTATTTCAATTTTGATAAAAAAAATTTCTATATTATTATTATATCAATAATTCAAAAATCCGTTCTACGGCACATTTGTATTGCCTTTTGTTAAAATTTGAAAATACTATTACATTAACATAAGAAATTCTTTTAAGTAAATATTGGAATTTTTAAGAATATCAAATTTCTCAAGAACACGTTTATGACCCCTTTCTCCCATCTTTAATGCAGCATCGGGATTTTTGTAAAGAAAAGTAACTTTTTCTACTAAATCATTTACGTCCCCAGGCTTTATCAGTAAACCTGTTTCACCTTCAATAATGGCTTCTATAATACCTCCAGTCCTGGCTCCAATAACAGGGATTTTATAAAAATTTGCTTCAATGAATACTATTCCAAATCCTTCAATAGATTCTTTTTTTACTAAAGATGGCATTAATAATACATCAGATAACTTATAAAAATAATTTCTCATCTCTCGGGGAGTAAATCCTAGAAATTCTACAAAATCGTTTAATTCTAGTTTTTTTACAAGAGATTTCAATTCGGGTGTAGATGGCCCTTCCCCAATGAGGTAATACTTTATATTTTTTATGAGTGTTGATTCAACAATTATCTTTAAAGCTTTTATCACTAAATCAAAATTTTTTCTTGGAACATGACGACCAACGCTTAACATAACAAAATCTTGCGAAGATATATTGAACCTTTTTCTCAATTCATTTTTTGTAATATCTAATTTATAATCTTTTAAAATAAGCCCATAAGGTATTACTTTTAATCTACTCTTATCAGTAAAATGATGAATTTTTTGAAATAAGTCTCTCAATACATTTGTTCCGAAAAATATTAAATTTAAACTTTGATAATAATATGATTTCAATGAATACCTTGATCTCACCAAAAAATCATTTCCATAAGCGAGGGAGACAGATTTTTTATTGAGAAATAATGAAAGCAAATTGATCAGAGTAATAGTATAATTATCTGAAGCGCCTCCTATTAAAATATCAACATTTAATTTTCTCAACTTTGGAATTAAAACTATGGAATTCTTTAAAGTATTTAAGAGGATGTCTGGTTTAAGGATTAAGTATAATAACATTCTTAAGCGATGTGAACCGGGTAATCGAACGTTAGATATAATTTTCCATGAATATTCAATAAACATTTTAATAAGCTTTGGATGAAGAAAAAGTTCAATTAAATCTCTTCTTGAATGATATCTCTTTTTTAAGATTGGAAAAGCAGTCACTGCTTCATAATTGGGATTAAAAAGAAATAATTTATGCCCAGTATACTTAAAACTTCGATATAAACCTTCAATTACATAACCGATTCCACCTGAATGGGGAAATTTATCATAATATAAGAGAGCTAATCTCATAATTCTAATTATATTTATTACTTTAATATTCCCTTACAGATATATTAATTTTTGACAATTTTTACTTTATCCTCTTCATTTACTGGTTTGTTTACCCACTCAATAAACAAGTTTCATATATTTATAGCAATTTTTTAATTTTTTACTTGTTCTCTTTAATTTATAAATGTTTTTATCAATTAACCCCTAAAAATATTCGAAAATCTATTAATCAAAAATAATTTCAAAATGAATTCATTATAAATTTAAACTCTCAATAAAGAAATTGATGAAAATTTTACTTATAAAGTATCCTAGAAAGATTTCTGAATATACAGTGCAAAATATCATTATTTCTGCTTCTGAATTAAATACTGTAAGTAGTGATTTTAATCAATCCTTTAAAGAGCTAACGTCTTTTAATAATTGAATTAATTAATTGAACAAAGCCACTAAGTTCATGTGAATAATCATAATTTTCAAGAGCATGTCTTCTTGCTAATTTCTTTAATTTATTAAACTTTTGTGGTTCATTCTCCCATAAATTATAGACTTTTTTAATGGTAGCTTCAATTTCTAATGTATTTAATGTGTTTAAAAAAAAAGCAAATTCCTTTCCCTTTAAAATTTCATTAGATCCTATCGTTTTTGTGCTTATTATTAATAATTTTGATGCTAATGCTTCGATAATTACTCTTCCAAAAGCTTCTCTACGGGAAGTGAATAAAAATACATCACTCTTTCCATAATACTTGGGAACTTCATTATAACTCACATATCCATTAAATTTCACATGATTAGGGAATTTACTTTCTAAATCCTTGATTTTAGATTCTAGTGGCCCTTTACCACAAAACTCAAATTTAGTCTTGAATGTTTTATTTTCTTTTAAAATATTTTCTATTGCGTGTATTAAAATATCAATACCTTTATCCACACTATCAAGATTTCCTACATATATAAATTTTAAACAATTATCTTGATCAATAGCTTCAAAATCTTGAAGAAATTTATTCAGTTCTATACAGTGTCTGATATGAAAAACTTTGTCGGGTTTATAGTATGCTTCTAAGAATTTTTTTCTTCTATATGAGATAGTATGATGGTAAAATCTTTTTTTAAAAATGGTGAATAGAACAAATGATATTTTTAATCTGAGATTATGAAAAGAATGCTTTTTAAAACTGTACAATGGTATTCTATGACTTACAATAAATCTTGGTCTTACAGTCAAAAGACGTAGAATAAGAAAGATTATATTTGTTCCAATACCACTGATACTAAAAATAACAACATCACTCTCTTTAACTCTTTTTAATAACTTAAGAAATCTGTATGGATATGGAATTGAAAAATATTTATTAAAGATTGAAATTATCGCTAGTTTAAATTCATCTCGTTTAATACCTTCTAACTTATCATTAAGTATTTTTTTTGACAATATTTTGCTTTCTTTTCCTAAAATTTTATTTGTATCTACTAAAGTTACATTAAAATATTTCTTGAGTGAAGAGGCTAATTCTATTATGGAGAATTCTCCACCTCGTCCATAATTCAAACTTAGTGGAGAGAATATAAGAATATTTGTCATTTTTTTCTTGTGTAATTGATTAATTTTTTAATCTCCAAGATTTAAAATATAGATACAATTATGTGTTAAAAATCAGGATCATATATAATTTATCTCAAACAAGAAATTAGTTATTGAGTTAATAAATTATCTTTCATATTTCAAATAGATATGAATTATGGTTTTGTATGCATAAATCATAAAATTTTTAATTTTATTTCTGATATTTATTGAGGTTATCAGTGATAATATCATAAAATTTATAGAAAATTATATTATATCCTTATCCAAGGAATTAATTAATCAATTATTAAAAATGTGGTAAATTTTTAATAGTTAAATTAAAAATAAATCAAAGATAAATTACAAATATTATCATGGAAGATCTTATACCAATTGAACAACTTTTAGAAGAAAATATTAGGGTCAAAGAACTTGAAAACCAAGGTTATATTATAAAACCAGAGAAAATTGATGATTATATACTTGAGTTCAAGAATCGAACTTCTGCTTTACCAGATAGTAAGTACTGGAAGGAAAAAAGGATTCTTATTACAGGAATTAGTGGTTTTGCTGGAAGTCATTTAGCAGAGCAATTGTTAGATTTAGGTTGTGAAGTTCATGGAACGATAAGGCGACATGCAGTTCCTATGCATGAAAATATAGAACATTTACGAGGGAAAATTACATTACATGAAGCAGATATAACAAGTGCCGAAAGAATTTTAGGGATCTTCGAAGAAATTGAACCTAATGCAGTATTTCACCTTGCTGCAGAATCCTTTGTTCCAACCTCTTTCAGAGAACCTGCTCGAGTTATTCATAATAATATTGTAGGAACAATTAAAATATTTGAAGCAGCACGAAGAATTGATCAAAATTTAGAAAGTATTCATGTCGCTTGTAGTAGTGAACAATATGGATTAGTTGATCCTAACGAAATTCCTGTTGTAGAAGACGTAAAGATTAACCCATTTCGTCCAAGAAGTGTTTATGGAATATCTAAAGTTGCTACAGAACACATAGCTTGGCTATATCATAATTCCTATAATGTTCCTAGTATCATAACTAGAGGATTCAATCATGAAGGTCCGCGGAGAGGTATTCAATTTGTCACGAGTGTAATACATCGACAGATTGTTGAAATTCTACAAAAAAAGAGAGATAACATTATCGTTGGAAATCCTAATGCTATTCGAGATTTTACTCATGTAAAAGATACTGTCAATGCATATATCTTAGTTAGCGAAAAGAAAAAATATGGGGATCCTTTTAACGTATGTTCTGGAAAGGGAATTACCGTTATGGATTATATTAAAATTGCGAAGAAAATTTTTAATATTTCTGCAAGGGAGTTTGTAAATACGGAAAGAATGCGTCCCAGTGAAGTTCCATTATTAATTGGCAGAAATGATAAAATCTTAAAAGAAACTGGGTGGAGACCAGTAAGATCGATAATTGATATAATCAAAGATGGAGTAGAATACTTTCAAAACCATCCAGAACAATTAGGAATTGAAGCCCATTAACCCGATTAAAGATTTTTATATTGCTTCTCCTCCCTTATATTTTTGAATCAAATCTCTAACTATTTTCCTTTTTTGTTGATAAATTTTAACAATAATATCAATACTTGTCAAAGAATTCAACAAATCATTTGCTATATATAAAATAGGACAAGGAGGTATTTCTTCCAAATCAAAACCCAACCCCATTTCATTAGAATATTTGTTTAAATATTATAGAAAAATAGAATCGGTTTTATATGTTAAATCTTCATTCAAAAGGATGAAAACTACAAATTTAGTTCACTTTTTTGAATATTCATTAATTGTAAAATACCTTTTTCTCCTAAATCTATAATCTCTCTTAATTTATTCTTTGAAAAAGTAGCCCCTTCAGCAGTTCCTTGTATTTCAATAATTTCTGAGTCCTCATTCATGACTAAATTAAAATCCGCATCAACTTTTGAATCTTCATTATAATCTAAATCTAATAGAATCTGGTTATTTTTTATACCTAGAGAAACTGCAGCTGTTAATTTATAATTTGGAAAATCATAAATAAGTTGTTGGTTGTAGAGATAATTTATAGCGTCAAAAACAGCAATAAATGCTCCTGTAATAGATGCACATCTTGTTCCTCCATCAGCTTGAATTACATCGCAATCCACTTTTATTGTTCGTTCTCCCAGTTTCTCATAATTAAAAGCAGCACGAATACTTCGTCCAATTAACCTCTGTATTTCGATTGATCTACCCCTGTAAGTTTCTCTTTGATTTCTTACTTGAGTTGCTCTTGGTAACATTGAATACTCTGCTGTTATCCATCCTGTTCCTGTATCTATTAAAAACCGTGGAACTGATTCAATAACTGATGCCGTTATAATAATTTTTGTACCACCTTGAGTTATCAATACTGAACCTTCAGGATATTTAAGATAATTTCTTTTAATTTGAATATTCCTTAGTTCATCAAATTTCCTGCCATCAATCCTTATATTCCCTGCCATGAAATTAAACCATTTTTCTATTGATAGATGTTTTAAAAATTCTTGTTATAAAGTATATTAATATATTTTTTGTGAAGTAAAAAAGTTTCTAAAAATCAAATTTTTAGTATTTTTTCTCTGGAATATCCATGGTTTGGATAATTTTGCACCCTTTAATAATTTCTCTCCAAATAGATTCGATGCTTATATTCTTCAGAATTTTAGACTTATTACTCATTCTTTCAATAACATATTCTTCCCGTTCGGGTTGATAAATATCAACATTATGCTTTTTTTTAAATATTCCCAAATTTTTAGCCAGTTTTCCTCGTTCATCTAAGAGTTTAATAATTTTATCATCTATTCTATCAATTTTTTTCCTATATTTTTCCAATTCTTCATCAAATACCTTATTTTCTTTTAACATGATTAAAGCCACCCATAACTAGAAATTAAGAAAAATCTACTTAAAAGAAAATTTCTAAATTTAATTCTATAGCCGCTGCTGGAAACTCTAATTTGAAATTAGTTAACACTTCGGGATTAATTTCACCAATCTCTCCTATCTTTTTCCCGTTCAAATAAATTGTTCCATAACGACCATCAATATAGCTCAAATTCTTATCAGGCTTAACTATAAAATTATATTTATGTCCAAGAGAGCCCATTATAAAATCTAAAGTAGATCTGATCTCTGTGAAATCAGCTTCGTCATGATAAGTAACAGCAGAAAGATGAACTTCCCTTTTAGCACCAGTTTCCTCATTAGGGTTCAATAAAATTACATCCCCTACTTCAAAGATCCTAATTGGTTTCTCTTCTGAACGATTTAATAGTAAAGTGTCCATTAGTTGAGGTAACAATCTAATTCTAGTTGTATCGTATTCTTTTGAGACAGGATTTGCAATTTCTACTATATTTGCAGATTCATAATCTTGTCTCATAAGAGTAAATTGCTTTTCTGAGCTTGTTAGAATGAAATTAACTATTTCTAAATATCCTGCTCCAATCATAATTTTTCTAATCTTGTTCGAAAAATCTACTATATGATGATATCCTCCCACCCCACCTGTTTTAATTGTGAGTGGTAAATTAAAATAACCATAGCCAATTGCACATTCTTCAGTAAAATCTACTGTATGCATAACATCTCCACGATAGGCTGGAACCCAAATATCCAAATAACCTTGCTTTTTAGACTTATTTGCCTCCAATCTAACTTTTTGAAAACATCTAATCATTTCTGGTACTGGTAACTCTAAACCAACAACATTATTGATATAATCAACTTTTACTTCCCACTTTTTAGGTTCCAAATTAGGAGTATAAATTTCTTTTTCTCCTTGATAATTTACTTTAACTCTTTCTATCTTAGCACCCATGTCTGCTAAAGTTGTAGATAAAATATTTAATGCCAAATTTACTGCCTTAAAATCAGTTCCAGTTAAGTCTAAAAACAAATTCTTTGTATCATCTGTAACAGTTGTAAGTACGCCGTTAATAATAGGGGGAAATGAGAGAACTTCATTATTATTATCAAAAATTATGGGATATACATCCTTTCCTTCTAAAACGTGAGCATATTCAATCCCTTTCTCATGTAATAATAAAATCTCTTCTAGATTCATTGGATATCCATCTCCATGTAAAGGTGTAAAACTCACCGAATCTGGCTTCACAGCAGTATATCTATAAGGAGGCATAATTTTATCTAAATCATGAACTCCGATAGCTACTTTCTTTCTATCTCTTCCTACCGCCCAATGTAATTGCTCCTGAATGTTCATTAAAGTAGCAACCTCATCCTCATCTAAATCAATATCTCTAATGACTGCACATACGATATACGGTCTCACTTTCTTTACACTAGGATCAACATTCAATACAATTTCTCCCTTAAGTATCTCATAAGATGGGAGACCTAGCTCAATTTCATAGTACCCTTTCAGTGCTCTAGCAATTCCCTCAGGACTAGAAAAATCAGGTCTATTTGGATTATATTCTACTTTTACTTTTTTTTCTTCTAAGTTAATATCTTCTAAATCTAATCCTATCCATTGCAAATCATATTCTAATTCTTTTAAGTCTAATTTTTTTCCAACTAGCTTTTCTAATCTTTCAATTTTTAATTCAATAGTGGGCATTCTTTCACCTCATTTAAGATACGATTGTTCCCTCAACCATTTTATTGGATTAATATAAAAATCTCGTATATCTGTCCGTTCATAATATGGCATTGCTATCCTTTCAAGACCTTGACCCCAAGCTAAAACTCTCGTAGGTTCTTTAATTCCCCATGGATATGTAACCTCTGGTCGAAAAATTCCTGATCCTCCCATTTCTAACCATTCATTCAATTTATCATAATATACTGCTACTTCCATACTTGGTTCAGTATAAGGGAAGAATCCGGGTCTAGTGATTATCTTCTTAAAACCCATTTTTCGATAGAATTCAGATAATAATCCAATTAAGTCACATAGATTTGCATTATCATCAATAACAATCCCTTCTATCTGAGTGAATTCTGCCAAATGAGATTTATCAAGCTTTTCATTTCGAAATACTCTATCTATACAAAATACTTTTACTGGTACTTTTTCCTTGTTTCTGTAAAATTGGGCCAATCTTCTCATAGTTGTAGCTGTTGTATGAGGTCTTAATACAGTTTGTTTTGCTATATTTTCATCCCATTCATATCCCCACCCAAGAGATCCACTATCACCACCAGTTTCATGAGTTTTTTTCACAGCTAAGACTCTATCTTTTTCTGGTAATTTTGCAACTTTCGGATTGTTTAAGTAAAAAGTATCTTGTAATTCTCTGGCAGGATGGTCTTGTGGCTGAAATAAAGCATCAAAATTGTAAAAAGCACTCTCTATAATAGGCCCCCTTATTTCTATAAATCCCATTGATAAAAATATCTCTCTAATTTCATTAATTAAATTTATTAATGGATGAATTTTTCCAGCTTTTAATAAAGGTCCTGATTTAGTAACATCAAAAGGTTTTAATTCATATTTGTTCCATGTTTTAGAGCTAAGCATTTCGTGAGTAATTTTACTGATTTGCTCTAATTCTTTTATCTTCGTAATTGCAGTTTTTTTTCCTTTTTCAGTTAAATAGATGATTCTCTGCGTTTTATGATCTTTCTTAATTAATTTTCGTTTATTTAGAAGATCTAATTGCTTTAATTCATCGTTTGAAAGAGTAGAATGATCAAGTATAGATTTTTCTTTAAAATTAAGAAGAAACTTTTCACTTTCAGTTTGAGGAAATTCCTCTGAGATTAGATATATTTTATTTTCTCCAGAAGCTTTACTTTGAGCGACCCATCGATTTTTTTTAAGATTCGAAATACCAACATAAAAAATTTTTCTATTCAGTTTTGATCTTTTTAATAAATCGTCTATACCTATTTCCTTAATAGAACTTTCTAACAAAATATTAAGTAATTGACGTTCAGGAAGCCCATTTTCTAAATAATTTATACCTTCATCATTTAAAGAAATCTGATATATTCCCTCTTCCTTAAAACCTCCTAAATCATACTCAATTAATTCATTTATCGCTGACATAAGCACTATATAATCAATTTTTAAATCTCTTGCTAATTCTTTTGCCAATACATCCGAAGGCTTTTTCTTTAACACTTTTAAAATTTCTATGGTTTGTTTTTTAAGTTTAATTGTCATCTACTTAGGCTATTATTTTTACATTTTTCTTATATCTTTTAAAATCTCTAAGTTATTTAAATCTTTCGTGAATTTAATCATTGTAAATAGCCCGATCTTGAATTAGAAAGATCCCATTACTTTTTAGATATTCAGATTTTAAATTTTGAATAATGAAAAACTAATTAAGTCAGTAGCCAAGGGAGTAATTTTAATTTAAAATTGGCGTTCCCTTGGCAATATAAAGAATACAAAGAAAAATGAATCTTGATAAAAATTTCGATATAACTTAATATCCAAAGTCTTTAAAATCATATTTACCGGTTCAAGAATTCATTTTAATTATAATTACTATATATTTAATTCCTAAAAAATATTCTTATTAAGGCAAAACTAATCTTCTTATCATTAATATCTTTAATATTCCAAGCTCCACATAGAATACCTGAACATCAATTAATTGTAACAATTGGTGTTATAAGTATAGTTAATTCACTTTTTCTCAAGAAGAAGTTAAAATAATTATTATAAACCTAATTTTTTTTATTTAATTTTTCCTCTTATTGAAGTAGAATTAATTTTTTTATTATTACTATCTTTGAGTAAGGGAATTACAATTAAAACGAGAGGCTTTAATCCTATTCTTTCTCTATTCTCATTTAATTTTAGGCCATTTTCGTATGTTTCCTGACTGACAACTAGACCTTCATATTCTGGATCTTGAGCATATTTATCCATATCTTCCCAATTCTTTATTTCTACAATCCTAATACGATTTAAATCAGCAATGGAATTTACAAACGATTTCAAATTTTCCTTTCTCGCGTCATAATCTTCTAATTTTGAGGCATATTGTTTATTTTTTAATAAGTCTTGAGAAGTTAATCCTATTTCAACAAATTCAGATAAAGATAATGCTATTTTCAAAAGAAATTTATGACCCTCGTGGAGATGATCGAAAGTTCCTCCTAATCCAACCTTCTTGAGAATCTATAAAACCCCCTACTAAGTTGAAAATAATAGTATTTAATTTTATTTTTTAACCTTTAAATTTTCTTTCTTTTGTTCTTGCACTTTAGTTTTTTCAGTAGGGCTCTTTAATCTAACAGAATAAATTTGCTTTATCTCCATTAAGTCCTCACATTTTTCACATTTGTCTAATTGTTTAAACACATAATCTCCTTTCTGGTAATTCCTTACTTTTGTAATTCCACATAACTTGCAGATCAAAATTGTTAGAGTCTGTCTAATAGGTTCAGGAGCACTTTTTTGAAATTGGATTAATGTAGCTCCAAAGCAAATCAGCATAAAACCAATTGACCAACGGGTTAATTGATCAAATGGAAGATCAAGATATATAAATAGCACCCCAATTAAAATTAGCAAAATTAAAGCAAGGTTTTTTAAAATGCTTTTAAGGGTGATTCCTTTCTTTAATATTTCCTCATCATCTTCTTCGTCAATCATAGGATGTGTTTTAATATCTTCTTTTCTATGCTTTATAATCGAAAAGAATAAATAAATTTTTTTATTATAAAAATTCAGAAGGTTAATTTTTTCAAAATAACCTATAATTTTAACAAAGAGATGAATATTATATATCAAACTGGCACTGGTACAGATCCTATTTCTCTAATAATATCTTTATTATGGTTCTTGCTCATATTTATTTCTATGTTTTATGGGCAAAAATTACAAGCATGGAAGGCATCTAGAGAAATCCAAACTGCTTTAGAGAAATTAAAAAAATGGAATGATGAATGTAAAGAAATTTTAGTTGCGAATTTTAAAGAGTTTGCAGATAAAAAAAAGACACAGAAAGATTTAATGTTCCAAATTGAAGATTTCCTCACTTTTATAACTATATCTCCAGTTTCTCTCGATCCTTACGGAATCATTCCTAAATTTGATCATATTGTAGATGTGAGAGATAATAGGTTTAAAGAAGAGGTTGCAATACTAGCTCCAAATGCTGATCCTGTTCAAAGATCCAATTTAGAGAATCTATTAGAAGCAACTATGGCAATTGATTTTATCTATCGATTAATCCGACACTACCTTATATTAGGAAAAAAATCTAAATCAATGATATTATTACTCCAGATTTCATATCAATTGGGATTAATCATGACTATGGCTAAAGCCTATTATCATGCTGCTAAAGCATTCTCAGAAGGAAGTCCTATTGGAGATGGACTTGGACCACTCGTTGCAGCAAGTTTTATAAGAACTGTAACTAATAATGATATTTTAGCCGATGAACTTGAAAGAGAAACAATTGTACAAGAATTAGAATTTGAAGGAAGAACAATTTTTATTGTTCGAGCTAAAGGTCCAGGTGGTACAGTTGGTAAACCAGGTAAAGCCATCAAAAAGTTAATTGAACAACATGGAGATTCAATATCAAGAATAATTATGATTGATGCTGGTTTAAAACTTACGGGAGATAAAACTGGTTCAATTGCAGTTGGAGTTGGAGCTGCTATAGGAGGTATTGGAATCGAAAAACATTATATTGAGGAATCAACAACAGGGAATGCAATTCCTATTGATGCACTAATTTGTAAACAATCATTAGAAGATGCGATAACTACTATGAAACGCCCAATTACTCAATCTGTTCCAAAGTTTATTGAAAATATAAAGCAATCTATCCGAAAAAGAACCGAAAAAGGCTCAAAAATTATTATAGCTGGTATAGGAAATACTATTGGAATTGGAGTTTAATTTCTATTTGTTTTTCTAAATTTTATATACTTTTCTGTTCAAATTTTAGAATTATTGTTTAAATCCTAAAAGTTGATTACTTTAATTAGTTTTTTAGAAAAATAGAAATCATTTTATAATTAAAGGAATAAAATTAATTAATTGCATATTTTAATTTTTTGAGATTTTAAATTAAATAATAAGATAAAATTAATATCGAGGTGTAAAGAATATTTATGGTTATATGGGAAAAATATTAAGAGTTGATTTAGCTAACGGTAAAATTACTGAAGAATTTCCTGATGAAGAAACATTAAAACTATATTTAGGAGGAGCTGGATTAGCTACTAAATATCTATTAGAAGAAGTACCAAAAGGGACAGATCCATTAAGCCCTGAAAACAAATTAATTTTTATGACGGGACCATTAACAGGAACACCTTCACCCAGTACTGGAAGATATGCTGTTGTTACAAAATCTCCTCTCACTGGTATTTGGGGAGAAGCAAATTCTGCGGGTTTTTGGGGGCGTGATCTAAAGAGATCTGGATTTGATGGCGTTATATTCGAAGGGGTTTCTCCGAAACCCGTTTATTTAGTTACAGAAGATGGGAAAGCAGAACTTAGAGATGCATCACATTTATGGGGTAAAAATACTTCTGAAACTACGAAAATTATAAAAGAAGAATTAGGAGATAAGTTTAATGTCTCTTGTATAGGAATTTCAGGTGAAAATCTAGTTAAATATGCTGCAATAATGAATGATTGTGATAAGCCTAATTGGGGACGTGCTGCTGGAAGATGTGGAGTGGGTGCTGTAATGGGGTCTAAAAAGGTTAAAGCTCTAGCAGCTAGAGGAAATACTAAAATTCAAGTAGCCAATCCAGATGAATATAAAGCAGAAGCTAAACAAAGATACGATTGGGTCAATCAGAGCTTATTAAAAATGACTCTTGAGGTGTATGGGACAGCTACTATGGTTGATTTGGTTGGAGTTAAAGGAGGTTTACCAACACGAAATTGGCAAACAGGGGTTTTCCCCAATATGGAAAAAATAAACGGAACTGCAATAAATGAGACAATTCTAACTGATCGAAAGCCTTGTTTTGCTTGTCCAATTGCTTGTGGACGTCTTGCTGAAATTAAGGAAGGAAAGTATAAAAGTGAAGGAGAAGGACCAGAATATGAATCAATAGGTTCCCTTGGAACTATGTGTGGTATTGATAATTTAGAAGCGATTACATTTGCTCATTTCTTATGTAATGAATATGGACTTGATACCATTTCTGCCGGAAATGTAATTGGTTTTGCAATGGAATGTTATGAAAAAGGCATATTAACTAAGGAACAAACAGAAGGAATTGAAATAAAGTTTGGTGATGAAGATCTAGTAATTGATCTTATTCCTAAAATTAGTAAAAGAGAAGGTATTGGTGATTTATTAGCGGAAGGAACAAGAATAATGGCTCAAAAATTAGACAAAGACTCAATAAAATTCGCTATGCAAGTGAAAGGATTAGAGCTTCCTGCATATGATAGTAGAGCTGCTAAAATCACTGGATTAGCATATGCCACTGCAAATCGAGGTGGTGATCACATTACTGCATGGATTGAAGGACCTGCCTTCTTGTCAATGCCTTTTATGCTTGTTGATGATGCTGATGTTGGTGATCCACTTCAAGAAATCCCAGAAAAAACTTTTATCCTTAAGGACTTGGAAGATGGTTTCAGTGTATTTGATGCGATTGGGGGTTGTAAATTTATGGGTATTGTTCTCAGCGCTGATGATTGGGCATCATTGATATCAAAATTATTAGGCTATGAATTCACTGCATCAGATTTTAGAAAAACCGGCGAGAGACTATATAATCTTGCTAGAGTTTTTAATGTCAGAGAAGGGATAACTAGAAAAGATGATACACTTCCTGCTCGATTATTAGAGGAACCTCTTCCTGAGGGCCCAGCTGAAGGACAGACAGTAAATTTAGATCCCCTTTTAGATGCTTACTATGAATTTCGTGGTTGGGATAAAAATGGAATCCCTACTAAAGAGAAACTTAAAGAACTTCAGTTAGATTGGACTATCGATATAATTTATTAGTGATTTATCTTCAATTTTTTTTATTTATTAGTGAGAATGATGAGTGAGAAAGAAAAAAATTCTTATGCTGAAAAACCTTGGTTAAAATCCTATTTCTTGGGGCCTTGGAAGCTTAAGCAATCAATGGAGCCGTACCCTAAAATTAATGTTTATGAGTTTCTTGAAGAGAGTGCTTCAAAATATCCTGATAATATTGCTAGTGTTTATTTAGATGAAGAAATTACATATAAAGATTTGAAATTAAAAGTAGATAAGTTAGCAAATGCATTTATTGATTTAGGAGTGAAAAAAGGAGATAAAATAGCTACTGTTCTACCCTCTTGCCAACAATTTATCTTTGCAGATTATGCTGCGATGAAAATAGGAGCAATACACGTTCCTTTAAGCATTTTACATAAAACAGATGATTTAATTCATGAGATTAAAGAGAGTGGTGCTAAAACAATAATATGCTCCTATAGACGCATTGAACGCGTTAATGAAGTAAAAAATGAAATTGATATTGATAATATTATTTATACTCCTACAAGACTATTTCCGGACTATAATTTACCTGAAATGAAAAAAATATCAACAGACCGTTATTATCTTTTAGAAGATATGATTAATGATTATGAACCTCTTGAAAAAACAGCAGAAATCGACCCAATGGAAGATATCGCGTTATTACCTTTTACTGGGGGAACTACTGGTCTTCCAAAGGGAACTATGCTTACACATTATAATATCACAACTAATGTAATTCAATTCCTTCATTGGATGGCGGATCCTATAAAAGCGGGAATTATAGGAAAAGCTGCTGCTTTAATTTGTGTTCCAGTTTTCCATGCATATGGGCATTTTTCTATTCATATTGGCATATCTTGGGGTCTTAAAGGATATTTAATGGACCCAAGAGATATGAAAGCAATGGTTGATATCATAAAAAAACATCGTCCTTTTCTAGTTGCTGCTGTTCCTGCTCATTACATGCGATTTCTTCAATTAGATATACCTAAATTCCCAATTGTATACATATCGGGGGCTGCAGCAATGCCTCCGGAAGTTGCGGATCAGTTTGAGAAGAGAACTGGCATTCCAATGGGCGAGGGATACGGTGCAACTGAAACTAGTGCTGTCGTAGCCATTAATTTTTCTCCACTTTCAAAAGTAACTGGATTCATGCTTAAAAAGAAATTAGGTGTAGGAGTCCCATTACCAGATACAGAAGTCAAAATTGTCAATCCAGAAACAGAAGAGGAAGTTCCATTTGGTGAATCTGGCGAGATATGGGTTCGTGGTCCACAAGTTATGAAGGGTTATTGGCCCACACCAGGGAACGGTTTAACTGAAGATGGTTGGCTTAGGATGGGTGATATAGGCAGAATGGATGAAGATGGGTATTTCTACATAGAAGATCGTGTAAAAGATATGATTAACGTATCTGGTAATAAAGTCTATTCTAGAGTTCTTGACGATATTTTGCATGAACATCCTGCTGTTAGAGTTGCGGGTGTAATTGGAATTCCAGATCCAGAACGCCCTGGCAGTGAGAGAGTTAAAGCATTCATATCATTGAATAAGGAGTACGAAGGAAAAGTTTCAGAGCAGGAAATAATCAACTATTTGAAAGAGAAAGTTAAACCTTATGCCGTACCGAAGAGTGTAGAATTTAGAAACGATCTACCATTAACAATGGTTATGAAACTTTTTAAGAGAAAACTTAGAGATGAAGAAATTGCCAAAATGAAAGAAAGAGGAGAAATTAAGTAATAATTAAAATTTATACAATATTTTTTTTTTTAATAAAAAAATGAAATATTTATTGAAATCGTAATTTAAAAAATTATACAAATAAAAAACTTATAAAATAATAAGTAACAAAAATTTTTCAAAAGTGATAAAAATGAAATTTGGTACACCAGAATGGGCTAAAGCGTATTGTAAAGCAATTAATGACAATCCAAATTATAAAGATGCAGCTGGACCTGAAGGATTTCCACCTAATGGATGGGAAGGTGATTTTCTATTTATTGTAGAACCCTCTGGAAACTTAGACCATGAAATCAGGATGTATGTGGGTCTTTATCATGGTGAATGCACAGGAGCCAAAATAGTTGAACCAGGCGAAGAAGTTGATGTTGAATACGTATATTCAGGACCTTATGATGCATGGGTTCAAGTTTTAAAAAAGGAATTAGATCCAATCCGAGGTTTGCTTGCTGGAAAATTCAAACTTAAAGGGGATATGGCTAAAGTTTTAAGAGCCACTAGAGCGGCACAGGAACTTGTAGTTTCGACTACTATGATTGACACTGAATTTTATTAAATATTGAACATCCAATTATTTTTTTTCTTTTTAATTCAAACATAAATATTGTGTAAAATCTAAAATGGTTAATAATATTGGTAATATAACCGAATTAACGAATAAACAAGTCTATTTTTTTGATTTAGATGGCACACTTTATTTAGGTGATTCACTATTTCAAGGAGTTCCTAAATTAATTAAAATATTAAGAAATAATAAAAAAATTTTTTTTTTTTCTTTCAAACAATTCAAGTATTTCAACAGAAGATTACTTGAAAAAATTAAATAAATTCAATTTTGACATAAATCGGGAAAATGTTATTTTATCTCAACACCCTACAATAGACTATCTTAAAAAAAACAAATTTAAAAAAATATTTTTATTAGGTACTCAATCTCTTAAAAATGAATTTAGAAATGAAGGATTTGAATTAACCGAAGAAGATCCAGAAATATTAGTACTTGCATTTGATCAAGAATTAACTTATAACCGTTTAATGAAAGCTGCTTTTCTTCTTCAAAATCAGAGTTTACCATATATTGCTACTCATCTCGATAATAGATGCCCTACTGAAAATGGATACATCCCCGATGCTGGAGGTATTGCTGCACTTCTCTTTAAAACTACCGAAAGGATGCCAAAAGTTTTTGGAAAACCAAATAAAGAAATGCTTCTTTTTAAATTGAAAAACTTAAATATTTCACCTAAAAATGCTATTATTTTTGGAGATCGTCTCTATACTGATATAAAAATGGGTATCGAAGCAGGAATAACTACTTGTTGCGTGTTATCTGGAGAAACAACAAAAAAAGCTTTAAAGAGGAGTAAATTTAAACCTAATTTTATTATAAATGGAATTTGGGAATTGCTTGATGCTTTTAATAAGAAATAAAAGATAATTTCTTAACTTTTAGTCTATTTTTCGAAAATTTTATTTCAATAAAGAAACTTTACTATAATAAGAAAAGTATTACAAGTATTCTAAGTAAAATATAAAAATTAAGAGTGTTGTTTTTATTTTATCTACTTGATGATTATTAAGACTTTGGTAAAGAAACATGACTACTACTGAAAATAAGAAATTTGTCTATAATTTTAGTGAAGGAAACAAAGATTTAAAAAAACTCCTTGGTGGAAAGGGAGCAAATCTAGCAGAAATGACCAAATTAGGACTTAGTATTCCGCCTGGTTTCACAATAACCACTGAAGCCTGTTTACTCTATTTTGTAAAACCAGAAAAAATAATGGAAGAACTGAAACCCAATGTAATAGCTCATCTAAAAAAATTAGAGGAAAGTACGGGGAAGAAGTTCGGTGATAATAAAAACCCTTTACTAGTATCTGTTCGATCTGGAGCACCCATGAGTATGCCCGGTATGATGGATACTGTTCTTAATTTAGGTTTAAATGATGAGAGTGTCTTAGGATTAGGTGAACAAACAGATAATCCCCGGTTTGCTTACGACTCATATCGTAGATTTATCCAAATGTTTGGAGATGTAGTAATGGGAATTGGGGATGAAAAGTTTGAGAGAATATTGGATAAATATAAAAGAGCTATCGGACGTAACGCCCAAGATACTGATTTAGAAGTAATGGATCTACAAAAAGTAATTGCTGATTATAAAGCACTATACGAAAAGGAAATTGGAAGACCTTTTCCTCAAGATCCAAACAAACAACTTTTTCTTGCGATTGAAGCTGTATTCAAGTCCTGGAATAATAGAAGAGCAATAACGTATCGAAAGATTAATAATATTCCTGATTTTGGTACTGCAGTTAATATTCAGACTATGGTGTTTGGAAATAAAGGTTGGAATTCTGCTACTGGGGTTGCATTTACTAGAGATCCCTCGACGGGAGAAAATATAAAATTTGGTGAATACTTGGCAAATGCTCAAGGAGAAGATGTTGTAGCAGGTATAAGAACTCCTAAAAAACTTGAAGAGATGAAGGATGAATTTCCAAAGATATACAAGCAATTACTAAAAACTATGAATAATTTGGAAAAACACTATAGAGACATGCAAGATATTGAATTTACCATTGAAGATGGAAAACTTAACATTTTACAAACACGTAATGGAAAAAGAACTCCATCAGCAGCTGTTAAAATTGCTGTTGATATGGTTAAAGAAGGATTAATTTCTAAAGAAGAAGCGATCATGAGTATAGATCCAAACAAAGTAGCTAAACTATTATTTAAAAGTATTGATGAAAACTCAATTGTTCATGTTTTAGCTCATGGTATTAATGCATCTCCTGGGGCAGTTTCTGGGGTAGCTATTTTTGATTCTGATAGAGCAGAGGAATTAGCAAATCAGGAGCATAAAGAGATAATTTTAGTACGGCCCCAAACAAAACCTGAAGATGTACATGGTCTTTATGCTTCAAGTGGAGTTTTAACTCAATTTGGTGGTAAAACTTCTCATGCTGCAGTAGTTGCTAGAGGAATGGGGAAACCCGCTGTTGTAGGTGCCCAAGATGTTGAAATCGATGAAGAAAAAAGAGAATTTCGAGTTGCTGAAATGATTGTAAAAGAAGGTGATTGGATAACCATTGATGGAACAACTGGGCGTATTATAGAAGGAAAAGTATCTTTAGTTGAGCCTGAAATTAAAGGAGAATTTTTAGAATTATTAGAGATGGCAGATGAAATAAAAACTCTAGGGGTAAGAGCAAATGCTGATACTCCAATAGATGCTCGGAAAGCAATAGAATTTGGAGCTCAAGGGATAGGCCTTTGTAGAACTGAACATATGTTCATGGATATTTCTCGTTTGCCTGTTGTCCAGAATATGATAATGGCAAGAACCACAGAAGAACGTCAAGATGCATTAAATAAGCTACTTCCTATGCAGAAAGGAGATTTTTATGAAATATTCATGATCATGGAGGGAAAACCAGTCACAATACGTTTATTAGATCCACCATTACACGAGTTCTTACCTGAATTGTCTACAGTGCAATTAGAAAGTCAGGAGCTTAAAATGACTAATGCTTTATCAAGATCATTATTAGATATAAGTCCTTTAGATGATGAAATTAAGAAAAAGAGTGAAGTAATCTCCTTGATTAGGTCTCTTTCGGAAGAAAATCCCATGATGGGTTTAAGAGGTTGCAGGTTGGGGATCGTTTGGCCTGAAATAAATGAAATGCAAGTAAAGGCAATATTCCAAGCTGCTTGTGAACTTAAACTTAAAGGAATTAACGTTATTCCCGAGGTTATGATTCCTCTTGTAGGAATGATATCTGAATTACAATACGTTAAGGCACAATTAATGGAAGTAGCTTTAGATACGATTGAAAGTTATAATGTAGATTTGGAATATAAGTTTGGCACAATGATTGAAATTCCCAGAGCAGCATTAACAGCTGATGAAATTGCAATTGAAGCTGAATTCTTCTCCTTTGGTACAAATGACTTAACACAAATGACATTTGGGTTTTCACGTGATGATGCTGAAGGAAAATTTCTTCCAATCTACCTTAATAAGGAAATTTTAGAAAATAATCCTTTTGAAATTCTCGATCAAGATGGTGTTGGAAAATTAATGAAATTAGCTATTGAATTAGGCAAAAAGACAAGACCTGATTTGAAATTAGGTGTGTGTGGAGAACATGGAGGGGAACCAAACTCAATTAAATTTGCTCATTCAATAGGATTAGATTACGTTTCATGTTCCCCATTTAGAATCCCCGTTGCACGTATTGCCGCTGCTCAAGCAGCGATCGAAGAAAAGCGCAAATAATTTTTATCGATATTTTTAATAGCAATCATGTTAATTATCTTCTTATTTTCTAACATTTTACCAATTATTTTCAAAATTAACTATTTCACGGAAGATCTAAAGTACTTTAAAACATTCTAAGATTAGAGATATATTAAGATCCTTTAAAATATTGAAAGATTATAAGTCATGTTATCCAAGTTAAAACCTTCAATAAGGGAACTGCTTATTATTTATGGAACGGGGTTTATTCTTACTATTTTTTCATTAATCTTTTTCTCTATTAAAGGTTATCCCTTAATTAATACTGCTACTGAAACATTAACAATTTCTACTCCTCCAATTTATATGATTCCAATCTTTCTTCCTTATGGAATTTTAATAGGTGAAGTAATTTGGCTCTGGAATGAACAAAAAAGTCGATATCTTTACATTTTATTATTTTTAGAATCCATTATTATTGGTTCATTTTCTCTTGTTCGATACATTATACCCATTCCATTTAGTGGTCACGCAATTATATTATTTTTTTATTTATTTCATCAAGCTGTAAATAATCGATTTCACTATCCAATAAGATTGTTAATTGGAATAGTGATTCTTGTTATAACAATGATCTACAAATTATATTTATGGAATGATCCCTTCACTTTTTTATTTGGTGGTCTATTAGGGATTTTTTTATGGTTGCCAGGATTTCTATATCGATATAAAATAGGTAAATAGTAATTGCATAAATTCTAATATTTATTAAAAGTGAATTTAAAAAATCCATAAATGTTATATCAATCTAACAATTACCTAATTTATATAATATTTAGTGAATAATAATATGGGTTTAACTTTAGACGAAAAAATCTCTTTATTAGAAGAAGTCGGAGAAGAAATTATAAATTTAGATGAATTAAGAGAAATGATTACATGGAAAGTTAAACATAATAAGGAAATTTACGCTTATGATGGTTTTGAGCCCTCAGGAAATATTCATATTGCTCAAGGGCTTTTAAGATCTATTAATGTTAATAAAATAACAAAAGCAGGGATAAGGTTTAAATTTCTGGTTGCTGATTGGCATGCTGCTGCTAATAAGAAGTTTGGTGGTAATTTAGAAGTAATTAAAAAAGTAGGAAATTTTTTCATAGAAGTTTGGAAAGTATGTGGAATGGATTTAAGTAAAATAGAGTTTATTTATGCTTCTGATCTAGTTAAAGAGGATAAATATTGGGAGTTAGTACTTAAGATAGGAATAGACACAACACTAAAGAGAATTATGAGATGCACACAAATTATGGGAAGAAGCGAATCAGATAAACTATACGCTTCTCAAATATTATATCCTTTAATGCAAGCAGCAGATATTTTTTATCTTCCAGCAGATATTTGTCAACTTGGTATGGATCAAAGAAAAGTGAATGTGTTAGCAAGAGAGATCGCTAAAAGCCTAAATAAACCTAAACCAGTTGCGATTCATCACCATATGTTAATGGGATTAAAAAAACCACCAGCAACAGAACTAAACGGTGTTGATAGAACTATAGAAATTAAAATGTCAAAATCAGATCCTGATTCATCGATTTTTATGTTAGATTCTCCTGATGACGTAAAACGCAAGATAAATAAAGCTTATTGTCCCCCTAAGCAAGCTAAAGAAAATCCCATTCTAGAATATTGTAGATATATCATATTTGAACTAGTACCGGTTTTTGAGATTGAACGTCCTGAGAAATATGGTGGAAATGTTAAATATAACTCATTTAATGAATTAGAAAAGGATTATATTAAAGGGAAATTAAATCCAGCCGATTTAAAACCTGCAGTCGTCAAATACATTAATCGTTTTTTAGCACCAGTTATAAATCATTTTGAGAAAGATGAAACTGCAAAAAAATTATATCAATTTGTTCAAAAGGAATATAGAAAATATAAGGAAATTTAATTAGCAAAATCAAAGAACGGTTAAAATATTGCTTAGCAAGGAAATAATTGATTTATTTTTAAATCCCAAATCTGTTGCTGTCATTGGGGCATCAAAAAATCCAGCAAAAGGAGGGCACCGAATTGTCGCCAATCTTGTTACAAACAATTTCAAGGGTAAAATATATCCTGTAAATCCTAGCTCAGAAGGAGAATTATTTGGATTAAAATTTAAAAAATCAGTTTTGGATATTGAAGAAGAAGTGGATCTCGCTGTTTTTTATATTCCAAATCGAAAAATTCCTCCTACATTAAAGGAATGCGTTCAAAAAGGAATTAAAGGTGCTATTATTGAGGCTTCTGGATTTGAAGAAGTAGGTACAAAAGGTCTTGAGTTAAGAGACCAGATATTAAAAATCACAGACAATTTCTCAAAATTCCATATTTTAGGGCCTAACTGTATGGGACTTTCTCGGATTGATGGAGATAGTAATTCTGACAATAGGGGTGGATTTTTCACTAGTTTTGCGGTTTTTTCCAAATATAAAACTGGCAACATTGCTATAATCAGTCAATCAGGGATGTTAAATGGTGGCTTTTTAATGTATATGATGGAAAAATATCCTGATTTGGGTATAAGATATTCATGTTCAATCGGAAATAAAATGGATTTAAGTGAACTTGAATTTTTAGAATATTTTCTAGAAGATTCTTCTGTAAATGTTATCGCTGTGTATCTTGAATCATTTAAGGATCCAAGAAGATTTATCGAACTATGTAGGAAAGCAAGAGAATATCCCAACAAAACAATAGTCTTTGTTAAGGGAGGCATAACTCTACAGGGTCAAAAAGCTACTTCAAGCCACACAGGTGCATTAGCCGAAAATTCTCAATTGACTAAAGCAATAATAAAGCAATCTGGAGTAATTCAGGCTAAAAGTTTCCATGAATTATTTCAATTTTCTCGTACGTTTTCAATGATGTATAAAGAAAAAAAGGAAATGCCAAAGGTAGGCAATATTTCTTTAATTACTGGATCTGGTGGTGCAGGTACAATTGTTGCCGATATTACAGATGAGTATGGTTTAAAGTTTCCTATTTTTGGAGAAAAATTATATCATAGACTAGTAGAAATATTTCCTGAATGGATGCCCCCTAATCGATTTGCCCTCATAGATTTTTGGCCAGCAATGGAAAAAGCTATGATGAATAATATGAATCCCGCAGAACTTATGATTTCTGTCTATGAACTTTTATTAGAAGATGATAAAATAGAAGGGATACTTAATATGATGTTCTGTTCAAAGCAATTTAGAAGTTCTATTAACTACATAAAAGTAGTTGAAAAAGTCAAACAATCTACTAAACCAATATTTTTCTGGTTAATTGGTGAAATTAAAGAGGTTGAACGTGTATCTCTATATATGGCTAATCACAATGTACCTACGTTTCCAAGTTTGGAAGATATGATTAAAAATTTCTATATTTTAATCCAAAATTCAAAAAACTTAAAAATTAATTAAAAATTATTATGGTTCGAATACTATGCATAGGAGATTCTCATGTACCTATTCGTGCGCAAGATATATCTATCCAAATATATAATAAAATAAATGAATTGACAAAGTACGAGTTTTTTCATTATACTTTTTTCACAGGGGATTTAATTAATTTCCCAAAATTAATTGATTTCTTGAACAAGAAAACAAAGGGAACTTTATTTAAAGTAACGGGAAATATGGATTATTATTATGGAAATCGTGATTCACCTAATTATCAAAAGCTAGAAATATATTTTGAAGATAAAGACAAAATTAACTTAGGTTTAACACATGGAGCACAAATAAGTCCTCGAGGAGATCATGATCAATTAGATATTTTAGCTCAAGAAAGATGTTATAACATTTTAGTATCAGGTCATACACACAAGGAGGATATTTTTTTAACGAAAAAAGGAATTCTTTTAATAAATCCTGGGAGTTGTACTGGCGCTTGGTCTTTTATTTCAAGTGGAATCCCTTCTTTTGCTGAATTATATATAGATAATAAAAATAAGGATATAATCATAAATCTTTTCCAAGTTAATAAACAAACAAGAGAAATAGAAACTTCAAAATCTAATTTTGTCTTTAAAGATAACCAAATTTACAAAAAAAATAATTAAATGTTGAAAAAATAATTTAATCTAAAACGAGAATTTTCGAAAGCTTTAATAAAACCCCCAAGTTGCGTTTTCCCGTTGAACCTTTTGAGAATCTTAATTTCTTAACTCCAAATTGACTTTTTTTAAACATCATATTAAGAACTGAATTCTCTCCATTTACAAAAAAAACTAAATCTTCAGGGGCTGCTCTAAGTTCTAAATCATAATCATCTAATTTCCCTTTCCCCAACGAATAATTTCCATCTTTTGCTATTAAATTGACCCAAAAATAATAATCCTCTTCGATTTGTAAACCAATAATTATTCGAGCATTGAATTTATCTAGCAACTTTTTATTCTTAGGATTTTCTCGCTTTTCCTTTATTACACTTTCGATAGTTTGCTGAAATGTTGTAAATAAGTTGTCTTGTTCTGATTCTTCCATAATATAATCATCGTCCTTAATTTCCTTATTATTTTAAAATGAAACTTGTATATTATAAATTTGTATTTAATTTAAATATAAAATTTAATAAAATCATAAGTATTATTAACAAATTAAATTAATTTAATAAATTGCAAATAAGAATGGTGAAATTGAAGGTAGGACATAATGATGTGGCACTTTTTTAGTCCAAAAGTATTTTATGGTGAAGGTTCTTTAGCAGCTCTTGAAAATATAATTGGAAAAAAATGTTTTATAGTGACTGATAATATTATAGACGAATTAGGATTTTTAAAAATCCTTACTGATACTCTAAAAAAATTTGGAAAAGAATTCATTGTATTTAAAGACGTAATACCGGATCCTCATGAAGAAGATGTAATGAAGGGAAAGGAGAAATGTATTAAATATGCTCCAGATTTAATTGTTGCATTAGGAGGAGGCTCAGTGATAGACACCGCTAAAGTTATTTGGGCAATGTATGAATATCATAACTTCACCCTTGATGATATAAATTTTAACAATCCTAAATTATTTGATTTTGCTAAGAAAGCAAAATTTATAGCAATTCCTACTACTTCTGGAACAGGATCAGAAACAACATGGGCAGCAATTATTTCTAAATATGAAAACGATGTCTGGAGAAAAGGGTCTTTTGCCCATGAATCCTTAGTTCCAACATATGCGATTTTAGATCCAGTTTTTCCTAAAGGAATGCCTGCAAAATTAACTGTTAGCACAGCATTTGATGCTTTAGCGCACGCTTTGGAAGGTTATATTTCTGCTTGGAGGAATGAATTTAGCAATGCATTAATACCTAAAGCAATAGAACTAATCTTTAAATATCTCCCTATTGCTTATAAGGATGGGAATAATATGGAAGCTAGGGATTCTTTACACCAAGCAGCAAGTATGGCAGGAATAGCATTCAGTAATTCTCAACTTCATATTGGGCACGCATTGGGACATAGTTTTGCAGCAGTTTTTCCAATCCCACATGGAAGTTTAGTAGGTCTTTTTTTACCATATGTTTTACAATATTGTTTGAACGCTCCAGGTGAAACAAATGAATCAATCATTTTATATTCAAGATTAGCAAAACAGTTGGGATGGGCTAATTGGAGTGATGATGATAAGAAAGCTGCTAATACCGTTGTAGAAAAGGTAAGGGAACTTCAAAAATCTGTAAATTTTACTACAAGTCTCAAAAATTTAGGAATTGAAAGGGATAATTTTGAAAAGAACTTGAGTCCTTTAATTTCCCTATGTTATCAAGATCCAAGTGGTGTAATGGCACCTAGAAGTCCTAGTAAGGATGATTTTTCAAGACTATACACCTATGCTTATGAGGGAAAAGATATTGATTTTTGATTCGAATTTTTTAACTATTTATTTTTTTATTCTTAAATTCAATTTTTTCATATGATCTAATTTCATATCCAATAAACATTAATATTACTAGATTATATTATTTTTTTAAATTATACTTGATAATATTTCTAGAATAATATTAATACAAAAATTATGAAAATGAATATTTCAGAAAATGAATTGGAAGCATTGGAAATTTTAAAAAGGCAAATAGGCGAATCAATTTCAGAAATTTCTCACTTAGAGCGATACTCACTCGGTTATTATGTAGAAGATGGCCATATAACAGGATTAAATCTCTTTTCTTGTGGATTATCAACGATCCCAAAAGAAATTAATTTATTTACATCATTAAAGAATATTTTTATCCGAGGTAATAATTTAGAAACCATTACAGAAGAACTTTTTTCACTTCCAAATCTAGAGATTTTAGACATAAGTGAAAATCAATTAACAGAATTACCTCAATCTATAAATTTACTTTCTTCACTTAAGGAACTACATTTAGAATCGAATCAGTTAAGTCATTTACCAGAAACTATTGGTTCTCTTAAATTTTTAGAAACCTTGGATCTAAGTGAAAATGCCCTTAAAAGTGTTCCAATCTCAATAGGAGAAATGGAAAGCCTTAAGACTTTGGATCTTAGTGGTAATAAAATTGAAAAATTACCTGATTCAATAGGAACTCTAAAGTCGTTAGAAATACTTTTTCTAGGCAATAATAGATTAATCTCCCTTCCAGATTCTCTCTCTGAATTAGAATCATTAAAAAGATTGAATTTAAGAAATAATAGAATAGAGATGCTCCCTAATTCAATCGGAAATTTATCATCATTAACATCATTATTTTTGAAAGGCAATATTCTTACCAAGTTACCAGAATCCATAGGAAAGTTTAAAAATTTAATTTATTTAGGTTTAACTTCAAATAAATTAACTTCCCTTCCTGAGAGTATTGGTTTTCTTTCTCTTTTAGAAAATCTGAGTATTTCATCGAATAATTTAGTAGAGATTCCTAATTCAATAGGATCTCTTAAATCACTATTAAGACTTGAAATTTCTGATAATAAATTAGAAAAGTTACCAGATTCGATTGGAGAACTTTCATCACTTACAATATTAAGGTGTGACCGTAATAATTTAATCCACATTCCAGAAACCATTGGTAATCTTAAAAATCTTCAGATTTTAAGAATTAGTATTAATAATATAGTCGAATTACCTGAAGCAATTGGCCATCTAAAATCTCTTCGTGAGTTAAGTTTATATGATAATCAAATTAAATATCTCCCTCAATCAATAGGCTCACTTTCTTCTCTGGAAATATTAGATTTAAGCAAAAATAATTTAAAAAAGCTTCCCGAATCAATAGGGTCATTAGAATCATTAATAGAACTAGATATTTCCACAAACAAGTTAGAAATGATTCCTCCCTCAATAGGAGCTCTTCCTTCAATAAAAAATCTTATTCTTGGTTTTAATAAGCTAAATTCAATTCCTAAATCTTTAGGTTTTCTTACCACTCTTGAAGTATTGGATTTAGGAAAAAATCATTTAATAGAAGTACCAGAAACTATAGGCTCTCTAACTTCCCTTAAACATTTATACTTATATTATAATGAATTAGAAGATATACCAGAATCAATAGGCTCATTACAATCTTTAAAGTATTTATACTTAGGTAACAATAAATTATCAAGTCTTCCAATCTCAATAGGAAGACTTAAAAAGTTAAAGTATTTGTTTTTAAGATCGAATTATTTAACCGATCTTCCAGAATCTTTGGAATCTTTACCTTCTCTTCAATACCTAAATATTGAGAAAAACAATCTTAAAGGATATTTAGATTTTCTACATAAATTGGAGCTTCGTGGTATTAAAATACTTAAATAAGCAAACCTGAATTAACCAATCGTTAGATAAATAGTGACAACTAAATTCAAAGAGTAGTAACTCCAAAATAATATTATTTATATATTAAATGGAGTTAGATTAAACTATGAATATTTCGAAAGCTATGAAAATAAAATTATCAGAAGAGCTACCAAATTATCCTAAATTTGTTGAAAATATTAGAAGAGCACCATCTAGAGGTTTTAACTTAACTCCTACTCAAGCGAAGTTAGCGTTAAAAAATGCTTTAAGATATCTCCCTAACTCCTTACATGAAAAATTGGCTCCTGAATTTATGGAAGAATTGTTATCCAGAGGAAGAATTTACGGTTATAGATATAGACCTGAAGGTAATATAAAAGGAAAGCCAATTAATGATTATAAAGGAAATACTCTTGAGGGTAAAGCTCTACAGGTAATGATTGATAATAATCTAGATTTCGAAGTGGCACTCTATCCTTATGAATTGGTGACATATGGAGAAAGCGGACAAGTTTTCCAAAATTGGATGCAATATCGATTAGTTAAAAAATATCTTGAATTGTTAAATGAAACGCAAACTCTTGTTATAGCTTCAGGTCATCCAGTTGGGCTCTTTCCATCATCGCCTAACGCTCCAAGAGTGATCTCGACTAACGGATTGATGGTAGGTATATTCGATAATTCAAACGATTTTTCGATTGCTGCAGCCCTCGGTGTCGCTAATTATGGTCAAATGACTGCTGGAGGTTGGATGTATATTGGACCTCAAGGTATTGTTCATGGTACCTATATTACCCTATTAAATGCAGGTAGATTATATCTAAATATCCCTCAAGATAAAGATTTGAGTGGTGTTTTATATATATCTTCTGGACTAGGTGGTATGAGTGGAGCGCAAGCTAAAGCAATAGAAATAGCAGGAGGAATAGGTGTAATTGCAGAAGTTGATGAATCAAGGATTAAAACCAGACATGAACAAGGATGGGTTTCTCGAATCTCTGATGATTTAGAGGAAATTTTTAAATGGGTGGATGATGCTAGGGCATTAAAAAGACCTTTATCAATAGCTTACATTGGAAATGTTGTTAATTTATGGAAATATGTAGTTGAAAATGATATCCATGTAGAACTTGCCTCAGATCAAACCTCTTGTCATGCAGTGTATGAAGGTGGTTATACTCCTTATCAAATCAGCTTTAAAGAGGGTAGAGAATTAATTGAATCTAATATTGAAAGGTTTAGAAAGCTTGTTGATAAATCTTTGGAGGAACAGTTCCGGCTTATTAATATTATGAGAAAAAAAGGGACATATTTTTGGGATTATGGGAATTCTTTTATGAAAGCTGTATTTGATACAGGATGTAAAGATATTGCTAAGAATGGCAAGGATCTGTCAGAAGGGTTCATTTTTCCTTCATATGTTGAAGACTTTATGGGACCGATTTGCTTTGATTATGGATATGGTCCATTTAGATGGGTTTGTCTTTCAGGAAAAGAAGAGGATCTAGATAAAACAGATCAAGCAGCAATGAGTTGTATTGACCCAGAAAGAAGGGCTCAAGATCGAGATAATTATTTTTGGATACGAGATGCTAAGAAGAATAGATTAGTTGTTGGGACAAAAGCTAGAATTTTATATGCTGATGCTAAAGAACGTATTAATATCGCCTTAAAATTTAATAATTTAGTAAAGAAAGGTGAAATTGGACCAATAATGTTAGGTAGAGATCATCATGATGTATCTGGGACAGACTCACCCTTTAGAGAAACATCAAATATTAGAGATGGGAGTAATGTAATGGCTGAAATGGCTATTCATTGTTTTACTGGAAATGCTGTTCGAGGAATGACATATGTAGTTCTATCAAACGGAGGTGGGGTTGGGATTGGAAAATGTTTTAATGGAGGATTTGGATTAGTTTTAGATGGCTCTAAGAGAGTAGACTTAATTATTGAATCAGCTATTGAATGGGATGTAATGGGAGGCATAGCAAGAAGGAGTTGGGCTAGGAATAACAATGCTTTAGAAACTGCATATAATTGGAATATAGAAAATGAAAATAAAGGACACCTAACCTTACCATTTTTAGCAGATGATAACCTTTTGGTAGATATTGTAGATAATTATCTAAAAAATTCAAATAAAAATAATTCGATTTAAATTTTTTAAAAAATTCTTATTTGAAGGAAATTTTACTTTTAAGCTTGAACTATAAAAATTAAGAGTGGTTTGTATGAAAGAGGAATTTAAGTACGGATTAGACAAACTTACGGTAGAAAAAGCTTTAGATATATCAAGAGATATTATAAAAGGAATTATAACTAACGAGGTCAAAGAAAAAATAATTACAAATTATAATGCTGTTCAATCTATTGTTAAAGGAGAGAAATTAGTTTATAGTATAAATACTGGATTTGGATCTCTGTGTACAACCAAAATATCAAAGGAAGAGACTGGAGTTCTACAGGAGAATCTTCTTAAAAGTCATAGTGTTGGAGTAGGTTCTCCAATAGACCCAGATATTTCAAAATTAATGCTTATTTTAAAAGTTCATGCGTTGTGTATGGGGTATTCTGGAATTTCTCTAAAAGTAGTAGAAAGAATTTGTTGGCATATTGATAATAATTATATTCCATTAGTTCCGAAACAAGGCTCAGTTGGAGCATCGGGAGATCTAGCGCCATTAGCACATCTCTTCTTACCTTTAATAGGATTAGGATTTTTAACTCACGATAATAAATTATATGTACCTACAAAAAAAGTTTTAGAAGAAAATAATCTAACACCATTAGAGCTTCAAGCAAAAGAAGGCATAGCTTTAATTAATGGGACGCAATTTATCTCTGCTCATGCTATAAAACTATCAGAAAAATTCTCAATTTGTTTAGATCATGCTGATCTAATTGGGGCCCTTACTCTTGAAAGCTATTTAGCCTCAGCTCAACCATTTGTCGAGAAGCTAATAAAATTAAGACCACATACTGGGGCATTGATTGTTGCTAAAAGGATGAGAAAATTTCTTGAGAATTCCGAATTAATTGAATCCCATAAAGAATGTGAACGTGTACAAGATCCCTATTCTATTCGATGCATCCCCCAAGTTCACGGAGCTTCTAGGGATGCTTTGTTACATTTAAATGAAAAATTAGAGTGTGAACTTAATTCAGTCACAGATAATCCTATTATTTTCAGTGAAAATGAAATATATAGTGGAGGTAATTTTCATGGGCAACCTCTTGCTTTACCATTAGATTATATAAGTTTAGCTGCATCTGAGCTAGGTAATATTTCGGATCGTCGTATTTTCTTATTACTTGAAGGAAAATGGGGATTACCTTCAAATTTAATAATAAAAGCTGGTTTAAACTCTGGATTTATGTTAACACAATATACATCAGCAGCTCTGACTAGTGAAAATAAATCGCTTTGTTTCCCTTCGAGTGCTGATAGTATTCCCACAGGTGCTGGACAAGAAGATCATGTTAGTATGGCACCCTTTAGCGCAAGAAAAGCTCTTAAAATTATAACTAATCTTGAAAAAATTCTTGCCATTGAACTTCTTTGTGCTTCCCAAGCTTTTGATTTTAGAAAACCCTTGAAATCTAGTGTAATTATAGAAGAAGTACATAAACATGTGAGAACTAAAATTCCTCATATAGTTGAAGATACAGTGTTATCTGTTCATATTAAATCAGCATTAGAAATCATCAGAAGTAAACAACTATTAAAAATTATAGAAAAAAGATTGAGTTGAATTAAATTGTTTGTAGCCTCTACATATTCAAAAAAGGAATTATTCTCAGAAGTTGAACCAGATTTAGTTATCTTTCACTCTAATGAACTTTTAACAATGAATACCAAATATGGTGCACCCAGAATAGGTGAAGATATGTCTGAATTAGATATTATTAATGATGGAGCTATTGCTGTAAAGGATGATCGGATTATTTTTATAGGAACTACAGATGAACTCTTATCAAAATTTGAATTTGGCAAGATCCCTACAAAAATTGATGCTACAAATAAGTTAGTTACCCCTGGGTTTGTTGATCCCCATACTCATATAATTTTTGAAGGTTCACGAGAAAATGAATTATCAATGAAACTTGAAGGAAAGACATACCTTGAAATTTTAGCATTGGGAGGAGGAATTTTAAAGACTGTTCGAGAAACTAGAAGTGCATCAATAGAGAAATTAGTTCAAAATGGAAAGAAAATCTTAGATAAAATGATTTCATACGGTACAACTACCATAGAAACGAAATCGGGTTATGGATTAACAACAGAAAGCGAAATTAAACAATTGGAGGCTATCCAAATTTTAGATGAAGACCACCCTATAGATATAATTCCAACATTTTTAGGAGCACATGCAGTACCACCTGAATATAAAGATAGGACTGACAAATATGTTGAATTAATTATTTCTGACATGATTCCAAAAATTGCAAAAGAAGGACTTGCAAAGTTTTGTGATGTATTTTGTGAAAAAGGAATATTTTCGCCAAAACAAACTCGAAAAATTTTGAAAACCGCAATTAGATATGGATTAAAACCCCAAATCCATATTGATGAGATTGTTGATACTAATGGTGCCTTGCTAGCTTCTGAATTGCGAGCAATTCAAACAGGTCATCTATTGAAATCAAATGATGAAGGTTTAAAAGCCATGGCTGAAGCTGGAGTTATAGCTACTCTCTTACCCGCAACACCATTTTGCTTAATGCTGGATCAGTATGCCCCTGCCAGAAAAATGATAGAATTAGGCATACCTATTGCATTAGCAACTGATCTTAATCCAAATTGCTGGACAGAATCTATGCAAATGGTTATTGCCCTAGCATGTTATCATATGAAACTCTCACCAGCTGAAGCACTCGTAGCATCAACTATTAATGGTGCCTGTGCAATTGAAAAACAAGATGAAATTGGGAGTATTGAAATTGGAAAAAAAGCAGATTTACTAGTTTTTGATGTACCAAATCACCAATTCTTACCATATCATTTTGGAGTAAACTTAGTATCAAAAGTAATAAAAAATGGTATGATTGTTGTTGATAATCGATTATCAACTTAAAATCTTAAAAATCAAAATAATGTTCAAGCAAATGTTTTTCTTCTAGTTTATCAGGTGTTTCTAACTGTAAATAATATTCCAATGAATTGAGAACTGCACCAAGTGGCAGTACACCAACTAACTCAGAACCTATTATTAGCACTCCGTATCGAGCTGCTTCTGTCCTTACAAGTTCCATTTGCCTATAGAGGGGAGTTTTTTTATAATTAATATTAGATATTCCCACTTGTACATAATCTCGATTTTTCAATTCTGTACCCATCGCTTTAATATTGACTAACCCACCAGAACGTAAGTGTATAGCTTTGGCAACTTTTCTAGCAATATTCACATCTTTTGTTCCTAAATTAATGTTAAAGCTTATCAATGGATTTCTTGCTCCAGTTATTAATGCACCTGCAGTGGGATGAAATTCAGAAGGGCCATAATCGGGTTTCCGTTCTGGATCCGTTTTAATGGCTTCTTTTAGTTTTTCGAATTCTCCTTTTCGAATATTGTCAATATTTTTTCTTTCCATCTTCCGAGCAGATTCTTCATAAAGATACACTGGCACCCCTTCTTTTGCCATAGCTTCTGCAAATTTAACCGATAATTCTACACATTCTTCCATCGAAACGTTTTGTGCTGGTACAAAAGGAACTACATCTACAGCACCAATTCGTGGATGTTGACCTTTATGTGTATTCATATCAATCAATTCAATCGCTTTTTTAGCAGCATTAATATTTGCGTGCAAAACGGCCTCTGGAGTGCCAACAAATGTGACAACAGCTCTATTATAATCAGAATCATACTGCACATCGACTATACGAGTGTTAGATGTACTTTTTATTTCATTAACGATTAAATCAATCTTTTTACTATTGCTTCCTTCACTGTAGTTTGGAACAGATTCAACAATTTTTTTATCATTTTCCATAAAGAACACTTTGATTAATTAAGTTCTTACATGAAATAATATGAATAAATCAAAATGAATATTTCTTTTTCCCATCTCTTTTTCATTGAATACTTATACATCCTTATCTATTTTTTCTTTTAAAAAATATGAAATTTACCTTTAAACATTATATAAATTTATTTAATATTTTTAATTTTGATTTCTCAACATGGAAATAAAAACAAAACGCATCATAATTGGATGCTTCACGATTCTTATTATTATTCTGATGATTATTTTTGTAGATTATCAAACAATTTTTCAGAATCTTCAAAGAATATCTTTAGTTGGTATTATTTTGTTCTGTATAACATATACAATTGCGTTCATTTTTCGCACATACAAATTGAAATTAATATTCAAAGGAATTAATTTTAATCCCAGTTATTTCACAATTTATGGCGCAATTGGTACTGGGTGGGCTATTAATGAGATAACTCCAGCAAAGATTGGAGATATTGCAAAAATGGAATACATTCACCAAAAAGAGAGTTCTCTTCCTTTTAGCAAATGCTTCTGTGCTGTAATAATAGATCGGTTTATAGATTTAATAATCCTTTTCTCTATAACTTGTTTTACTTTAATTTTTATCTATTTATCTAATATTTCACCCTCAACTCAATTAAATATAAATTTTTTCGTCGGAATTGGCGCTTTAATTATAGTACTTGGATTTATTTTATTATTGCTACTTTTTTTTAAAACTGAATGGGTATTGCGTATAATCGAAAAAATTTCCCCAAAATTAAAGAAATACATTGAAAAATTTATCAAAAGATTTGTTGAAGCGATGAAAGATTTTCGAAAGGACACTAATCGGATAATATGGGTACTTTTTCTGAATATTCCAACGTGGTTTTTCGAGTCTTTAACATTAGTAATTTTATTTTATTTAGCTGGTTATAGTATCAATTTTTTTATAATTATTTTAGCCCAAATCTTAACATTCTTTACAAAAACAATACCCATAACTCCAGGAGGGTGGGGGACGGAAATTGTTGGAGCTACTTTAATATCAATTTTTTACCCTGTTATAGATTATCAGAATATTTTATCAATTTTTATATTAGACCATATCCTACGTATAGTTTATGTCTTTATTTATGGAGGGATTTCAACAATTTCAATAAATTTTAAATTTAAAACCTTTCATATTAGAAAAGCAGAAGATATAGAAGTTTTAGATTGAATTTATTTTACATTCTTCTTAAAAATTTTAATCTTAATTTACAGAAATTCAAAATTAAATGAAATCTCTTGGTATCTATAATATAATAGAGGTAAAATTTTTTAAAAGTACATGATAATTGAGATTTATGCATAACCAAATTGAAGAAGATACTATTAAAACTAAGAAAAATTTCTTGGATTTTATATTTAGCAAAAAAGCTATATTCTTAATAATTATCGGTGTATTAATTAGGATCTTTATGCTTATATATTATTATTATTCTCATTCAATAAATCCTTCTCTTGGTTGGGGTGATGTTGGACTTAATTTTAACCTCAGTATATATTATCCTCCATTAGGTACAGTAATATTAGATTCATTTAGGTTAATATCATTTGGTTTTATTGAAGTTTTTGCTTTTTGGGCTTTTTTCTGGGATTTAGGGACAACATTAATGTTTTATTTTGTTCTAAAAAGCTTTAATATTAAAAATATTAAATATGCTTTTGGTTTATTTTTAGTAAATCCATTTTACTTCTTAAATAATTCTTTTAGTTTAGAGAATTGTGGCTATCATATAACTGATGCATTCTTTTTTCTCTCTCTGTTTTTATCTTTAATTTTTTATCCAAAAAAAGAACTTTATGCCAGATATTTATTTTTTTTATTCTTAGGGCTTTCAATGTGTATAAAATACTATACGTTACCAGCTATAGGATTTTTATTTTTGAAGTATCTGATTGAAAAAGATTGGAATGAGATGAAGCGCTTCCTTTTAGTTATTATTCCAACTTTGCTTATGTTTCTAATAATTCCCCTTTTCTTTTTTGGATCGTATTTAAGCGAGTTGTTAGGATGGTATTCTAGAGGAGATTATATCCCATTGTATCTTAGAATTATTCCAATCGGATTAATAGCCTTACTTTTTATAATCTTTAGATTGAAAAAATCTAATGAATTTGAGAATGTAATTATATCGATCATAGCAATGGCATCTTTTATGATTTTTAGTTATCCTTATCTAAGATGGTTTCAATCAATCATTTTTTATGGTATTTTAGTAGAAAGGGATTTTTTTACATTTGAATTGAATCTGGGATTTATCAAAAGAGATATCAATGTAAATAATCACATTTTAACATTTTATTTGTCCTTTCTGGGAGTTTTAATGTCATATTTATTTATCTTATTTGTCTTCTAAGAATTCCCGTTATTAAATATGTTTTAAATAGGAATTTTTTTCTGAATTTTTTTCATAATTTTTTTAAAATGAAATTTGTAGATATTATAAATGAATTGGAACAACTTCGAATTATTAAACAACCTAAATTTCAGTAAAACTAAAGCACCTTCAATTCCATCAAAATAGTTTATCTTAGCAAATCCATATCGACGAATATTATATTTAATTGGATGTTCTCTAATTTTGAAACCTTTTAAGAGAATTTGTGAGGTAATTTCGGGTTCGAACTCAAATTCTCTAGCATTTAGTTCAATATTTTCTAAGACTGTTCTTGTGAATACTTTATAACCGGTTTCCATGTCTGTTAAATTTACGTTAAAAAGAAAATTAGTTAATTTAGTTAAAAATAAATTTCCAATTAAATGAGATTTAGACATTTCTTTGGGTTTCGAATAGAATCGAGAACCATAAACAACATTCGCCTTTTTATTCAAGATAGGTTCTAAAAGTTTAGGGATATCTGAAGGGTAATATTCAAAATCTGCATCTTGAATAATAAAGATGTCTCCAGTAGTATGCTTTAACCCAACTCTTATTGCCACCCCTTTTCCTTGATTTTGGGGTAGTCGAATAAAGGTTACTTTTTTTGTTTTTATCTCTTCCGATATATACTTTTTATGATTTACCTTTGAGCCGTCATCTACAATAATAATTTCATAATCAATCGGGAAATTTATCTTAAAAAACTCATTTAAAAGTGGTTTGATTGTTTTATCTTCATTATAACAAGGTATAATAACGCTAAGTTTCAAAGTTTACCATATTTTATTTTTTATTGTTAGTAGGATTATTTTTTGAAAATATTATTTTATTCTTTATTATAAAAAAATGATTGATTTATTGAACTTAAATCTTTTAAAATTAAATATTCAAATAGAAATTATGAATGAAAAAAATAAAAATCGAATTTCTAAAGATGAATATTTTATGAAAATAGCTGAAGTCGTTTCTCTAAGATCTACTTGTATAAAAAGAAAGGTAGGGGCTGTTTTAGTAAAAAACTCCCACATTTTGTCAACAGGATATAATGGAGTTCCCTCGGGGTTTAATCATTGCACATCCGATACATGTGTTAGAAAAAATTTACAAACGGGAGAAAAACCTGAATTATGTAGGGGAGTTCATGCTGAAATTAATTGTATCATACAGGCAGCTATTCATGGTACATCTATTAAGGGTACAACAACTCTATATTCGACAACTTTTCCATGCATGAGCTGTTTAAAAATATTAATTAATTCTGGAATAAATAAATTAGTTTATAAAGAAGGTTATGCGATGGAGAACAAAATAAAGGAGGAAATGGTAAAAGAATCTCATCTAATCATAGAAAAATTTAATTGAAAAAATCTTTAAATCTTTCTTTTGCAATTTCTTTTCTTAATCTTATTTGTTGTTCTTCTGAAGCCTTCTCTTTAAGAGCCTTATTACATATTTCTTTTCCAATATTTACTTTTGGATTAGTTGCCCAATTAACATCGATCAATAAACAAAGATAATATACTGATGATAATAAAAATGACAAAAGATGCCCCATACTATTTTCAAAAGGATCTTCAATACTAATTTTTGCAGAAGGGACTCCTTGTTGAATTAGCGCTTGAAAAGTAGCATTAGCTTGATAATTTACTATAGTTTGTGCAGTGTGGTGATTAATATATGAGATAGGAGAATCTAAAACAAAGTCACCTATTTCATTTTCAATTGTCCATATTATAGGGATGACATTTCCTTTTGTTCCCCCTAATAAATATTCTAATACGGAATGTTGACATAATGGTGCTGATTGATACGTGCCTAACATACCTTTTTCGTCTTTCCCAGTACTCTCTGAAATACCTTGAACCCATAATCCAATGCTACCTTCAAGATTTTTCGAATAAGGCATTGAAAAGACAGTTTTATAGTCCTTCTTATATAAACTATATAAAAAAGTCGATAATTCTATAGCAGGATTATCATCATTAGTTGAAAATATATTATATCCTTCTTCTAGTCCATTTAAAAAATCCTCAACATTTACTCCCGCTAGATATGCCGGTACAATTGCAACATTTGAAATGGATCCTGCATAACGTCCTGAAAGATCGGGGACATCTAAAATAGGTATTTGTTTATCTTCTAATATTTTATACATGGTACCCATTGAAGAAAGGCCTAAAAAAGGATAACCCTTTCTTAAAAAAATTCCAATAGTAGAATTTACATCTAAAGTTTCTCCTCCTCTTGAAATTGGAATCACTAAAGAATTGCTAGGACTAGTTTTCTCTAAGCACCCTTTTAACTCTACAGTTCTAGAACTAGTAATAGGGAATATTTTTCGTTTTGCTAAATGTTTTAAGGCAAGGAAAGTCTGGATTGACCCTCCTGTACCTAGAACTATTATATTCTTGAGATTATTAGTAATATATTGATCTGTTATTTTTTGAATTTTTGATAAATCTAAATAGGTCTTAGTATCAAAGAAAAAAGGGGGATCCCAATTCTCTTTATTATTTTTGATGTCATTAATAGAATTCTTTATCATGGTGTCCAGCATATCTGGATAACATTCAAATTTTACTTTAATTTTCATAAGATTTCATCTAATATGACTGGTGTTTTTAATAATAACTTTATATAATTTATTCATGTTTATATTATTTTATCAATTAATAAATAGGAAAAGAAGTCCCTTTTTATATTTTAGAATTTCTGAATATTGTCGTTTCATATATTTTAACTATAAAAATAAATTTGAAAATTAGAACTCTATTTTAGTTAAAATAAGCACCTATCTAACTATGCATAATAAATAGTATCTATAAAAATTACACTTATTTTAATGATCTTATATGGCTAAAGCAAGAGAAATTGAAGACCATAATAGATTTGAAATTGGTAAACCCTATTATTGTAAAGAGTGTAGACGAAATCATACAAAAGGAAAAATCTATAAAGAACATCTTAATTTTGGTCAAAATGAAATTAAAAATGAAGATAATTTCGAAGATGAAAAAATTGAGTTAAATGAAGATGAGTATAATGATGAATTTGATGATGATGCAGAATTAATTGAAGCCTTTGATGAATTAGAATCTGATGAATCTAGCGAGCAAAAAGCCAAATTTGAAAATGATTTAGATATTGACAATGAAGATATCCAATATAATGGAAATGCTATGCAAGAATCTGTTAATGCTGTAAAAAAGCTTCCGGGAGTAGGAGAAGCTACATTGAATAAATTAATAAAAGCAGGATTTTCTAGTCTAGAATCAATTGCATTTACACCACCAAGTATCATTCAAGATGCAAGCGGTTTAGGAGAAAAAACTACTGCTAAACTAATAAAAGCAAGTATGGAAAAATTAAATATTGGATTCAAGAGTGCTGAAGATGTATGGGAACATAGAAAAAATATAGCTCGAATTACGACTGGAAGTCAAGAATTAGATGACTTATTAGGTGGTGGTATTGAAACAGGTAGTGTAATTGAATTTTTTGGAGAGTTTAGAACTGGTAAGACTCAAATAATGCATCAATTATGTGTAAATGTCCAACTAGATGAAGAAAAAGGAGGAATTGATGGAAAAGCATTATACATCGATACTGAAGGTACATTTAGACCTGAAAGAATTATTCAAATGGCTGAAGGGTTGGATTTGGATCACAAAAAAGTCCTTAAAAATATAATTTTTGGTCGAGCTTATAACTCTGATCACCAAGTTCTTTTAATTAAAGAAGCGGCAAATTTGATCAAAGAACAGAATGTCAAATTAATCGTTGTAGACTCCCTTATAGGGCATTTTCGAAGTGAATATATCGGGCGTGGCACATTAGCGAATCGTCAGCAAATGATTAATTCTCATCTACATGATTTATTAAGATTATGTGATATATATACAGATTTGGCAATTGTGGTGACAAATCAAGTACAATCAAAACCTGATGTCTTCTATGGTAATCCATTACAAGCAGCTGGTGGCAATGTTGTAGCACATGGGTCTACTATTAGGATTTATTTGAGAAAAGGTAAGGGGGAACAAAGAATCGCCAAGATTGTCGATGCACCTCATTTGCCAGAAGGAGAAGCTATTTTTTCCATAACGGAAAGTGGTATATCTGATTGAAATTGTTATGTTTTAAATTAAATTCTTATTTTCCAACCATCTTTTTGAGTAAAAAAATATTTTCACTTCTTTATTTAACTGATAAATTATCTGATTTATTGGTTTTTCAGAGATAGTAATTTTTTCTTTTTATATTTTTTCTTAATTAACCTATAAGGCATTTTATTAATTAGCTTATTAGAATCAGTAATAATTAAAACCGATTATTATTGGTAAAAATATAATATCTGCTTTAAATATCTATCTTACTCATTTAAATATTAAATAAAAAAGAACATATAAAATAAAAAATAAAGATAATAATAAAAAATTATATTAATTTTTCGTATTCTTTTGCCTTATTTGATAATCTTTTAACTTCTTTTGTTAAATATTCTCCTAATTTAAAGATTTCCGAAGCAATTTTC